>PLSW01000214.1 GCA_003165275.1 Caulobacteraceae bacterium
AACCGTAGTTGTCGCCGGGCACTCCTGCCATGCGCCAGCCTCAATTTCTATGCGCGTTGCGACGATTGCACCGACGAGGCGACCTGCGTCTTGCGACGGGTCTTCAGTTCGGTGCGAAACGAGGTGTCGGACATCCTCGACCGCACCACCCTGGCGGACGCCCTGGTCGCGCCCGACCCACTCAATCCGTAGACGCGACGGGCGGTCGACATCGCACCGGTCCACGGCCGAAGCGGCGCCGTCAGTCAGCGAAGGAGAACTGAGAAAATCTGATATCATACTAAAATGATCTGCATTGCGGGCGCCGTCGCGCTGACGCCCTAGTCGGGCGTGTCAACGCAGGTGCATCGGTGAGCCAACCAAACCCGGCCGACCCCGTGGTCGAGCCTCTGAGTAGAACGATCGAATGGCCGACGGTGGCGATCGCCGCCGCCGTCTATGGAGGGTGGGGGCTTACAACGTGGTTTCATGATCGCATACCGCCCGTGTTGCTCGCGATGGCCGGCGGCTGGCTGCTCGCCTGGCACAATTCACTTCAGCACGAGGTGATCCACGGCCATCCGACGCCCTGGCGGAGGCTGAACTTCGCATTGGCCGCGCCGCCGCTTTCCCTCTGGCTGCCCTTCGAGGCCTACAGGCGGAGCCACCTGGCCCATCACGCGACCGAACACCTGACGGACCCGAACCACGACCCTGAATCCCGCTATGCGCTGCAGGGGCCGGGCCTCGCCAGAGCCCTGGTCCGGACGGCGAGGCGGTTGCAGACCAACCTCGTCGGCCGGCTGGTGATCGGGCCGATCTTCGACGCGGCTCACTTCCTCGCCAAGGAAGCTCGCCAGATCCTGGGTGGCGACGGCGCGAGGCTGCGGCTGTGGGCCGGCCACCTGGTCGCGGTCGCGCTGATCTGGCTGTGGGTGCAGGCGATCTGCGGCATGAGCCTGGCCCAATATCTGCTTTTCTTCGTCTATCCGGGCTCGGCGCTGTCGCTGATCCGCTCCTTCGCCGAGCATCGCGCCCATCCCGATCCCGGTCGCCGCGTTGCGGTCGTCGAGGGCGCCCCGGTCTTGGGACTGCTGTTCCTAAACAACAACCTGCACGCCGCCCATCATGATCGGCCCGGGCTCGCCTGGTATGAGCTGCCGGCCCTCTACCGGCGGGAGCGAGAGCGTTTGCTGACGGCAAACGGCGGCCTGGTCTACGCCGGCTATGCCGATGTCTTCCGGCGCTACCTGTTCCGGCCGCACCACCGCCTGGGGCGCTTGGACCCCGAAGGGGCGACGGCCTCGTGAACGCCTGGGCTCAACAACAGTCGATCAGCGCTTACGCGGCCGACGCGCCCCGCGTCGCCAGCCTGGCCATGTATGACCTGGGGGGGCTCCAGGAGGCCAACGACGCGCTCTGGGCGGCGATCGCCCGGCAGCTGGAAGACCGTGGGGCGGTTGGCACGCCGGTCGCCCTGGCGAGGGGAGGGAGCCTTGAGGCTGTCTGGATCAATCCCCAGCTGTTGCTCGGCCAGACCTGCGGCTATCCGCTGATCGGTGCGCTCAAGTCCCACCACGTTCGACTGGTCGCCACCCCCCGCTATCGCGCGCCGGGCTGTGACGGGCCGTTTCACCGCAGCGTCATTGTGGTGCGCGCCGACAGCGCCGCCGCCAGTCTAGCCGAGCTGCGCGGCGCGCGGTGCGCGGTTAACAGCCCGGCCTCGAACAGCGGCATGAACCTGCTGCGCGTCGAGGTCGCTCCGCTGGCTCGCGATGGCGTCTTCTTCGGGTCAATCGCATTCACCGGCTCGCACGAGGCGAGCGCCGAGCGGATCGCCGCCGCGGAGGCCGACGTCGCGGCCATCGATTGCATCACCTGGGCGCACCTGCAGCGTCTGCGCCCGGCCCTGACGCAGCGACTGAAGGTGCTGGGCTGGAGCGTCCGCAGCCCCGGTCTGCCGCTGATCACCGGACGCAACACCACCCCGGCGACCTTCGAAGCCCTGCGGTCGGCGCTGGACGCTGTCGAGCACGATCCGGCGTTGCGGGACGTGCGCGCAGAGCTGTTGCTCGACGGCTTCAACGCCCTGCCGGCGGCCCAGTACCGCGCGATCGCCCATCTGGAGCAGATCGCCGCCGCCCAGGGCTACCCGACCCTGGCCTGACGCGCGACCATCGGGCGGTTCAGATTCCGCCGCCGTCGGCGACGTCGTCGCGTTCCTTGGCCTGGCTGATGCTGCTGCGCGGCGGCACGCCGTGGGTCAGCCAGACGTTGCCGGCGATCACCGAGCCCGCGCCGACGGTGATCCGGCCGAGGATCGTCGCCCCGGCGTAGATGACCACATCGTCCTCGATGATCGGATGGCGCGGATAGTCCTTCAACAGTCTGCCCTCCGCACCGGTCTCGAACCGTTTCGCGCCCAGGGTGACCGCCTGATAGATGCGGACGCGGCGGCCGATGATGGTCGTCTCGCCGATCACCACNNTCTGCGCGCCCGGATGGATATCGATGCCCGTCGATGCGTGCGCCGCCTCCGAGACGGTGCGCGCCAGCATCGGCGCCCCAAGCTGGTACAGGGCGTGCGCCAGGCGGTGATGGATGATCGCCATCACGCCGGGGTAGCAGCTGATCACCTCGTCGAGGCTCTTGGCGGCCGGGTCGCCCTCGAAGGCCGCGTGGATGTCCGTCTCGAGCAGGGCGCGGATCGCGGGGAGGAGGTCGCCGAACTGGCCGGCGATCCGGGCCGCAGGGGTCTCGTGACTGCTTTGGGCCTGGTCGGTGTTGTGAGCCGCGAGGTCCAATTCGAGCCGCACCTGCCGTTGCAGGGATTGCAGCGCAGTGGTCAGGGCGAAGGCGACGAAGCCGTCGATGCTCTCCCCGGTGAGCCCCGGTGGCCCGAAGTGCCTTGGGAACATCGCCGCCACCAGGGCGTCGATGATCTCCGCCGTGGCCTTCTTCGATGGCAGTTCCGGCAAGGCGGCGTCGCCATAGCGCGAATGGTGGGATTTCTGGCGCAGTCCGCGGAGTTCGGCGACCAGATCGCCGATCCGCGGATAGGTCCGGGGGGCGCCGCCCTGGTCCAGCTGCGGACTCATGCGGGCTTGGTGAACTTCAGCGTCATGCGGTCGCTCTCGCCGATGGCGAGATAGGGGGCATGGTCGAATTGCGGGTTGGCCGGCTGGCCCAGGGGCGACGACCGGCTGGTCGGGGGCAGGGTCCAGACGCCGAACGGATGGTTCTTGGTGTCCTTGGGATTGGCGTTGATCTCCGACCGCCCGGCCAGGGCGAAGCCGGCCTTGGCCGCCTCGTCGACGACGAAGGCCTCCGGCAGGTAGCCGTCGCCCTTTTTTGGATCGGCGCCCGGGGCGGCCCGGTGCTCCTCGATCGCCAGCACGCCGTCCGGCTTCAAGGCGGCGTGGAAATCGCTGAAGGCCTTCTGGAGGAAGCCGTCGACCTGCGCCCAGTTGTGAACCTCGCGCGACACCAGCACCAGATCGACCGTGGCCGGCGGGGCTAGCGGGCCGGACACCTTGCCGAAGCCGACGACGGTGACGTCGCCGTAGACGGATCGGTCGGCGTATTTCGCCTCGAAGGCCGCGCGATCCTTGCGCGCGGCGGCGGAGAGCGCCGGGTTGGCCAGGTCGGCGCCGGCGGCGATGTAATGGCCCCCGGTCGCGGCCAGATAGGGCGCGAGGATATCGGTCCACCAGCCGGCGCCCGGGCTGACGTCGATCACCGTGGCGCCGCGTTTCAGGCCCCAGAAGGTCAGGGATTGGGCCGGATGCCGATAGATGTCCCGCGCCCGATCGGCCGGAGCCCGGCGAGGGTCGTCGATCACCTTTTGTAGCAGCGGATCGATACCGCCTGCGGCGAAAGCCGGGACGATGGCTCCGAATGTCGGCGCAAGGGCCAGGGCGGCCAGGATGGTGCGTCGATGGATTGGTCGCATGATGAAGGGTCCTGCAGCTGCCGTTGGCGTCACAGTAGCCAGGCCGAGGGTCCGGTGAGCGCGAGAAAATCTGAGGCAAGCGTTAGGCGAACGCTTCGCGGGCGCCAGCCGCCAGATACCCGACGCAACCCTTTGGATTTCTCGGATCATGGCGTCTACCCGGCCACCGGCTGGCGGCTCTTGAGCAGCGCCGCGACACTGTCGGCCAGCCGCTGGGCTTCCAAGCGAATGTCCGGCACCGCGGTAACCTCCCACAGGCCACCGCGGATGATGGGACCGATGCCGAACAGGTCCGCCTGGGCGACGCCGTCCGGGCCGATCAGGCGGCCTTCGTTGTCCGACTCCAAGCCCAGGTTCAACGGATCGGCGTGAGCCATGCCGGTGGCGATCAGGTCCTTCACCAGGGGGTTCTGCGACTGGGTCGGGTCGCCCTCGGCCCCCGTGCAGTTGATCACCCACCGCGCCCGCTCGGCGACAAGGGTTGTCCGGCCGCGTGGACGCCACGTGGCGGTGACGCCGCCGACTTCCCAGCGCAGCTCCAGGACCCGCCCGCCGACCACCCGCAGGCGGCCATCGTTCAGGTGCGCGCTAATCCGGTCTGCCACATGGGGGGCCATGCGATGGCGGTGGATGTCCCACCAGGGCCTCAGATGCCGCAGAAACCGGCGACGCTGGTCGAGGTCCAGTCCGCGCCANNCCGGCGTCCCGCCGGAACCGCGCCAGGGCCTGAGAAAGCGGCTCGCCAGGGCGGGGTGTCCAGGGCGCCGGATCGCCGCTGAACCGCACATGCCGATGCGGCAGCAGGCCCCGCCGCGAGATCGCCAGGATCTTGCCGCGGTGGCCCCGCCCGTCCAGGCCGGCGACCACGTCCACAGCCGTCAGGCCCGTGCCGAGGAGCAGGATCGGGTCATCGCGCCCGACCTCGGCCAGGGCTCCTGTCGCCCAGGGGTTGACGATGTAGGAGGCATCGTCGGCGTAGCGCGCCTTTGGGCCGACCGGCGCCGTCGCCGCGCCATGACCGGTGGCCAGGATCACCACGTCCGCGTCGAGCGCCCGGCCGACGGCCAGCTGGACCCTGAGTCGGCCCTGTACGCGCCGGACCGCGACCACCTCGTCCTGCACCAGGTCGAACCGGTCCGCCGCCGCGGCGCTCTGGGCGGCGGCGCGCACCTCGCCCTGCAGATAGTCGCCATAGACCCATCGTGGCGCGAAGCTGAACGGGTCGGATGGCCGCCCCGTAGCCTCGGCAAGCCAGTCCTGGAAGTGGGTCGGCCTGTCGGGGTAGGCGCTCATATTGCCGGCGCGGACGTTCAGCAGATGCTCGGGCAAGCGGGTGGAATAGGCCAGGCCGCGTCCGAACGCCGGTCCGCGCTCGACCAGGTGGATGTGCGCCGGCGGGCGGCGTCCGCCCAGCAGGTGCAGGGCCAGGAGGGAGCCGCTGAAGCCGCCGCCGACAATGACAATGGACGGTTTGATCACCAGACCTTCTCTCGGTTCTGTCGGGCGGATGCCGGGGACCTCGGCCTCAACCCGTCGGCGTCGGGAAAGGGCGCCGCCTTCCTGGCCGAGGCGCCTAGGTCCACGCGCGCAGCGTGGATTCAACGTCGTTGGCCTCGCAGAAGGCGCGGATCGCCTGCAGGGCGTCGGGCCGCCCGGCGAACCGCTCGCGCAGCAGCAGGACGGCCAGCTCGGCGACGGCGTTCGGCGCCAGGGTCAGGCTCAGTTCATTGTCGTCCTCGCCCCACGCCGCGCGCTCGCTCGCGCCCATGTCGTGCTGGGTGATTTCCAGGCCGCCGCCGTCTGTGGCGGCGACGTCAGAGCGTCCATAGCGCGCGCCGTCCGTGCGCCAGAGCGGACTCGCCGCGCCGCCGGCCAAGGGTTTTTCTGAATCCGCCACTGAAGTGTCTCCCGGCATCACGAGCTGGACCAAATCAGCTATATCATATTAATCAAGTAGGAATAGAGGGGCCTGCATCTCACGCCCTCACAGGCTCACATGAGACGTAACGCATGAGCCTCAGGAATCGGCCAGGGCGCGGAGCCCGGCGAAGCGCCGGTCGAAATAGACCAGGGGGTCCGCGTCCCGGACAACCGCGCGATCCGCCGCCAGGACAAAGACGGTGTGGGTGCCGGCGTCCATCCGATGGGAGATCAACCCGCTCAGGCAGGCCAACGCGGCGCGATAGCTGGGGGCCGCCTGTCGCTCGAGGCGCCAGTCCAGGGCGCTGAACCGCTCATGGGTCCGCGCGGCCGTGGAAAATCGCTCCGCCTCGGCCCGGTCGCCCTCCGCCAGGAGGTTGAGACTGCACCGGTCCGCGCGAAACAGCGCGTCATGCGACCGCGCCGCCTTGCGCACGCAGAAGAGAACTCGCGGCGGCTCCACCGACAGCACGGCAATCGAGCTGACGAGCAGGCCGACCGGCGCCGCGCCGTCCCAGCAGGCCGCGACGCCGACGCCGCCCGCCAGCCGCGCCGCGGAGTCCCGGAAGGCCTCTCCGGAGAGGCCATCGCCGGGCTCGGCGAGGGGCGCCGGCTCGGCGACCTGGGAGATCATGATGTCCACGGGGACGCTCCGGCGCGGCCGCGGCCTATTCCAGGAAGTCTGGCTGTTCGCGCCGCACCCGCTCCCACAGGGGCCGGAAGCCATAGGCGCCCGGATCGTCGCCCCGGATCTGGTTGGCGGTGTGTCGCGCGACCTCGGGGCTGATGGGTTTGATCGCGCCGGCGGCCTCGGCCAGCAGCTGGGTCTGGCAGGCGTTCTCGAACGAGATATAGCTCGCCACCGCGCTCTCGACGCTCCTGCCGACCGTGAGGATGCCGTGGTTCTGCAGGATGGCGGCGCGCTTGTCGCCGATGGCCGCGGCGATGCGCTCGCCTTCCGACGTGTCCAGCACGATGCCCGAGAAGTCCTCGAACAGCACATGGTTCTCGAAGAAGAAGCAGCTGTCCTGGGTGATCGGATCGAGCAGGCGTCCAAGCGCCGACCAGGCCTTGCCGTAGAGCGAATGAGAATGAGCGGCGGCCACAACGTCGGGCCGGGCCTTATGGATCGCCGAGTGGATGGCGAAGCCAGCCTGGTTGATTGGGCCCTCGCCGGCGAGAATGTTCCCGTCGTGATCGACCAGCACCAGGTCCGAGACCCGGATATGGCCGAACCAGGGGCCGATCGGCGCCACCCAGAAGCGGTCCTCGAATTCCGGGTCGCGGGCGGTGATGTGACCGGCGAGGCCGTGGTCGTAGCCCTTGTCGGCGAAGATCCTGTAAGCGGCGGCGAGACGGCGTTTGCGGTGCAGCCGCTCGTCCTCGACTGTGGCGCGGGGGGCGTCGCCGCGGAGCTGGAAGGCAGAGGGACGGGCGATCTGGTTCATCGGTTTTCCTTTCGAAATCAATAGCCAACGAGGGGATCGACGACATCCGCCAGCGCATCCCCGCGCACGAAACGGTCAAGGTTTTCGGAGACCTTCTCGAACAGGGCGCCGCGCACGAGGGTGTAGTTGGAGGCGACGTGCGGCGTCAGGCGAACGCGCGGATGGGTCCACAGCCGGTGGTCGGCGGGCAGGGGCTCCGGCTCGGTGACGTCGAGGGTTGCGAAACCGAAGCGCCCGGCGTCGAGGGCCTCAACCAGCGCATCCTGGTCGAGCACCGATCCGCGCGCGACGTTGATCAGGTGCGCCGTCGGCTTGGCGTGGGATAGCAGCGCGGCGTCGACAAGAAGATGGGTAGCGTCGGTCGCCGGGAGGGCGAGCACCAGATGGTCCGCGGCGGCCACCACCACCCGCAGATCATCGACCAGCTCCACTCCCGGGACGGGGCTCGGCAGATGCGGTCGCCGCCGGGTCGCAATGACCCGTGCGCCCAGCGGCAAGGCCCGCCGCGCCACCGCCGCGCCGATGGCGCCAAGCCCGATGACACCCACAGTAGCCCCGGCGACCCGGCCCAAAGGCGCCTGTTTCCACTCGGCCAGGCTGCGCGCGCGCACCGCCTCCAGGTCCTTCGCCTGGAGATAGATGGCCGCGATCACATAGTCGGCGATTTCGTCCGAGGCGACACCGCGGCCGCAGGTGACCAGGGGCGCCTCCAGCAGCCAGGGCGGATAGAAGTCGATCCCGGCCGAGGCGCTCAGCACCCACTGTAGGCGACCCGGCCAGACGGCCGGCCGGGGCAGCTGCCGGTTGCCACGCCAAGCTGGGGAAGGGCGCGCGAGCAGGACGTCGGCGTCGTTAGCCGCCTCCCAGGGGCTGGCTTCCGGCGCACCAATGACGGTCGGCCGGCTCGCATGGGCGCGCAGCGCCGCGTTGAAGCCCTCCTCCATCTGGCTGGCGATGACCAGGCCCATGGTCGTCAGAGCCCGAACGCCGCGCGGCCCGCCGCGACCAGGATGGTGTCGCTCTGCGGGGAATGGATGCGGCTGCACAGCACGTCGCGATAGTGCCGCTCCAGGGGGTTTTTCCGGCTGATCCCCGGGTTGCCGGTCAGCTCCAGGCCGATCTCCACCGCCTTGATCGCATTGCCGGTGACTACATGCTTGATGTTGTTGGCCTCGATGGCGCCCGGCCCGTGGCCGGCGTCGGCGGCTGCGGCGGCGCTGTCGATCAGGGCCCGGTTCACCTGCAGCAGGGCCTCGATCTCCCCGAACTTTTCTTGAACTCGGGGCAAGGTGGCCAGGGAGGCGCCGAGATTGGAGGGAGTGCGCGCCTTCAAGTAGTCACGCAGCCAGTCGCGCGCGGCCCGAGCGATGGCGTCATAGATGGTCGAGATCGCCAGGCCGTTCCAGAGCGCCTGTGACGTCTCCCCGGGCTTCGGCGCCCAGTCCGCCGGCGGGCGGATGTCGACTGCATGGTCGAGGGGCGTGGGGGAGTCTTCGAACACGACCTCATGGCTGACCGTCGCCCGCATGCCAAGGTGATCCCAGGCGGGCTCAATGGTTACGCCCGGGCTGCCGGCGGCGACCAGGAAGTTGCCGACACGGGGCTCGGGCTCGTCTGTCTTGGCCCAGACGGAGAACCAGTTCAGGCCGGTCGAGCCGGTCGAATAGATCTTGCTGCCGGTGATCGCCCAGCCCTGCGCGGTGCGTCGGGCGACGGTCTTGGGCAGACCCCCGCGCACCGGTGTGCCGAGCTCGGGCTCGACCCGCAGACCGCCGATCAGCCCGCCGCCGGCCACCGCCTCCCGCGCCAGCCGTTGATAGATGTGCGCCGGCCACGCCTGCGCCCGCGTCGGGTTGGCGTGGTAACCGTAGGTCATGAACAGGATCAGGGCGGTCGAGGGCTCGCCCTTGGCCACCGCGCCGAGCACGCGCAGGGATTCGACCAGGCCCGCGCCGCCGCCCCCCAGCTCCGGCGAGACGGTCAGCCCGACAAGACCCTCCTCGGCGAGGATGTCGAAATTGGCCTGGGGGAAGACGGCGCTGCGGTCATAGGCCTCCGCCGTCTCCGCCAGCCGGCGGGTGATGTCGTCGAGCCGGGCCTGCGAAATCGGGCTGGCGGGTGCGCGGGGCGCGACGGCGAGGATTGCGGACATCAGTCAGACCTTCTCTTCGATGATGGCGTTGTAGCGGTCGTCCCAAAGCGGCCGGACATCCACGGCCTTGGGGATCAGCTTCGCGCGGGCGAAGACGTCGGCCACCGCCTGCTGCGAGGCGACCGCCGCCGCGTCGACCGGGCGCAGAGAATAGGTAGCGCTCTTGCGACGGAACTGGTCCTGCACATAGGCCAGCGGCACGCCGATCTGCCCGGCCACCACGGCGGCCCACTGGTCCTGGTGCGCCGCGGCCCAGGCGTAGGCCTGCCGGGTCGCGCGCAGATAGCGGCCGATGAGGTCGGCGCGCACCGGATCGGCCAGGGCGTCCACATGAGCCGCGGCCAGGTAGTTGCCCGACAGGAACCCCAACGCCGTTCTGAGGATGCGGGCGCCCTCTGTGGCCACCGCACGCTGGATCGGAAAACCGTAGATGGCCCAGGCGTCGAGCTGGCCGCTCGCAAACGCCGCCTGGCCGTCGGCGACGTTCAGGGCCACCGGCGTGATGTCGGCCCAGGTCAGGCCGACCGACTGCAGCATGCGGATCAGGAAGTAGTGCGAGGTCGTGGCGCGCACATAGCCGACCCGCTTGCCCTTCAGCCCGGCCAGGTCGCTGATCGTCGATCCCCGCGGCACCAGGATCACCTGATTGTTGACGTCCCCGTGGGCGACGGCGACCTGGCGAAAGCTGGGCGTAGACGTGCCGAGGGCGAAGATCGGCGGGATCTCGCTCACGCCGCCGTAGTCCAGCGCGCCGCCATTGAACGCTTCGATCACCAGGTGACCGGATTCGAAATTGACGAATTCGAGCTGAAGTCCCGGCGTAGCGATGCCGGCGGTGCGCAGCAGCAACTGGGTGTCGCCGTCACCCTTGCCGACGACGGACACGCGAAGCTTGCGCGCCGCCGCGGCGGGGGCGCAGCCGGCCAGCAGGAGCCCGCCCAGGACCAGCATCGTCCGGCGATTGACCGCCTCAATCATCGTTCATTCCGTTCGCGCTGGCCCGTCTGGCGCATCGCGGTCCAGGCGACCGCGGAGCCCGGGGAGGGGGTCAGCTCGCCACCCGGTCCGGATTGGCATCGCGGTGAGCGACCCGCTCGCGGACGAGGGGGATCAGGTCGCGGCCATAAGCGATGGCGTCGTCCAGGGGATCGAAGCCGCGGATCAGGAAGGTGCTGACGCCCAGGTCGTAGTAGTCCAGTAGCGCGTCGGCGACCTGTTCGGGCGTGCCGACGAGGCCGGTGGAGTTGCCGCTGGCGCCGGTCAAGGCGGCGACGCCGGTCCACAGCCGCTTGTCCACTCGCGAGCCGAAGGCGGCGGCGTCGAGCAGGCGCTGCGCCCCGGCGTTGGGCGGGGTGTGGCCGCTGATCTTCAGGCCGGCCTTCTCACGGATCTCGCGGGTGCGGTCCTCGATTTCCCGGGCGCGTTTCCAGGCCGTTTCCTCGGTCTCGGCCAGCACGGGACGCAGGGACAGGCTGAAGCGCGGGTTGCGTCCCCATTTGGCGGCCGCGGCGCGGACCCGCGAGACGGTTTCGCTGACCTGCGCCTGGGTCTCGCCCCAGAGGGCGTAGATGTCGGCGTGCTTGCCGGCGACCGGGATCGCGGCGTCGGAGGAGCCGCCGAAATAGATCGGCAGGTGGGGCTTCTGGAAGGGCTTCACCCCGCCGAAGGCCGCACGAACATCGTAGTACTTGCCCTTGTAATCGAACGGCTTTTCGCTGGTCCACTCCTGGCGGACGATATCCAGATATTCGCTGGTTCGGTCATAGCGCTCGTCCTTGGTCAGGTGGTCCCCGTCCTTGCTCATCTCGTCGTCTGAGCCGCCGGTGATGATGTGGACGGCGATGCGGCCGCCGGTCAGCTGGTCCAGGGTGGCGAGTTGCCGGGCCGCCACGGTGGGGGCGGTGAAACCGGGCCTGTGGGCGATCATGAAGGCGAGGCGCTCGGTCACCGAGGCCGCGTGGGAGGCGATCAGAATGCTTTCCGGCGAGGTCGATCCGAAGGCGACCAGGGCGCGGTCGAAGCCGCCGGCGTCGTGCGCCTTGGCGACGGTCTCGACGTAGTCGCGGTCGATCGCGGGACCGTCATAGGGGTGAATCTCGGACACATTGTGCGACCCGATAAAGCCAATGAATTCTACGGACATTCGAGCCAGCTCCGACGATGAATGATGTGCCGGCACGATACCCCAGTGATTAGATAGGATTTAGCGAGTTCTTCTAAAGGCGCTGATAGGTGGCGCTCAAGCGATGGGACCGCTCAGTCGGCGCCGACGGGCGCCTTGCCGGTTTCCCGCGCGACGGCCCGCTGCACGGCCGGCCGGTCGAACAGGCGACGGGCGTGGCGGGTGAAGGCTGGGTAGTCGGCGGTGTCGATCTCGAGCCGCTCGGCCCACCGCCAGAACACCAGGGCGTAGGGATCGACGGCGGTGAAACGGTCGCCGACAAGCCAGCCGCTCGGCGAGTCACGCAAGATCGCCTCGATCTCGTCGAAGGCCAGCAGCACGTTGCGGCGTCCGCCCTGCTTGAGCGCCGCCTTGGCCGTATCATCGTCGGTGAACCGCTCTGGCCGGAACACCTCGGCGAAGGCGATGTGCACCCCGCTGGCGAACCAGCCGATCAGCTCATAGGCCCGCGCCAGCAGGGACGGCGCCTCTAAGGGCAGCAAGCTCACGTCCGGATATCGGTGGGCGATCGCCGTCAGGATGGCGACGTTCTCGGTTATGACCTGGCCGTCCGCGACCAGCACGGGAACCCGGCCCCGTGGGCTGATGGACAGGAATTCCGGACGCCGCTGGTCCTGGTCCGCAAGAACGAGACGCACCCCGTTGTAGTCGGCGCCCGCCTCTTCAAGTGCGGCGAGGGGCGCCAGAGAGCTTGCGCCAGGGGCGAAATAGAGGGTCAGGGCCATGGCGCGCCGGTTGTCATGTGAGCGACTTGCCGGAGGGGTAGGCGATCAGCTCGCCTTCCGTTGGCTGCGCAACGGGCGTGGCCAACTCGACACCCAGCCGCCCCAACAGTCGGCGGCGAATGGCCTGGAACGTGGGGCCGCCGTCCCGTGGACGGGGCAGATCGATGCGCTCCTCGGCCGCGATCCGGCCTTCGTCGAGCACCAGGACCCGATCGGCCAGGGTGATGGCCTCATCGACGTCATGGGTGACCAGAAGCACCGCTGGCGCATGTTTCCGCCATAGCGACAGCACCAGTTCGTGCATGCGGATTCGGGTGAGGGCGTCCACCGCCGCGAAGGGCTCGTCCAGAAGCAGCAGCTTCGGTTCGCGCACCAGGGCCCGTGCTATGGCGGCCCGCTGGGCCTCGCCGCCGGATAGGGTCGCCGGCCAGGCGTCGAGGCGATGACCCAGTCCGACCTCCTTAAGGGCCGCCTCCGCCCGGTTGCGCGCATCCCGCCCGGAGAGCCCCAGGGCGACGTTTCGCCAGACCCGTTTCCACGGCAGCAGCCGGGCATCCTGATAGACCACGGCGCGGCTCTCGGGGGCGAGGACGTCCTGCCCGTCGACGGGGTCCAGGCCGGCCAGAGTTCGCAGCAAGGTGGTCTTGCCCGATCCGCTTCGGCCCAGGAGGGCGACGAATTCGCCTGGTGCGATCGTCAGATCGAGATCACGCAGCACGACCGTGTCGCCAAACTGCCGTGTAAAGCTGCGGACAAGGACCGACGGTTCGGCCGTCGTCGCCCCCCCTTGAGGGCCTAGGTCTACGGCCATGGGCTTGCCGCGGAGGATGGGTCTGGGGAGAATCTGGTTCATGCCGGGTCTTCCGCTCACGACTTGATGAAGGACGGCCGCCAGGCGAGCGCCCGTCGCTCGACGGCCCGCACCAGGGCGTCGGCGCCAAGGCCGAGCAGGGCGTAGACCAAGAGGCAGACCACGATCACGTCAGTCCGCGAAAAGTCCCTGGCGTTGTTGATCAGATAACCGAGGCCCGCCGACGCATTGATCTGCTCGGCCACCACCAGGATCAGCCAGGACCCCGCCAGGGCGAAGCGCAGGCCGAGGAGGAAGGCGGGCAGGGCGCCGGGAAGGATCACATCGGCGATCAAGTCCCAGCCCTTGAGGCCGAAGCTGCGGGCCGCCTCGATCAGCTTGGGGTCGACGCCGCGAATGCCGTTGTAAAGGTTCAGGTAGATCGGGAACATCGTGCCCAGGGCGATCAGGGCGATCTTCGGCGTCTCGCCGATGCCGAACCAGACGATGAACAGGGGCGACAGGGCCAGGGACGGCAGGGTCCGCAGCATCTGGATCGGCGGATCGACCGCATTCTCCCCCGCCCGGGTCAGGCCGGCGGCCACCGCCAGCACCGAGCCCAGGGTCACCCCGATCGCCAGGCCCGCGAGCGCCCGTCCCAGCGACACCAGCATGTTGGTCGGCAACTCGCTGGAGACGACCATGTCCCAGGCGGTCTTAACGACGGAGGAGGGCGCCGCGAGGATGTGGGTGGGGATCGCGCCCAGCCGGGAACCCAATTCCCACAAGAGGATCAGCAACAGCGGCGACATCCATCGCTGGCTCTTGAACGCAGCGCGAGGTCGTCCCCCGCTGTTAGATAAACTTACTGTAGCTGTCAGAGACACTGTAACGGTCCTAGCAATTTGGCTGCGCGATGCGATTGCATTTGCCTTTCGTGAAAAGGGCTTTTAATTCCTACTAGTTCAATAGACTTATGCTAAAGCGACAGTTTAGCGTTTCTGATAGGTCTGGAGCGCAAATGGCTGTGAACCTGCCCACCGAACTGCTGCGAAGCTTCGCAGCGATCGTCGATTCCGGCTCCATGCTGCGGGCGACGGAGCGGGTGTTCGTCACCCAGTCGGCGCTCAGCCTGCAGATGAAGCGGCTGGAGGAGACGGTGCAGTCGCCGCTGTTTCACCGGGACGGACGGCGGCTGACTCTCAGCCCCGCGGGCCACACTCTGCTGGTGTTCGCGCGCGAGATATTGAGCATCAACGATCGCGCTGTATCGGCGCTCAACGGCGACACCCTGGCGGGGCCGGCTCGCGTGGGCCTGGTGCAGGACTTTGCCGAGACCCTGCTGACGGGCGTGCTCTCCCGCTTCGCCAAACTGAACGGCGAGACCCAACTGCAGGTCCGGGTCGGCGGTTCGGCCGAGCTTCTGGAGCTGCTGACCTCCGACCGGCTCGATGTGGTGCTGTGCATGGGGCCGCACGACGATCCGGCGGCGGTCAAGACCGTGCCGATGGTCTGGCTCGGCGAGCCCTCCCTGGCGGACCACGAGATATTGCCCCTCGCCGTGCTCGAGCAGCCCTGCCGGTTCCGCGACGCGGCCCTGGCTGCTTTGGACGCGGCCGGGCGAAAATACCGGATCGTCGTCGAGACCCCGAGCCTGTCGGCGCTGCGGGCGGCGGTGGAGTCGGACCTGTGCATCACCTGCCGCACCGATATCGTGCTCAAGCGCGCGATCGACCCGGCCGATGCGCCGAGCCTGCCCGAACTGCCCGCGGTCTCCTACACCCGCCATACCCGGCAGGACCCCCATCCCACCCTGGAGCGGCTCTCGGACATGGTCCGGTCCGCCGTGCTCGACCTCTAGCCCCGGCATGACGCCCGCCGCCATGACCCGTCGAAGCTTCATCGCGACCGCGGCGGCGGTGTCCGCCTGCTCGCCGCACGCCGGCGGGTCCACGCAGCTGCGGGTCGGCTACCAGAAGAACGGCGTCCTCTTGCTGGCGAAGCTGCGCGGACGGTTGCCGTCGCTGCTCGCGCCGGCGGGTCTATCCGGCGTCGACTTCTTCGAGTTCGGCGCCGGCCCGCCCCTGCTCGAGGCCATGCGCGCCGGGGCGGTCGACATCGGCGCTGTCGGCGACACCCCGCCCATCTTCGCCCAGGCCGCCGGATCGCCCCTGGTCTACGCCGCCGCCCAGCCGCTGACCGGGGCCGGGGAGGGGATTGTCGTCCCCCAGTCGTCGGTGGTGCGGACCCTGCGGGACCTGAAGGGCCGGCGCATCGCCTTCACCAAGGGTAGCTCCGCGCATTTGTTCACGGTCAAGGCCCTGGCGACGGTCGGGCTGGGCCTGGCTGACGTGCAGCCGATCAATCTCTCGCCGGCGGATGCCGCCGCCGCCTTCGCCAACGGCGCACTGGACGCCTGGGCGATCTGGGATCCGTTCTTCGCCATCGTCCAGGCCCGGCAGCAGGCTCGGCTGATCGCCGACGGCCGGGCAGTGACACCCTCGTCCAGCTTCTACATGGCTTCCCGCGTCTTCGCCGAGAGCTCGCCCGGCCGGCTTGCTGCAACGCTGACCGCCCTCGCGGAGGACGCCGCCTGGGCCAACGCCCACCGCCCCGAAGCGGCCGCCCTGATTCAGGCCGCGACCGGCCTGCCGGCGCCGGTGGTGTCAGTAACCATCGCCCGGGGATCGTTCGGCGTCGTCCCGGTGACCGACGACATCGTCCGCGTTCAACAGGCCAACGCCGACACCCTGTCGCGGCTGAAGCTCATCCCCGCCACCGTCGACGTCGCCGCCGCCGTCTGGCGCGGCTGGAAACCCGATTCCCGAACACTCTGATCAGACCGGAGACCGCCGATGACCGCGCACCAGCCGCTCAACATGTTCTGGTTCCTGCCTACCTCGGGCGACGGCGCCTATCTCGGCTCCAAGGAGGGCTGGCGGGCGCCGGAGTTCGGCTACATCCGCCAGATCGCCGCCGCCGCCGACCGGCTGGGGTTCGGCGGCGTGCTGCTGCCCACCGGGCCGGCTTGCCTGGACGCCTGGACCACGGCCTCGGCACTGGTCCCGCTGACCGAGCGGCTGAAGTTCCTCATCGCCCTGCGGCCCGGGGTGCTGTCGCCGGCGAATGCGGCCCGCCAGGCGGTCGCCTTCGACCAGATCTCCAACGGCCGGCTGCTGCTCAACGTGGTCACCGGCGGCAATCCCACCGACCTGGAGGCCGACGGCCTCTTCCTCACCCACGACCAGCGCTACCAGCAGACCGCCGAGTTCCTGACGATCTGGCGCGCGATCGTCGCCGGCGAACCCATCGACTTCCAGGGCGAGCACCTGAGCTCGCGCAGCGCCGCGCCCCTGCCGTTCCCGCCGGTGCAGCGGCCCTATCCGCCGCTCTACTTCGGCGGATCGTCACCGGCGGGCATCGAGGTCGCCGCCGAACACGTCGACTACTACCTGACCTGGGGCGAGCCGCCGGAGCAGGTGGCCGAGAAGTTCGCCCAGGTCCGCGCCGCCGCTGCCCGCCGCGGCCGGACAGTCAAGTTCGGCCTGCGTATCCATCTGATCGTGCGCGAAACCGAGGCGGAAGCCTGGGCCGCGGCTGACCGTCTGATCAGCCGCATGTCCGACGAGACCATCAAGGCCGCCCAGGTCCGTTCCGGCCTGGTGTCGGAATCCGAGGGCCAGCGCCGCATGGCCGCCCTGCACAACTATCGCCGCGACTCCTTGGTGGTCGGGCCCAACCTTTGGGCCGGGGTCGGCCTGGTGCGGGAGGGCGCCGGCACCGCCCTGGTCGGTGATCCGGCCACGGTGGCCGCGCGGCTGCGGGAATATCAGGACCTCGGTGTCGAGACGGTCATCGCCTCGGGCTATCCGCACCTTGAGGAGGCCTATCGCGTGGCGGAGTTGCTGTTCCCAGCCCTCGGCGTCGAGGCCGGTGGCACGACTATCCGCCGGGGCCGGGAATTCGACCCGAGCGCTGGCGTGCGCCTGGCGGCGGGGTGATGCGCCGCGACCTTGCGGGCGGGGTCCCGCTGGCCCTGGCGGGCGCCGCCCTGGCCCTGGTCTTGTCCGCCTGCCATCAGACCGGCCCCGCCGCCGAGCCGGTGCTGAAGATCGCCAGCCAGAAGGGTGGCACCAAGTCGCTCATGCTGGCCTCGCACGCCTTGGATGGCGCCCCCTACAAGGTCGAATGGAGCGAATTTCCCTCCGCCCAGGCGCTGCTGGAGGCCGTCAGCGCCGATGCGGCCGACGCCGGCGCGGTGGGCGATGCGCCGTTTATGTTCGCCTACGCAGCCGGCTCCAAAATCAAGGCCGTGCAGGCGACCCGAGCCGCGGCGGGCGGGGCCTCGACGGCGGTGCTGGTGCGGGCGGACTCGCCGATCCGCACCGCGGTCGACCTCAAGGGCAAGCGGATCGCCACCGGCCGCGGCTCCATCGGCCACTACCTGCTGCTGCGGGTGCTGGAGCGCGAGGGGCTGACGCCGAAGGACGTGACGGTGGTGTTTCTCAGCCCCGGGGACGCCAAGGCGGCGTTCAGCTCCGGCGCCGTGGACGCCTGGGTCACCTGGGGCTCCTACGTCGGCCTGGCGCAGCTGCATGACAAGACCCGGATCATCGCCGACGGCCGGGGGATGCTGAGCGGTATCGGCTTTGAAGCCGCTTCGGACCACGCCATCGCCACGAAGCGCGCCCAGCTCGCTGACTTCCTGCTCCGGCTGGCAAAGGCCCAGGCGTGGGAACGCGACCACCAGGCGGAATACGCGGCGGTCCTCGCCAAGGAGACCGGCCTGCCGCCTGATGTCGCCTTCTATACCGTCTCCAAGCTCCGCTCCGTCGCCGTGCCCATCGACGCGGCGGTTGTGAACGAGGAGCGCGATACGCTGAGCCGCTACGTGAAGGCGGGTGTCGTGAAGGCTTCCCCGGACATCGACGGAGCCTTCGACCCATCGTTCAACAACCCCGCGCGCTGACCGGCTCCGGCCGGCCCGGATATGCGGGCCGTGAATGAAGCTGAGCAAATAATACAATACGACACAGACAATCAGAGTTCGTAGCCTGCCTTTGCCGCCCAAATTTGGATGGCGCAAGAATTCGCAAGCTGGCCGCCGCCACTGGCGCCCAAGGTGAAGGTTCCGACAAGATGAGCGCCACGACGCTGCAAGAACGCGCCCCGGTCCCCGAGGCCTATTTCGACCTGAAACCGCTTCAGCCCACAATCGGCGCCGAACTACTGGGGATCGACCTCAGCAAGCCGCTGAGCGACGGCGCGCGCGATGCGATCAAGGCGGCGATCCTGCAATACCGCGTGGTCTTCTTCCGGGACCAGACGCTCACCGCCGAGCAGCACGAGCTGTTCGCCAGCCGGTTCGGCCCGCTCTACGCCCATCCGGGCAGCCGCCGGCCGAACCAGGGCATCGAGGCCCTGCACCAGATATCCGCGACCGACTTCGCCAAGGCCGCCGACGCGCGCAAGGCCGCCGCCGCCGCCGATCCCGACCAGATCTGGGACGGCTATCACACCGACACCAGCTGGCGGCTGGTGCCGGCCTGGGGCGCCGTGTTGCGCGCGGTGGACCTGCCGGCCGTCGGCGGCGACACCATCTGGGTGGACGCCAACGCCGCCTATGAAAACCTGTCGCCTGACGTCAAGGCGCGGCTGGAGGGACTGCACGTCACCCACGACTACCGTGAGGCGCTGAACCGGGCGGGCTTCGACTACCCGATCGTAGCCCATCCCATCGTGCGAACGCACCGCGAGACCGGCCAGAAGATCCTCTGGGTCAACTACACCCAACGTCCCTCGATCGTCGGTCTTGACCGCGCCGAGAGCCGCGCGCTGCTGGAGATCATCCTGCGCCAGTACAAGAAGCCCGAGCACCAGGTGCGGTTCAGCTGGCGGCCCGGCTCGGTGGCCTTCTGGGACAACCGCGCCGCGGTCCACTACGCGGTGCGAAACTACGGCGACTATCCCCGCCTGCTGGAGCGGATCCTGATCGCGGACGAGCCCTTGTGGGCCAACCTCTAGCTGCGGCGATCCAGCCGTATTCGCCAGCCAAACGTTGATGTTGGGAGAGAAGCGATGTCCGAAACCCTGAAGGACCTGCTCGGCGCCCTTCACGCCGAGCGCGTGGCCACCTGGGATCCCAAGGTCCTGCAGGTCAACATCGACCAGCGGCGGACCCTGGTGGACACGGCCGACCCCTCGGTCTGGGTCAAGGTCGGCGATGCGGTTCCCGATTTCAGCCTGCCGGAGGTGGACGGCGGCGAGGTGACCCTTGACGGGCTGACCGCCGGCGGCGCGGCGGTGCTGATCTTCTTCCGCTTCGCCGGCTGCCCCGCCTGCAACATCGCGCTGCCCTACTACGCCCGCAACCTGTGGCCCCAGCTGAAGGCGCTCGGGGTCAGCCTCGTGGCCATCAGCCCGCAGGTTCCGGAGCGTTCGGTGGAGATCAAGCGTAGGCATGACCTGGAATTCCAGGTCGCCTCCGACCTGGGCAATGTCCTCGGTCGGCGTTTCGGGGTGCTCTACGAGTTCGACGACGCGTCCAAGGCCGCCGCGACCGCAAAGGGAAGCTTCATTGGCGACACCACGGGGACCGGGACCTGGGAACTGCCGCAGCCGACCGTCGTGGTCATCGATCGGGACGGGATCGTGGCCTTCGCCGATGTCAGCCCCGACTGGCTTGTGCGCACTGAGGCCGAGCCGATCCTGGCGGCGGTTCGGGCGCTGACCCTCGTCGCCGCCGAATAGGTCTGAGCGGCGCCGATTCAGCCGCGACGCGGGCGCGAGCGGCGCTAGGCTGCCGGCGGCCCGCCCGGCCGAAGGAGCTTCAGCCATGGATCTGCGTCTCGACGGCAAACGCGCCCTGGTCACCGGCGGCAGCAAGGGCATCGGCCTCGCCATCGCCCGTCAGCTGGCCCTGGAGGGCGTCGATCTGGTGATCGCGGCGCGCGGTGCGGAAGCGCTTGAGGCGGCCGCCCTGGCCCTCGCCGCGGAGACCGGCCGCAAGGTCGTCGGCCTGACCGTCGACACCCATGACGACGCTTCGGTCAAGGCGCTGATCGCGGCGACCGTGGAAGCCCTCGGCGGCCTCGACATCCTGGTCAACGCCGCCGCCATGCCCGGCGGACAGGCCCCGCCGCTGAAGCTGGCGGAGGTGACCACGCAGCTTTTCTGGGACGACGTTGACGTCAAGGTGATGGGCTATCTGCGCACGGCGCGGGAAGCCGCGCCGCATATGATCGAGAACGGCTGGGGGCGGATCATCAATGTCAGCGGGCTCGCGGCGCGCCAGACCGGCTCGATCATCGGCTCGATCCGCAACGTCGCGGTCGCGGCTCTGACCAAGAATCTCGCCGACGAGCTGGGTCCGAAGGGCGTCAATGTCACCGTCGTCCACCCTGGCCTGACGCGGACTGAAAAGACCGCGCCGATCGTGGCGGCGCGTGCGGCCGCCTTCGGCTCGACCGTCGAAGAAACCGAAAAACGATTGGCGGCCAATGTCACAGTCGGCCGCATCATCGACGCCGCCGAGGTCGCGGACGTGGTGGCCTTTCTCGCCTCGCCCCGTAGCGTGTCGATCAACGGCGACGCCATCGCCTGCGGCGGCGGGTCCAAGGGTGCGATCCATTACTGAGAGATGCGCGACGGCAAACAGGCGTGCCGGGGAACGCCGATAGTTTTGCTAATTTGCCGGCCAAGATTTGTGAAAGTCATATCGATCTAGTCTGGATTAGGTTGAGCTGTCTCGCTACCAAGCGCTGACCCAAATTCCGGCACCGGACCCCTGTGCGCGCCGCTGCGGCGGGGCCGAGAGTCGGCGACGGCCCTGACCAGGAGTAGCCCCGCTTGAGCGACCATCACCACGACCACCACGACTGGAAGCATGCCGGCGTTCGGGTGATCCCAGGCGACCAGCTTGACCCCAACACGGCGTCGACCCCCGGCATGAACCGGGCGGCGGCGATCAATTTCGCCAGGGTCGGGGCGGAGAAGCTTTGGGCCGGCACCGTCACCATCCACGCCAACGCCAAGACCGGCGCCCATCACCACGGCGAGCTGGAAAGCGTCATCTATGTGCTGAAGGGCAGGGCGCGGATGCGCTGGGGCGAGGCGCTGGAATATGTGGCCGAGGCCGGGCCCGGCGATTTCATCTACGTCCCGCCCTTCGTGCCGCACCAGGAGATCAATGCGTCGGCGGACGAGCCGCTGGAGTGCGTGCTGGTGCGCAGCGGCGGCGAGGCGGTGGTGGTGAACCTGGACATCGCCCCGGTGGAACAGCCCGAGGCGGTGGCCTGGGTAGATTCGATCCATAAGGCGCCCTGAACCATGGTTGATCCCAAGTTGTTCAGCCGGTTCGCGGCGGGGGCGGTCGCCGCCCTCGTCGTTGGCCTGTCGCCCCTCGTCGCTTGGGCGGCGGACCTCACCGGCCCCTGGAGCGCCACCGCAAGTGTCGGCGCGGCTCAGATCCCGTTTCGTCTCGACCTGAAGGTCAGGGGAACCTCGGCGAGCGGCTCATTCTTTGATGGATCGCGCCCGACCAACCCCTCCACCGCCGGCGTGTTCAAGGCGGGGCACCTGCATCTGGTGTTCGCCAGCTACGCCGCGACCCTCGACGCCGACGTGGTCGGCGATCATCTGGACGGCGCCTATGTGGTCGGCGGCAAGGCCACCCCTATTCATGCGGTCCGGGGCGCGGCGGCGCTCACCCGCGGAGCCGCCGGCCCCAACATCGCTGGCGAATGGATCATTCCCTTCAAGAGCCCCAAGGGCGAGACGGCTTGGCGGCTGATCGTGCGGCGCAAGGCCGGCGAAACCCAGGCGGCGATCCTGCGCATAGACGGCGATACCGGCACCCTGAATGGGCGCTACAGCAACGGCGCCTTCCACCTGTCCCATTTCGCCGGGGAACGGGCGGCGCGGCTGGATATCACCGTCCAGCCCGACCACACGCTCAAGCTGGCCCTGACCGACAGCTCCGGCGAGCGCGATCTGGTCGCCGTGCGCGCCGCCCAGGCCGCCAGCCTCGGCGCCGCGCCGACCGATCCCACGCAGCATACCAGCGTGCGGAATCCGGCCGAGCCCTTCCGCTTCAGCTTCCCCGACTTGGCCGGCCACACGGTCTCAAACGCCGACCGGCGTTTCCGGGGCAAGGTCGTGGTCATCGACATCATGGGCAGCTGGTGTCCCAACTGCCACGACGAGGCGCCCTTCCTGCAGAGCCTCTACGCCAAGTATCACGCCAGGGGCCTGGAGGTGGTCGCCCTGGATTTCGAGCAGGCTGACCAGCTCGCCAACCCGCAAAGATTGCGCGCCTTCGTCCAGCGCTACGGGCTCCAGTACACCGTCCTGCTGGCGGGCGACCGGCATGACGTCAACGCCAGGCTGCCGCAGGCGGTGAACCTCGACGCCTGGCCCACCACCTTCTTCGTCGGCCGCGACGGCCTGGTGAAAAGCGTCCATGTCGGGTTCACCAGCCCGGGCAGCGGACCGCGGGACATCGAGACGCGGACTGCCGTCGAGCGCCAAGTGGTCGGCCTGCTCGCCGCGGGTCACACCCGCTCGAACTGAAGTCATCAGCGTGACGATTCAAACGGGCGCTGGCTCGGCGACCATCGGCGGCGCTCGCTTGTCCGAGGATTCGATCGGCTCTCGAAGCGGCCCTGTGAATCCGTTCGACGACCGTCCTGAGCGGTTCAAGACCAAGGCGGCGATCACCTACGCCGTGCTGATCACGGCCAATGTCGCCGCCTGGGGCTGCGCGTGGAGCGTCTTCGCCGGGCGACCCGCCCTGCTGGGGACGGCGATGTTGGCCTATATGTTCGGCCTGAGGCATGCGGTTGACGCCGACCACATCGCCGCCATCGACAATGTCGTGCGCAAGCTGATGCAGGCCGGCAGGCGGCCGTTCTCCGCCGGCCTGTTCTTCTCCCTCGGCCATTCGACGGTCGTGGTGCTGGCGTCGGTGGCGATCGCGGCGACGGCGGTCGCCATGCGAAGCCGGTTCGACGCCTGGCATGACATCGGCGGGCTGGTCGGGACGCTAGTCTCGGCGGTTTTTCTCCTGACCATCGGTGTCGCCAATTTCGTGGTGCTCAAGGGCCTGTGGGCGGCTTTCCTCCGCGACCGCCGCGGCGAACCGATCGTCGATGCGGATCTGGACGCCCTTCTGACGGGGCGCGGGCTGATCGCGCGGGTCTTTCGCCGTCTGTTCGACCTCGTGTCTCATTCCTGGCTGATGTACCCGGTCGGCCTCCTGTTCGGCCTGGGCTTCGACACCGCGACTGAGGTTGGCCTGCTGGGCATCTCGGCGACCCAGGCGGCGCATGGCCTGTCGGTCTGGACCATCCTGGTCTTTCCGGCCCTGTTCACCGCCGGCATGTCTCTGGTCGACACCACCGATAGCCTGCTGATGACCCGGGCCTATGGTTGGGCCTTCATCAATCCCACCCGAAAGCTTTGGTACAATCTGACGATCACGGCGGCCTCGGTGATCGTCGCCGTGCTGATCGGCGGTGTCGAGGCGCTGGGGCTGGTCAAGGACCGGCTCGGCCTCGAGGGCGGCCTGTGGCCCGCCATTGGTGGTCTCAGCGGCGACCTCGCCAACGCCGGCTTCGCGGTGGTTGGCATCTTTGCGGCCGTGTGGCTGATTTCGATCGTGGCTTATCGCGTCAGGCGCGGCGGCGAGCCGCTGCAGGCCAAGCCTGGCCCGCAGCGGCCGCCTGAGGCGTCGACAGCCCCTACAGCTTGTAACCGATCTTGAAGAACACCGTCCGCGGGGGGCTCACGGGGCCTTCCCACAGGTTCGGCGTGCCGCCCCAGGTGATGCTCTGATAGGCGATCTTGTCGGTCAGGTTTCGGCCGTTGAGCGAAAATCGCCAATGACCGCCCGCCGGGGCGTAGCTGATGTAGGCGTCGAGGTAGCCCTGTTCGGGCACCTGGCCCTGGCGATAGTTGAACACATCCGAGAAGTACGACGTCTCGTAGGTGACATCGCCGCCGATGCGCAGATCCCCGTTTAGGTCGACCGGGACCTTGTAGTCGGCGGCGGCGTAGAGTTGCCAGTGGGGCGACAGCGGCAGCTGGTTCCCCGTCGCGCCCAGCAACACCGGCACGCCGCCAACGACGGTCGAGCCGGCGTTTGGGAAGGAGTCGAACCGGGTCGACAGGTAGCTGGCGGCGCCGGTCAGGGTCAGGCCTTCGACCGGGCGCGCGGTGGTTTCCAGTTCGAAGCCCTCGGTGTGGGCGCGGTTGGCGTTGGAGCGCACCGAGACGAAGGCGTTGGTGACCGGACTGATCACCGCCGCCGTTTCCTGTAGGTTTGTGTAGGCGTTGTAGAAGACCGTCCCGTTGAGGCGCAGCCGATGGTCGAACCATTCGGTCTTCAGGCCGATCTCATAGGTCGTGACGTTTTCCTGGTTGTAGGGCAGGGCGGTGGCCAGGGAGCTCGCCCGGTTGTTGAAGCCGCCGGCGTCAAATCCCTCCGATATGCTGGCGTAGCCGAAGGCGCCGGGGGTGAACTGGTAGGACAGGCCGAACTTCGGCGTGAACGAGGTCCAGGTCTTGTCGCCGGCGTAAGTGAAGTTGTTGGCGGCCGCGTAGCCCCCCGGCGTTGAGGTCGGCGCGCCGGTAACGGGCGTGATGGGCGCCCCCGACAGGGTGTCGAACACACCCTGGAAGGCGAAGTCCCGCGTCTCGATCGTATAGCGCCCGCCGAGGGTCACGGTCAGCTGGTCGGTGAGATGGTAGTTCCCCTGAACATAGGCGGCGTAGTTGTAGGTCTTGGTGTCGCCGATCTGGTCCTCGGGATAGGCCGGCGTCGCGGTCGCCGCCGTTGGCGACACCACGTATCCGATCCGGTTGCTGGAGAAGTCCTCGTAGAGGAAGTAGAGGCCGCTCGCGAAGTCGAACCGGTCGTACTTCCCGATAAGTTGGAACTCCTGCGTCAGTTCGTGTTCGCGATAGACGATGAAGTTGTCGGAGATCGACACCAGGACCGGGTCGGCCGGGCTGTAGGCGACCAGGGGCTGGCCGTCGTTGTTGTAGTTCACCGGGTCCTGGGAAAACCCGCGAAGGGCGCTGATGGAATTGAACGTCAGGGCCGGCGTGATCTCATAGACGATCTTGCCCGCAACCCCGGCCGTCCAGGAGTTGTTCTTCGGCGACTGCGAGGCCAGGCTTTCGTTGGGATTGAACGGCCCATAGATCGGCGTCTTGAGGGTGCCGCCGATGATCGGCTGTTCGGGGATGTAGTAGGCGGACGCCGACCGGTCCAAGGTCCCGTCGACGGTGAGCAGGAAGCTCAGCTTGGGCGAAAACGTCGCCAGAAGTTTGACCCGCGCGCCCGTGGTGTCCTGGTTGTTCACCCGGCGCTGGATGGTCGGATCGTAGGTGTAGCCGTCGTGCTGCTCGCGCGCGACGGCGATGGAGCCGTCCAACACGCCTGGCACGATCGGGCCTGACGCATAGGCGTGCAGGTTGAAGGCGTTGTAATTGCCGTACCCGAGATCGAAATTGGCCTCGGCCTGATCCGTCGGGGTCTTGGTGATGTAGCGGATGGCGCCGGCGTCGGCGTTTTCACCGAAGAGCGTGCCTTGCGGTCCGCGCAGCACCTCCACGCGCTCGACATCGGACAGGCCCGCAAGCCCGTTGATCGCCCGCGGAAGATAAACGTCATCGACGTACTGGGCGACGTTGGGATCGAAGATCGGGTCGCTGTCGCCGATGCCGCGGATGAAGAAGACCTGGGTCAGCGGCGTAATGCCCGCGCGCTGGATGGTCACGCCCGGGACCTGGCCTGCAAAGTCGCGGACGGTGATCAGGTTTTGCGTGGCGATCTTGTCCGCCCCGACCACCGTCACCGCGACGGCGGTCTTCTGGAGATTTGTGGACTGGCGCGTGGCCGTAACGACGACGTCCTGGACGGCCGCAGATCCGGCCGAGGCGGCATCGGGCGGCGGCGCCCCTGGCGCATCAGCGGCATAGGCATGAGCCGCCAGCGCCATCACGGGAGCCGTTGAGAGCAGCGCCAGCCGAAAGGCGCGGCCGACTCGTTGTCCTGCCGTGCGCAAATTCCCCGCCGCGCGGGGTGAAGTAGAAATCGTCATGAAATCCCCATTTCGTCGTTTTGCTGGGGTGGCGACAGGTCAGGCCCGGAGACGTTCAGTGTTGGAGACGCCTCAGCGCACGCGCCGATTGGCCGTGCGCCGGCAAATTGCTCACCGAATGTCCGGGTAAGCCTGCGCCACCCCGATTGAGAGCGTGAGAAATGCGGAAGATGTTCCGATCTTCCAATGCAGAAAATCTGGCCAATCGATGAGACAAACGTATATCGTAAGTCCTTGAATTGCTTATTTCTATGCGCTGAATGTTTTACTATTGAAATATGAGTTTATCAAATAGTCGAAATTCGAAAATATCAACACCTATTCCGACACTCGTCCGCTTAATTTAGGGCGTGCGGATCGCGATATATCTCGTTGAATCCAAGATGTGCCGCGGGGCCGTGAAAGGTCGTCAGCATTGAATCGGGCGAGGAGCGGTTTGCTAGGCGAGGCGAAATGCTGACGATTCCCCGTTCGCAGCAGGCCCAACTTGTCGATCTGGCCGACGCGACCATTCGCGGGACACTGGTTGGCGAGCATGGCGTGCCAGAGGCCGCCAATCTCTTTGAGGCGATCGGCGCCACCGTTTCGACGGCCTTCCCCGCTGCCGCAGATGCGTGGCGCAGCGTCCTGGCCCCCCTCGGCGTAACGGCCAAGGTGATCGGCGCCTTTTCCTTCGGCGTTCCCAAGGTGGCGTTCATCGACGGCGGGGTCGCCCACCGATGCGATCTGGCCGCCTGCCTGGTCATTGTCGACGACCAAACGGCTCCTGTTTCGGACCGGCGCGCCCTGCTTCTCAGCCTGCGGCGTCAAGCCGACCCTGCGCCGCCGGGCCAGGGTCGCCTCTACGCCGAATGGCCCGCCTTCCGCTTTGCGGACACCGCATATGAGGCGGGATCGCGGGATCTTCGGGCCGCCAAGGGCGAAACCAACGCCTGCTTTGCCGAAATCGATCTCGCCCGCAAGGAACCGGAATGGACGCTGGCGGAGCCCTGTCGCTCGGGAGGCGGCCGCTCTCGTGACAGCCTCGGGGCCTTGCTTGTCGCGATGGTCGTGGGCGCGGGAGGGCGCAAGGCGGTCGCCGGCGGAACGGACGCCTGGTCACAGACGGTCGATGACCTTCTCCGGTCGACCGCGCGCGCGACCGCCGGTGGGTTGAGCCGCCAATCGAGGGTGCGCAGCGCCGCGACCTACAAAGGGGAGTGCGGGTCGGGCTTTGTCGTGGTGGAGAACCGCCAAGACCTGCCCCTCGACCTGGCCCTGGCCAAGATCGTCGCCCAGGGCGACGCGCTCCCCGAAGGCCCGATCAGCGTCGTGCACGTGGTGTTACGACGACATGGGATCCTCAATTAGACCCTGTGGCTCGGGTTCGAAGCGGGATCACGCCAAATCCTCGGTATCAATTTGAATTCCCTACTCAGGAGCCTTGTGGGGGTCGATCTGATGGATCGGCAGGTCCCAGTGGTTGAGCGTAAGCTCCCAGCGGCGCTGCTCGTCGTGGGCCAGGGCGGATCGGTCGGGGAATAGCTGGCGCTCAACCTCGTCTTCGTGGGTCGAGCCGGCCCAGTTGGCGTAGGTGATGATGATCCGGTAGTCCCAGCGCGACTCTTCGGTGGTGTGCAGCCCGGGTCGCTGAACGATGTAACTGGTGACGTAGCCGAGCCGCTGCTCCTGATCGAGAATGGCGATCTGGTATTTCTGGAAGATCCGCCACCATTCCTCCTGGTGGCCGTACTGGACGCGATAGACCCACTCCACCTGATAGGGCCGCTCGGCGGCTGGGCGCTCCTGGGCCACGGCGGCGGCGGAGGCGCCGAGGACGATCGCCGCGAGGAGCGCGGCGCCGGGGAGACGCATCAACATGGCGGCTATCCTTCGATCTCGGTGACGGGTTCGGGCTTGACGACCCGGCTGTGGCGGCCATCGACGGACACCGGGATGTCCCCGCCCAGGGTGACGCGCCGCATGACCCGATGCTGGCGACCGTAGTCGTCGATGGCGTAGTGCTGCGTCGCCCGATTGTCCCAGATCGCCACGTCGCCCACGCGCCAGCTCCAACGCACAGTGTTCTCAAGCCGTGTGACGTGTTCCTGCAGGGTGTCGAGCAGCCGCCGGGAATCAGCGGCCGACACACCGACCAGGGACTTGACGAACTGGCCAAGCACGAGGGTTCGCTCGCCTGTCGCCGGATGGACCCGGACCACGGGATGTTCGGTCTCGTAGACGGTTGCGGCGAAGACGGTCTTGTGGCGCTCGATCTGGGCCGCGCTCGCGCCAGGCTTCACCGCCGCGTAGTCGTAGGCGTTGGTGTGCAGGGCCCAGAGCGTACCGGCGAGGGCGCGCAACGGGTCCGGAAGGCGTTTGTAGGCTTCCGCGGTGTTGGCCCAGACCGTGTCGCCGCCGTAGCTGGGAAGCTCCACGGCTCGCAGGATCGAGGCCTTTGGGTAGGCTTGGACGAAAGTGACGTCGGTATGCCAGCTGTTGGCGCGCCCGCCACGCTCTGAGTCGAGCTCCAAGAGGTAGCTGCTGCCACCGCGCACGGGCACGGTGGGATGCGCCACCGGGACGCCAAGGCGCGCGGCGAAGGCTTCCTGGGCGGCGTCGTCGAGGTGATGCTGGTCCCGAAAGAACAGCACCTTGTGGGCATGGAGGGCGTCCTCGATGGCGCTCAAAGCCTCCGACGAAAGGTCTGCCGACAGTCGCACGCCGGCGACTTCGGCGCCGATGCGGCCGGCGACGCGGCGAATCTCAAGCTGGGTTCGGATTTCAACGTTTCCGTCGGCGCTCATCGTTCGTTTCCCTGATCCTCGGAAGTGGCGTTGATGGCGTCATGCGGGCCAGCCTGCGACGGCCGGCCCGCACTTCGCCGTTTCCGCGGCGCTTTGAAGGGAGGGGAGCGCCACGCAATTGCATATCTAATTGGTAGGAATTGAGTCGACCGAGATTTTCTGATCGCACATCGGCTCATCCTATAGGCGTGCCGATGGGCTTCACCCGGTTCAGCGAGAGGCGGGGAGCCCTATCGCCAATCTGGCAAGGCAGCGCAGTAGCCCAGCATATAAGCAAGTCTCATGACGGAGGTTAGAATAATTGAGCTGAAATCCATGCCCTCAGGTGTGGATACGGCCCAGATAGGCGCCTATCTGGCTAATGAAGCCCCGAACCTAGAGGTGTCCCATGGCCCTTGATCTTGTTCATGAACCAACAGAATCCGTTCTAGCGGGCGTGGAAGCTCGATTGGTTTTTTCGAATCGAGGCCAGGAGAAGCCCTACGCTTACGTCGGGAAGCCGCCCGAGGGTGTTCCCCAGAACCGCGGCGAATACCAAACTCACGTTGTCAGGATAGAGAACGTTCGCTCGACCGTCGGCGACCTCAGCCTTGATGTGGAAGGCGTCGCCTTGGTTCGCAGTCCCACGGCTGTGGGCGACTTCTGGGACGAGGCGCAGACGCTGGCTCTAGGCCATCCCGAAGCGGCCGAGCTGGTGAAAGAAATCACGGGCGCAGCGCGTGTCGTGGTGTTCGATCACACCCTGCGCCGACGTAGCGAAGGCGCCAGCGACCGCGCGCCAAACCTTCCGCGCCAGCCGGCCAGCCGCGTCCACGTTGACCAGACGGTCCGCTCGGGGCCCCAGCGGGTGCGCGACGTTATGGGCGACCAGGCCGAGGACCTTCTGAAGCGGCGGGCGGCCATCATCAATGTCTGGCGCCCGATCGCCCGTCCGGCGCGGGACTGGCCGCTGGCGATCGCCGATGCCCGCGGCGTCGGCCAAGACGATCTGATCGCCTCCGACCTGATCTTCCCGCACCGCAAGGGGGAGATCTACGTCGTGGCCCACAATCCGGCGCAACGCTGGCTCTATGTCCCCGACGTGCGGCCGGACGAAGCCATTCTGATCAAGTGCTGGGACTCTGACCCAACGGTGGCGCGGTTTGCGCCACATACGGGCTTCGAAGACCCCACGACGCCGGCTGGCGCGCCTCCGCGCGAAAGCATCGAGTTCCGCACGATCGCGTTTTTCGACTGAAGGCGGCGGAGGACGCCGGCGTTCGGCAATCACCAAGGGAGAAGTCGCGTGATCCAGGTCCATTATTGGCCGACGCCGAACGGCAAGAAGGTCACCATCCTCCTTGAGGAGCTGGGCCTTCCCTACGAGATCGTGCCGCTGAACATTGGCCGCGGCGACCAGTTCACCGACAACTTCCTGGCGATCGGCCCCAACAACCGGATGCCGGCCATCGTCGACACTGCGCCGAACGACGGCGGCGAACCGCTCAGCGTCTTCGAGTCCGGCGCCATCCTCTTCTACCTCGCCGAGAAGGAAGGCCACTTCTGGCCCCAGGACGATGTCCGCGCCAAGTACGAGGTGGCCCAGTGGGTCATCTGGCAGATGGCCAACCAGGGGCCGAAGTTCGGCGAGCGGGGGCATTTTTCACGGGTTCCCGCCAGCGCTGGCGACCAATCCTACGCCCAGCGCCGGTTCAACGACGAGGTTCACCGGCTCTACGGGGTGATGAACAATCGTCTTTACGACCGCCGCTACCTCGCCGGCGACGAGTACAGCATCGCGGACATCATCTCCTTTCCCTGGACCGTAAGCTGGGCGCAGCAGGGGATCGACCTGGGCGAGTTCCGCTATTTCAAGCGATGGTTCGAAGAGGTCTCGGCCAGGCCGGCTGTGCAGCGCGGCCTGGCAGTCACCGCGGGCGCGCCGGAGGATCCGGCCAGTGTCACGCCCGAGGAGCAGGAGCGCCGTCGAGGGATTCTCTACAACCAGCGGGCCCGTCCCGCGCCGGCCGCCTGAGCGGCAGCGGCCCACCTGGACCCAGCAAGCAGGCCGTCCATGACCGAAATTCCTTATCGCATGGCGTTGATCGTCGGCGCCGGCCCCGGCATCAGCGCCTCGGTCGGCCGCGCGCTGGCGCGGGCTGGCCTGAAGGTCGGCCTGGCGGCGCGTGACGTCGAGAAACTTGCCCCGCTCGCGGCCGAAATTGGCGCCACGACCTACGCCGTGGACGCGGCCGATCCGGCGGCCGTCGAGGCGCTGTCCGAAAAGGTCGACGCCGATCTCGGGCCGGCCGATGTCGTCATCTACAATGCGAGCGCCCGGGTTCGCGGCAGGATCGCCGAGCTTGATCCCGAGGCCGTGCGAAGGGCGATCGAGGTCTCCGCGTTCGGCGGCTTCCTGGTCGTCCAGCAGGCGGCGATCCGCATGGTTCCGAATAATCACGGGGCGATCTTGCCGACGGGCGCCACCGCCAGCGTCAAGGGGTTTGCCCTTTCGTCCAGCTTTGCCATGGGCAAGTTCGCGTTGCGCGGTCTGGCGCAGCGCGCGGCGCGCGAGCTTGGTCCGCAGGGCGTCCATGTCGCCCATATCATCGTCGACGGCGGGGTGCGCAGCGCTGTTCGCCCCGATCCCGGTGATCGGCCCGATAGCACGCTCGACCCCGATGCGATCGCCCAAACCTATCTCGCCATTTTGGGGCAACCCCGCAGCGCCTGGACCAGCGAGATCGACTTGAGGCCGTGGGTTGAGACCTTCTAATTGGCCAGCGGGAACGCTCGAATGAGGTCGCTGAAGTCCGTCAATCGCGGATTCTCCAACGGAGACACCTGGCACGATCCCTCCCGCCGACTGACTGAGCCCCTGCTCACGCCCGCGGCGCTCTCGTGGCTGTTGTGCGCGCCAGTGATGGGCGGCTGCGTCCCGTGGGACATTATTTATGCGGTCAGCACGCTGATTCATGCGCGTCACGCGAGCATGGGGCCGTCGGCCGCGCGGTAGGCGTTCGCCGATCACTTGGCTGGCGCAGCAGCCGCATCTACCATCGTGAACGCCTCGTCGGTCATGTGCCATTCGGGCGCGCCGAGGTGGGTCTTGGTCGCGCCCGGGGCGACTACGGCGAGCGCGACGCGGACTGCATCGAGCTTGTCCGGCTTTGCCGCTGCGGGCGGTCCCGCCAGCCGCCCGGAGGCCAACGGGAAACAGGCCACGCAAACGACGTCCAGCTCGCGACAGGCTTCGAGCACGCCGTTGGTCTCTGACGTTACCCCCACATCAGCCCACGGCGCTTCACTGGCATGAGCGCTACGCCTCGTCAGTCGAGGCCCCCTCTGCCATGGCGCGCACCAGTTCAACGATCCGGCGGCGCACACGGCGCTCCGGAATCTTCGGAAACAGGTTGGCCAGGTCGACGCCGTCCTGGGTGAGCAGGAAGCCATGAGCGAAGGCGGAGGCGTCGCCGCCGTCCTCGACGTCGTCGCTAACCGGGTCGCCAAGACCATCAAAGAACCAGGGTATGGAGACTTGCAGGGCTTGGGCAATCTCGTAGAGCTTGGAGGCGCTGATGCGGTTCGCTCCGCGCTCGTACTTCTGCACCTGCTGGAAGGTCAGACCCAGGGCTTCGGCCAGTTTTTCCTGGCTGATCTTCAACTGTTTGCGCCGCAGCCGGACCTGCAATCCAACATGAACGTCAATGGGATTAGGCAGGTGTGACGGCTCGGAAGCGACAGTCATTTTCGACGGGACCCCAATCTTCTGCGATCGATTGGATTTACTGTCGGTTAAGTAGAGCCTTGAGTCACCATTTGCAGCCCCGAAATGAGCAACACAGCCAGAGGGTAGGAAACATACCAAAGCCTTCGGCCTACCAAAACAATCGCCGGTGATAGAGTGCCGAGCAACGGCGTTGGTGAGGTCACTGTCGTTTGCGACTGAACGGTGAGATTCCGGAGCAACCCCAACTTCCGCTGTTAGCGCCAAGTCGCCATCGCCAGCAGCCTGACCTTCCGCACAGGTTCAAAAATTCCACCTCGCGAAGTCGAAAAGGCCTAGACGGTTTAAAGGAACTCAATATGCTAACATAAGGCTAACGATAGCATGTTAGAGACCAGTCGAGTTCGTTTCAGGCGGGCCGAATCCAGCAATGCCAACGGAAGTAGGAACACCCATGCCGGTTATCGCCCTCGCGTCGTGCAAAGGTGGATGTGGCAAGTCCACAGCCGCGCTGGTCCTCGCCGGCGCCTACGCTGCCGATGGCTACACCGTGCACATTATCGACGCCGACCGATCCGCCCGGCTATTCAACTGGGCCGGCTTCGGCGCCAAGCCCGCGGCCATCACCGCCACCTGCGCGGATGAAAAGACCCTGCGTCAAGAGGTCGAGAGCGCCCGTCAGACTTCTGATGTGGTGTTGATCGACGTCGAGGGCAGCGCCAACGCCAGTGTCGCCTTCGCCATCGGCTATGCAGACGCCGTGATTGTACCGGCGAACCCGAGCGCGCCGGACGTTGAGGACGCGATCAGCACCGTGAAGCTCGTACGCGATATGGCCGGCGTAGCTCGCCGCGCGATCCCACACGCCCTGCTTTGGTCTCGGGTCCCAAGCGCGATCCGTTCCCGCGAGATGGACGCTCTAGAAATTCAAGTCGGGGAAGGGGGAATTCCTGTTGTTGGACGGCTGCATGAGCGGACGGCCTACAAGAGCCTGTTCAGCTACGCCACCACGCTAGATCATCTGCCGCAAGCCGATGTTCCAGGGGTCGAAAAGGCCAAGCTTGAAGCGGCTAGGCTGGCGGCCGCGGTGGGCGAGCTACTCCGCGTCGGCGGCGCATCGGCGGGCGAGGCTGCGGCGTGAGCGAGCCCCTCAAGCGCCGCAGTCTGCTCGGCGCCCTGGACACGCCGCCGGCAGCGTTGCCTGACGAGGTGGTCGAGGCAACCGCCGCACGCAGCGGTTTTGTGACCGCTGCTCCAGTGGCACGGCCAAATATTGACGCCGCAGCTGGTCCTCGCCGCCGCCGACTGCCGACTGGCCGTGACCATCAGTTCAACGTCCGCCTTCGGATCGAAACGCTTGAAGCCATCTACGCATTGGCAAATGGGCGAAACATTCCCGTCGCCCAGGTCATAGAGGAGGCTATGCGGGCGTTGGCCAAGCACGGTGGCGGTTGACGTTGGCGGCGCCACCGGCCACCGGTTACGGCCCTACCTGACACCTGTCCGGACGCCTCAGCGATGGCCGACGGATCCTTAGCGGGACCCAAAAATCCGGCGCGTATCGGTAAAGCATCGCCGCTCCAGCCGACAGGACCGATACAACCAGCCCCATCGCGGTTGGCCAGCGGATCGCCGCGTCCGCTGCTGCCGGCACGAGCGCCGCGCTCGTCATCGCGACGATGGAGATGATCAGAAACGTGACCACCGCTGGCCAGTTTACCTGTCTGACCGGCTGTTCCTTCAGTTTCATCACCGCCGCCAAGATCGGGTCATCGACCGGCCTCATCGGTGGGCGAGGAGCTTGCTGACGGTGCAGCGCAATGACGTTGTCGTCTTCTTTCATCATAGCTTGCCGCTCGCCAAGGCCTTGATGGTTATCTTCATGCGTTCCAGTGCCGATGATTCTGCGTCTAGGCCTTCCTCAAACACAGTCCGAGCCAGGATGAGCAATTGGGTTGTGCCAAGCGAGAGCCCGATCTGGACCGCGTAATCTTGGATTTCCTGCTGCAGGTGGCCAAGCCGCTCCCAATCGAAGTCCTGGGCGTGGCGGCGCGGGGTGTCCTCGGGGCCATGCAGAATCCAGTCAGGATCGACCCCAAACTGGCCGCGCATCGCCGTCAGCATCCATATTGGCGGCTCGGTTTCCCCGCGCTCCCAACCCAAATAGGTGCGCTTGGGGAAGCCTAGCCGCTCGGCGAATTGGCCTTGGTTGAGGCCACTATCGGCGCGCACGCGGGCGAGACGGCGGGCGATCACCTCTAGGGGCCTTTCGGATGACCTTGCGACTTGTCGCAAACTATGTTGTCCTATCGCAAATTGTGGAGTCGCAGCGTGATAGACGACTATCGGCACGCCAATATCAAGTCCGCTTTGTGTGTCCGGCGCCGGGAGCCATTGAGAATTGGCCGTTCGACCGAGGCTTCGCCCGGTGGGGCGTTAACCGTCGCCACCAAGTCCTGCGGTTCGGAGGGGATCAAGGCCTCCATCGCTGCTAGGGTTGGCATCAGGTCCGAACAACTTTGGTTGGACCGACAGGCCGGCCAGCGGCGGACAGGTCAAGTTTATTCAAAGTTGCCAAATCGAGGCGTGTCGACATGAGCGCGGAAAACATCGAACGCAGAGATGGCTGATCGAAATCTGGTACCGATTGAGCACCGCGGGACATCTGAGATATTGAGCCGCCATAGGGGTCTGATCCTGCTTGAGGCGGTGTGCCTCGGCGCAATCAATGTCGTCACGACGCCTAGGCACCCCAAGGAATCATGTGGAATTTTGGGGCAAGCGCGCCATGATTGGTGGCGGCCTAACTTGGCGAGGACCCAATGGGCACGCATGGGCAAATTGTGGTTCGGAGCCAACGCGCCAGTCACGCGCCGCCGGCATCCAAAAGCGTCGCGATATAGGCCTCGATCTGAGCCGAATCCCAACGTGAGGCGCCGCCGATTTTGATCGGACGGGGAAAATTTCCAGCCGCAACCTCCCTAAACACCCAACTGCGGCTCATCCCGACTAGCGAACAGATTTCCGGAAGCCGGAGCACACGTCTTGTTGGCGCGGGGGTCATGGGAGTCTCCTGACATCACGGTGGAATGCCGAAGAAGATGCCCGCATGGTTAATTCTAGATGTGACCTATGGGTTAATTTTGGCTCAATTCGCATTAGGTA
>PLSW01000202.1 GCA_003165275.1 Caulobacteraceae bacterium
GCTCGGCGGTGGCGGTGGGGCTCCGCGGGGTGGCGGCGGCGGCGGCCAGTCGGCGGGGCGCACCAGCTTCGCCCGGCCGGCGCCCACTCACACCGAGGCGCACCCCGGCCCGACCAACTACCAGCGGCCGCCCGTGCCGCAGGCGACCTTGAACCGCCCGCAGACCGTCGACCGCGGCGCCTACAACCACAATTTCCAGGCCTCCCGCACCTATCACGTGGGCGGCTATCGCCGGCCCTCCGGCTGGATGGCGCATCGCTGGTCCTATGGCGAGTTCCTGCCAAGGGCCTACTGGGCGGACCAGTATTTCCTGGCCGAATACTGGCTGTTCGGTCTGGAAGTTCCGCCGGTGGGCTACGAATGGGTGCGCGACGATGACGACGCCATCCTGATCAACGTCCAGACCGGCGAGATCCTGCAGGTCGAATACGGCGTCTTCGGCTAGGGCCAAACGCCTCGGCGTCGACAAGTCAGGCCCCGCGTTCGCACAGGCGAGCGCGGGGCCTTTCGCGTCTATGGTGAGAACTGGGTATGTCGAAGAAAGCCAACGCCTTGCGACGCATCGTCCGGTTCGCGGCGCCCATCGCCGCGCTCTGCCTCTACACGCCCGCCTTGGCCGCCGCCCCCGGCGCCAGAGAGGCTGATGGCGGCGAGGTGATGCGGCTCTACCCCGGCGCGGCCAGCGGATCGGAGTCCGCGCGCCAGCAAGAGGTGGCGGAGGGCGGTTTCGTTCGCAATGTCACCGTCCCCACCCTGACCGTCTTCCGTCCGAAGCCGGGAACGGCCACAGGCGCGGCGGTGATCATCGCCCCCGGCGGCGCCTTCGAATTCCTGTCCATGTCCAACGAGGGCTACGAAGTCGCCCGCCGGCTCGCCGACCGTGGGATTACGGCCATTGTCTTGAAGTACCGGGTCAACGAGACGCCCGTGTCTAGCGCCGCCGCCAACGCCGAGGTCGCCCGCCTGCTGGCCCGAATGCACGCCACACCGCTCCCCGACCGCATCGCCGAGCGCCTCGCCTCGCCCGGTGCGGTCCTGGCGATCGCCGACGGCGCGAGCGCCGTACGCTTCGTGCGCGCCCACGCGGCGGCCTGGGCCATCGCCCCGGGGCATGTGGGCATGCTGGGGTTTTCCGCCGGCGCCATGCTGACCCTGCAACTTGCCCTCAGCCACGACGCCGAGAGCCGGCCGGACTTCGCTGGCGCCCTCTACGGGGCCATGCCCAGGGGCGCCGCCCCCCCCGCCGAAGCGCCGCCCCTGTTCCTGGCCGTGGCCGCCGACGACGCCCTGCTCGGTCCGGCCGCCAGCCTGCCGGTCTTCGAGGCCTGGCGGGCCGCGGGCCGGGAGGCGGAACTGCACGTCTATGCGTCGGGCGAGCACGGCTTCGGCATGGAACACCAGCACAAGCCCAGCGACCACTGGATCGACGCCTATTTGTGGTGGCTGGAGGCGCGGGGGTTGCTGACGGGGCGGTAGGGGGAGGCCGGCAAGACCTATCGGTCGATGATCGTGGTCATTAAACCGAGGCCTTCTCCCGCGAGGGGAGAAGGCCTCCAATGTACGGCTGTTAAGTTGCTGGCTCGCAGACCCGTTTGAAGAAGTGAGCATCGCTCAGCCGTGCCTGGGTGAGCGGAAACGAGCGAATTCGACGTAGCCGCAAAGCTGATTGGGCATGACGCCCAAGGGCCTCACCCCGCCGCCGCGGCCGCCTGCTCCTCGTCGCCGGCCGCCGTCGTCACCCGATGCACCGTCTCCAGCAGCGCCTGGATCTCGATGGGCTTGGCGATGCAGGCGTCCATGCCGGCGGCGAAATAGGCGTCGGTCTCGTGGCTCAGCACGCTGGCGGTGACGGCGATGATCGGCGTGCGGGCCAGGGCCAGGAGCTGCTCGCGCTGGCGGATGAGCCGGGACGCGGTCAGGCCGTCCATGCCCGGCATGTGGATGTCCATCAGGATCAGGTCCCAGCCGCCGGTCTCCCAGGCCGCGATCGCGGCGGGGCCGGACTCCACCGCCGCATTGCCGATCTCGAACTGGTTCAGCAGGGTGGTGAGCACCAGCCGGTTGGTGGAATTGTCGTCGACGATCAGGATGCGCGGACCGCTGCCCGCCGCCGCGCCGGCGCCGGCGGCCAAGGGCTCGATCGCCTGCGGCGCCGCCGTGGTCTTCATCGGCGCGTCGAAGGTGAAGCGGGAGCCCTCGCCGGGGGTGCTGGTCACGCTGATGTCGCCGCCCAGCAGATGGACGATCTCCCGGCAGATGGCCAAGCCCAGGCCGGTGCCGCCGAACCGGCGGGTGGTGGAGGCGTCCGCCTGGACGAACCGCTGGAACAGCCGGGCGGCCTCGCCTTCAGAGACGCCGATGCCGGTGTCGGTGACGGTGAAGATCAGCCGCTCGCCCTCTCGGCGGACGGTGGCGCTCACCTGGCCGTGGTCGGTGAACTTCAGGGCGTTGGAGAGCAGGTTGCTCAACACCTGGCGCAGGCGCACCTCGTCGCCGAAGCACCAGCCGGCCGCGTCCGGCTCGACCTCGACGCTGAACGCCAATCCCTTCTCCGTCGCCAGGGCGCCGTAGAGCCGGCCCAGGTCCTCGACCAGGGGGCCAAGGTCGAAAGCGGTGGGCGACAGCTCCAGCCGGCCGACCTCGATCTTGGAGATGTCCAGCACGTCGTTGATGATCTGCAGCAGCGACTGGCCCGAGCCGCGCACGATCTCAAGCCGCTGGCGCTGGACCGCGTCCAGCGGATCGTTGGCCATGGCCTGCACCATGCCCATGACGCCGTTGAGCGGGGTGCGCAGCTCGTGGGTGACCGTGGCCAGGAACTCGCTCTTGGCCCGATTGGCGCCGGCTTCCCGGTGGGCCAGGTCCTCGGCCTGCTCGCGCAGGATTTCATTTTCCAGCCGCTCGTCGCTGAGTCGCCGGGCCAGGGCCTCGGCGGTCAGCCGGGCGGTGATCGAGCGGGCGATGGCGCCGCGCATCAGGCCGGACACGCCGAAGGCGCCGAAGGTGGCCGCGAGGCCGATGAAGATGTACTGGGCCCGCAGCGCCCCACTGGCCTCCTGCAGGAAGGCCGCCAGGGCCAGAAGGGCGGCGATGATGCTGGGCCAGGCGATCCGCCGGCTGGGACTGGAGGCGCCGAAGACCAGCCCCATCAGCACGAAGTAGACCAGCTTCTCCGGCTCGAAATGGAAGGCCTGGTAGGCGATCACATTGCCCAGGATCAGGCCGTTGGCCACCAGGGCGGCCAGCTCCAGGTGCCAGAACCGGGTGTGGATGCGCGGCAGGCCCAGATAGCTGCCGAGGCAGGTCGCGGCGGTCAGCAGGGCCAGGCCCTCCAGCACCGCCAGCGTCGCGCCATGTTCGTAGAAGGGATGGCTGGCGGCGACGATGACGTAGTAGCAGCCAAGGGCGACCAGGAAGCCGCGCACGACCGGCATGTAGACGTCGGTCAGCGGCTCGATCTCGACCGAGAACGGATCGTGGGAATAGCCGGGCGGAGAGTGGGCGCGCATTGGGCGAGATAACACCGGCGCCCGTTGCGATGGCGTTAATCCCCTGCCCATAAGCGAGAGTTGCAATCGGCGGGTAGGTCGACCTAGGGCGGTGGCGCCTGGCACCTGGGATCGGTCGACTGGGCGTCGCAGAGGTAGACGGCGTTGTCGAGGAACTGGCCCGCGGCCGCGGTGCGCCGCAGCAGCGCCAGGCCCTGTTCCGCGTGGGCCTTGCCGAAGCTGACGGCGCCGGCGGTGTCGGAGCCGGGAGTGGTGATCTCCCGCTCGACCACATAGAGGGCGTCGGCGCCGGAGATGACCTTGTAGAGCATCGAAAGACCCACGGTCTGACCCTTGCGCCGGCCGCAGAAGATCTGGCCGTAGGCCACGTGGTGGCCGTCCTCGACCCGCGCCGTGGGCCCGTTCACCCGCACCGCGTTGCAGTCCTTCTGCGCCAGGCCGACCATCCCCTGCAGGAAGGCGGACGGATCGGCGCCGGCCAGCTTGGCGAAGCCCTGGGCGACGAGGATATCGGTGTGGCTGTCGCTGGTTTCGCCCGCCGGAACCCGCTCCCACAGCCAGTGGTCGGCGTTGGAGGCGTTGGTGACTGTCTTCCAGGGCGTCGCGGCGGGGGGCTTGCCCACCACCAGCCGCTCAGGGGCGCTCTGGGCGAAGGCCGCGCCGCCGAGGCTCAAGGCGGCGGCGACCGCCAGGACTGCGAGTCTGGTCCGCATGGAAGTTCCTTCGTGACGGGGCTGTTGCATCGCCAAAGCGGAATTCGGTGTCCCATCCAGCAACGGCATCATTCTTCGGCTCCGATTCCGGCAAGTTTTGGGTCGGCAGTGCGGGCAATTAGGGTTTGAGGGGCCGGGGAGGCTTAGCCGAGCCATGCCGGCCGGTGGGCTGAGAGCTCACGCAAAGCGCGTACGTCCTTGGCTGGCGCGCTCGCCCAGGCCTCGGACCTTTCCCAATCCACCGTCGGAATCGTCACGGGGCGGGCGCCCAATACATCGATCTCCGCCGCCTCAAGCGCCTTGCGGCGGACAAAACCGCTCAGACTTGTGTGGGCGTCCTTGGCCGCAAGCACCAGCAGATCGCGCTCAATGGCGGTGATCCGCACGCTGAGAGCAGGCTTGGAGGCGGTCATGACAGCGTCCTTCGCGGCCCTATGACAATATCATAGGTCACCCGAGGATGCCGAACCGCCCCCCCGTTACTTCGACACCCCGCCCGGCGCCGGGGAGGCCGGCGGCGCGTAGCCGCCGTTGGCCTCGGTGATCACATAGGCGCGGATGGCCTCCGCGTCCTGCGGCGACAGGGACTTGGCGAAGCTGACCATGCCGTTGGTCTTGCGCGCCCCGCCCAGAACCACGTCCTTGAACCCGGCCGGATCGCCGATCAGCGGGCTGTAGCGCAGGTCCGGGATCACCCCGCCGCCGATGGCGTTGTAGCCGTGGCAGACCAGGCAGAAGGCGTTGAACTTCAGGTGGCCCACGGCGACCACGTCCGCCGAGGCCGTGGCCTTGGGCGGCTGCGGCATGGCGATCTGGGTCAGGCTGGGCTTGGGCAGCACCGCGTTCCCGCCGATCTTGTAGACCAGGATGCGGCCGTTGTCGGGGGTGCCCTTGTGGTCCACGGCGAAGCCCGCCACCAGGTAGAAGATCGAGCCGAAGCCCGCCCCCACGGCCACGTACTGCTCCCGGTCCACCGTATAGGTCATCGGCCCGGCCAGGGTGGAGGTGTAGGTCTCGGCGCTCCACAGGGGGGCGCCGGTGGTGGCGTCATAGGCGTTGAAGTGCCCGTCGGCCGTGCCCTGGAACACCAGGTTGCCGGCGGTGGCCAGGGCGCCGCCGTTCCACGGCCCCTTGTGCTCGGCGCGCCAGGCCTCCTTCTGGGCCACCGGGTCCCAGGCGATCAGATAGCCCTTGAAGGCGTTCTTCATCGCCGCCCGCGCCTTGGGATCGGCGGGCAGGGTGTTCAGGGCCGGGTCGTTGGCCGTGTTCCATTCGCCGGGCTTGTAGGCGTACTTGTCGTCGGTGCCGTAGACGCCGGGCACCTCCTGCGCGGGGATGTAGACCAGCCCCGTCTTGGGGCTGAACGCCATCGGGTGCCAGTTATGCCCGCCGAAGCTCGACGGCATCATGATCGCCGGCCCCTTGGTGTAGTGCGGATCGCCGACGATCACCGGCTTGCCGGTGTTGGGGTCGATCCCCGAGGCCCAGGTCACCGGCACATAGTTCTTGGCCGAGATCAGCTTCCCGGTCGCCCGGTCCAGCACATAGAAGAAGCCGTTCTTCGACGCCTGCATGATCACCTTGCGCGGCTTGCCGTCGATGGTGAGGTTGGCCAGGGTCAGGGTCTGGGTGGAGTCGAAGTCCCAGCTGTCGCCGGGGGTGGCCTGGTAGTGCCACCTGTATTCGCCGGTGTCGGCGTCCACGGCCAGGATCGAGGCCAGGAACAGGTTGTCGCCGCCGCTGGGGGAGCGGGCCTTCTCGTCCCAGGGCAGGCCGTTGCCGGTGCCGAAGTAGAGCAGGTTGGTCTCCGGATCATAGGCCATGGAATCCCAGGGCGATCCGCCGCCCCCGGCCGTCCACCAGTTCCCCGTCCAGGTCTTGGCGGCCATCTCCATGGCCTTGTTCTCGAAGGGTTTCGAAGGATCGCCGGGCACGGTGTAGAAGCGCCAGAGCAGCTTGCCGTCGGCGGCGTCATAGGCCGACACATAGCCGCGCACCCCGTATTCGGAGCCGGAGTTGCCCACCATCACCTTCCCCTTGATGATCCGGGGAGCCATGGTGATGGTGTAGGGCTTGGACTGATCGACGGTGACCACGCTCCAGGCCGGCGTTCCCGTCTTGGCGTCCAGGGCCACCAGCCGCCCGTCGAGGGTGGCCACATAGACCTTCCCCTGCCAGACGGCGACGCCGCGGTTGACCACGTCGCAGCAGGCGTTGTGGCCCACCTCGCGCGGCACCTGCGGATCGTATTTCCAGAGCAGTTCGCCGGTCTTGGCGTTGAGGGCGTAGACCAGGCTCCAGGAGCTGGTCACATACATCACCCCGTCGACCACGATCGGGGTGGTCTCGACGCCGCGGTTGGTGGACAGCTCGAAGTTCCAGGCCAGGCCCAGGGACTTCACATTGCCGGCGTTGATCTGCTCGAGCGGGCTGTAGCGCTGCTCCGAATAGGTGCGGCCCTGGCTCATCCAGTTCCCGGGGTCCTTGTCGGCGTGGGTCAGCCGCGCCGCGTCCACCGCCGCCGGCCCCTTGGCCGGCTGGCACCCCGCCAGCGCCAGGGCCGCGATCACCGCGCCCATCATCCAGGCCTTGCCCATCGTCGCCCCCGTCATGTTCCAGTCTCCCGATCGCGCCGGTATGCCCGGCGTCGCGTGTTCCACGGGTATTTGTGTAACGAAGCGCGCGGGGTTGTCGAACGGTATTGCGGGGGAGGGGGTGGCGGCGGCGGCTGATTTGACCTATGTCTGACTAGCTAGTCAGGAGGTCGGAATGGCAAAGCCGGTGTCTGCGCCCGCCAGTTGGAAGCTTGAGGACGCCAAGGCGCGGTTCAGCGAACTGGTGCGCCGGGCGCATGTGGAAGGCCCGCAACGGGTCAGTGTGCGCGGGCGTCCGGCGGTCGTCATCGTGGACGCCGAGGCCTACGAGCGCCTCGCCGCGCCCAAGCCCCTGCTCGGCTTGGTCGATTTCCTCGAGGGCCTTCACCTGGACGGACTAGACCTGACCCGTGAGCCAGACGTGGGCCGGGACGTCGAGCTTTGAGGGGCTGGCTGCTCGACACCAATGTCATCGCCTCTCTGGCGACGCCCGCCGGCGCGCCGTCGGTCAAGGCCTGGGCCTCGGCGCAGGAGGAGGCGCGGCTCTTCCTGAGCGTGCTGACCCTGGCCGAATACGACAAGGGCGTTCACCAACTGGCGGACGACGATCCCCGGCGTCATCGCTACGCCGCCAGCCGCGATGCGATCGAGGCCCGCTTCAACGGTCGCCTGCTCCCCGTGAGCGACGCGGTTGTCCGGCGTTGGGGCGGCCTGGCCGGCCGTATCCGGCGCGACACCGGCCATCCGCCGCCGGTGATCGACACCCTGCTGGCCGCCACCGCCATCGAGGCGCGGCTCTACTTCGTGACCCGCAACAGCAAGGACGTCCGCCACACCGGCGTGGTGGTGTTCAATCCATGGGAGGACGATCCGGCGCGGTTCACGCTGACGGGGTGAGGGTAGGGCGGGAAGGGTTTCAGCGATGATCCCCGTCATCAACGACGGGCGGCCAAATCCAGGCCGCCGTCGCCTTGACCAAGCCGGAGTTCGGCTCAGTCAGCCCGCCGCTCCGTGGTGGAGGTCACCAACAGGACGCCCTCGGCCATGCGACCGAACTCAGCCATGACTCGCCGCCGGCTGATCAATACCGCGGTTGCGTTGTCGCTGAGTCGCAGCCCCTTGCCGAAGCGCGCCAGAGCCGCGCCCGTCGCGCTGCGCGGCCTGCCCAGGAAGCTCGCCAGGTCTTCGCCCTCGGCGTCGTGAAAGCCGTCTGTCGTCAGCAGCAGGCTGTCGGCCCTTTCCGTCGACAGGTCGAAGCTTTGGAAAAGCACGCGATCTCCGACACCGACGAACTGGACGATGCCACCCGGGGTGAAACCCAGATCACTGCCAAACAGGCCGCGCGGAGAGTCGTCGGTGGTGATCTGTGCGGGCCCGGGAAAAGCAAGGTACAGGCGGCTGTCGCCGACGTGGACCGCGAGACACCGGCCTGAGCCGGACATCGCAATCGCGGTCAAGGTGCTCCCGCCCCGTCCCCGAAGTGTCGCCCAAACGGCTGCGTTGGCCTCGGCGATCGCCATGGCCAGGGCCGCGCCGAGATCGACGGTGAACGAGGTCACGAGGGACTGAATGAAGGTGCTTGCCGCAAGGCTCGCGGCCTTGCCGCCGGCTTCCATGCCGCCCATCCCGTCGAGGATGGCGGCCACGAACCGGGCGTCGCCCGGTTGCGGCGACATCAGCGCGACAAAGGCGCGATCTTGATTCTCTGGGCGTGGCCCCTTGAACGATATCAGCGACGCGAACCGCCCGGCCGAGGCGGCGCCTTCGTTCGGATTGTTTGAAAACAGCGCCGTCAGGGCCGTCCCGCTGGCGGCGGAGTCCATCGACATCGAGATCATGGCTGGAAGCTAATCAGGGATAGCCCCCGGTAGCCAGCGGCGGGTTGTCGGTTGTTCGTCAAGCCGTCGCCGTTGGCCCTATCCACAAGGACCCCAGGCGCGGATCTTACGCGCCAATATCAGGTCGCGGGGCGCGGCCATCGTCTTGGCGATCACCGCGGCGACCGACGGCCGACCGCTCGGCGAACGGGCCGCCGGGAAGAATACGCGCGCTCCAGGAGGGGCCTGGAGCGCGCGACCGACACCCGCCGGGAAGGCGGCGCGGCAGTGATTGACGGTCGGGGTTTGGGGTGGTCTGGACCGTCAATGGCGGATTAGTCGATTGAGACAGCCTCCTCGACCGCGGGGACGCCAGGGCGCGGCCCAGGCGTTGACTGGCGGACACCGCCGTCGAAAGCGCGATACCGTCGGGTCGTCATGGCCTTCTCGGTCAATTGCTTTGCTCCCGGCATCCGTCAGCGCGGGGGTCGCTTGGCAGGGTGATCCGAAAGCGCAGCCCGATCTTACCGGAGGCGAACTCCACAAGCGCGCCCAGCTGGATGCTCAGCGCCCGGATCAGGCGAAAGCCGAGGCCGCCGCCGCTCACCAGGTTCACGCCCACCGGCAGGCCGGGCCCGTCGTCGATGACCTCGATCATGATGGCTTCCGCGCCAACGCGCCGCGCGCGGACCAGAATCCGGCCGGATCCGCCTTGGGGGCAGGCGTACTTGACCGCGTTGGTGATCACCTCGGCGATGATCTGGGTCAGCGGCAGGACCTGGCCTGGCCCCGCCCGGCAATCGGCCTCGTAGTCCTCGATCAGCTCCACCGAGCCGGAAAGGGCGGGAACCAGGGCGCCGCAAACCAGATGCAGGTGCTTGCCGAGGTCGGTGGAGCGCCCGGCGCCGCCCACGGCGAATGATCGCTGCAGGCGCGCCATCGCCTCGATCTGCAGGCGCACATTCATCAACAGAGACTGCACGTCCTCCCGAGCCGGCTCCGCTGTCTGGTGGGCCAGGTCGAGAGCCTTCAGGCGAACGAAGGCGGCCAGGATCGCCAACTGGTTGGCGATCCGATGGTCGGCCTCTTGAACGATGACGCATTCGTCGCACGCGCCTACCCCGCCGGGGGAGTTGGCTGGCGCGTCAGGATCACCCCCTACCCACGCTCCTGTCGAAAAGCGATTGAACACGGAACGGGCGGACGGCTCACCGCGTTCTAATCGTGGTCCGCCCCGTCTACAGGGGCCGGCCTCCTTGATCGGGTTCATCGGTTAATTCCCGCGGCGCGAGAGCGCCAGTTGGACTAGTCGCATCATCGCCCGGCGCGGGTAGATTCGGATTGTCTCTAGGTAGGCCTACCTACCGGGCGCCGCCCTACAGGCGCATCGCGCGGAGTCTGAAGAATAAGCATTGCAACATCAGGCGCTTGCTAAAACCCTGCGCGGGCCCCGGCCGCAAGGCGTCCGCTCGCCGCGGGAGCGTCGCCTGGCGGCTCACAAACTCTTGTTGCTCGCGCGGGCGTCAGGCCCGACGATCAGATGCGGCGTTCGACGCCGCCCCTGTTTCCGCGCGCCGGCAAGTCCGGCGGCTCAAACGCAACGAGATCGCATGGGCCTAGCGACACCAACGGCGCCCGCCGGTCGGGGCGGGAAGCGCATCGTCAGGCGGGGCCCACCGTGACGTTTAACGCGCCGGAACAGCATGCGCGCAGCGCTCTTGCGGCCGCCCCGGACGCAACCCTGATCATGGACCGGCACGGCAAGATCGTGTTCGCGAGCGATCTGGTTGAGGGCCTGTTCGGCTATCCGTCCAGCGAGCTTCTGGGACAGGCGATCGAAGTCATCGTGCCGGCGCGCTTCCGGGCGGCCCATCTGCGCGATCGGGCGACGTTCATGTCGGCGCCGAAGCCCCGGCCCATGGGTGAGGGGATGCGCCTCTTCGGTCTGCACAAGGACGGCCACGAGATCGCCGTGGAGGTCAGTCTGAGCCCCCTCGGTGAAGGCGAGGACGCCGAGGTGATTTGCGCCGTACGTGATGTGTCGCAGCGCATCATCCGTGAAGCTGAAATCGATCAAATCGCCCGCAAGAAGGAACAGGCCGCGGCCGAGAACACCGCGATCGCCAAACAGAGCCTTCGACTGTTCGTCAAGCACGCGCCGGCCGCCGTGGCGATGCTGGACAAGCAGATGCGCTATATGGTCGTCAGCAATCGCTGGCTTGCTGACTATGGCTTGGATGGTCGCGACATCATCGGTCTATGTCACTACGACGTGTTTCCGGAGCTTCCAGAGCGCTGGAAGGAGGCGCATCGCCGCTGTCTGGCGGGGAAGGTGCTGCAATCGGCGGAGGATTCATTCGTTCGTCCCGACGGCACGCTTGAGTGGCTGCATTGGGAACTTGTTCCCTGGCATACCCTGAACGGATCGATCGGCGGCATCATGCTGTTCAGCGAGGTCATCACCAAACGCAAGCTCGCCGAGCTGGAACTCGCCGCGAGCCACAAAGACCTGGAGCAGCGTGTGCTGGAGCGCACGCTTGCGCTGGAGACGGCGAAGAATGAGGCCAACCGGGCCAGTGCGTTCAAATCGCGATTCCTGGCCGCCGTCAGTCACGACCTTCGCCAACCCCTGCAGACCATCGGCCTGTTGCACGGCGTCATCGAAAAACGCATCGACGATAGCCTGGCGACCGCGACCCTGGCGAAACTGAACAACGCCGTCACCACGATGGCCGAGCTCCTCGATACTCTGCTCGACATCAACCAGATCGAGAGCGGGGTGATCGAGCCGGAGATCAGAGACGTCCGACTGGCGGACCTCTTGAGCCAGGTCGCCGACGAGTTCGCGCCCCTTGCCGCCGCCAAGGGGCTGCAGCTGCGCGTGGTGGCGTCGTCGGCGACCGTGCGCAGCGACCGTCGGCTGCTGGCGCGCATGGTGAGCAATCTGCTGTCGAATGCGATCAAGTACACCGACGAGGGCAAGGTGCTTCTCGGCTGTCGTCGACGGGGAGGCGCCCTCAGAATCGAGGTCCTGGACACCGGCCTGGGCATTCCGGCGGCGAACATTCCGAACATTTTCGAGGAATTTTATCGCGTCGATCGGTCGGATAGCGACAAGGTCGGCCTGGGCCTCGGCCTGTCCATCGTCCAGAGCTTCGCCCAGATTCTCGGCCATAAGGTCTACGTCGAAACCACCCCAAGCCGCGGCGCCGCATTCGCCATCGAGATTGCGGACGCCAGTTTTGCGCGGACGGCGAAGCGGATCGGCCCTGACGGTCGAGACGTGGATGCGCCGCCCACCGTGCTCCTCCTCGAAGACGACACGGCCCAGCTTGATGCGCTTCGGATGCTTCTGGAACTCGAAGGTTACGGCGTGACCGCCGAGCGCAGGAGCGAAGAGGCGCTGGCGCGGCTCCGCGCGGAGCCGCCGCTCCGTCCGGACTTCATCATCGCCGACTACAATCTTCCCGGCGGACGGACAGGGCTCGATGTCATTCTGGCGGCCAGGGCGGCGTCGAAGATTCACATTCCGGCGATGATCGTCAGTGGCGACCGCCAGCGGACGGTTCTTTCGGCGATCGACAGAGCCGACGTCATGTTTGTCGCCAAGCCCGTGAAGGCGGCCAACCTCCTGGCCGGCGCGGCGGCCATGGCAAGGCTGACGAAGCCGGCCTGGCGAGGAAGGGCGGGCGCTCACCCACGCCGCGCCATCGAGGCGCCGCCGGCTGCCGACCCCACGATCGCCGTTATTGAGGATGAGCCCGGCGTCCGCGCCGCCATCGCCATGATGCTTGAGGCCGAGGGCTATGCGGTCGCCGCCTACCCGTCCGCCGAGGCGTTTTTCTCCGACGCCGACCGCAGGCGATACCGCTGCCTGATCGCCGACGTAAACCTGCCGCTGATGAACGGGCTGGAATTGCTGGACCGTCTGCGGTCGGAACGCTCGGCGATCCCGATCATCTTCGTGACGGGCGGGGGCGACCTGACGATCGCGGTCAACGCCATGCGCCAAGGCGCCGCGGATTTCCTGCAGAAGCCCGTCCGGGGCGAAGCGCTCAAGCAGAGCGTCGCTCAGGCCCTGAAGAAGGCGGAGGGCGACGTCCGAACCGTCCTGGAGGACGCCGACGTCGCCGTCCGGCTGGCGACCCTGACGGATCGGGAACGGGAAGTGATGGACAAGGTGGTCGCCGGAACGATGAACAAGAACATCGCCGCCGACCTGGGCATCAGCCAGCGCACCGCCGAGCACCATCGCCAGAGCGTCATGCGCAAGATGGGTGCAACCTCCCTGGCCAAGCTGGTGCTGATGGTCGGGCCGACGGAACGCGGCGGCTGAAGCCCGGGCCGTCGCGGGGCGTCCCGCACTATACGGCATGCGGCCAATACCCGGGCGAAAGCCGGGGGCGCCCAGGCGGCCGGACGCTTGCGATAGGGTGTCTGCCGGATCCAATACAGTCGGCCGCCTCGTCGGCGCAGAAGTCCGACGGGCGCAAGGAAGGAAACGCCGAATGGCCGACCGTCACGCCAACGCCGCGACGCAAGATCGTCCCAACCTCGGTATTGCGTTCCCGGACCTGTCGGTCGGCCTGACGGCGGTCGCCGTTCTGGAGTCCCTCGCCGGCGTCACCTATCTGGTCGACGAACATGGACAGGTGCTCGCCTTCTCCCCCGACCCCGGCTATTCGCTGCCGCAACACCCCTTCGCCACGGACGGCCAGCTCTACGTCGGCCTGTCGCTGTTCGACGCGATCAGCTCCGGTGAGGTGCGTGACGCCTGCCGCACCCTGCACCAGGCCATCTGGTCGGGGGAACGCAAGACCTTCGGCTTCGAGTACCGTTGCGACGATCCGGACATGCGACGGCTGATGTGGCTGGCCCTGTCCCGGATCGCCGGCGACGCGGGCCCCGTGGCGGTGCTCTACCAGTCGCTGCTGCTGAGCGAGACGCCGCGGGCGCCGATGCGGCTGTTCGAGCCGGCGGCCCGGATCGACCGGGACGTGGCGGGGTCCGAAGCGTCCATGGCGACCCTGTGCTCCTACTGCCACGCCGTGGCGTGGCCGGTCGGGGGCGAGCCCTCGGAATGGATCGAGCCGGTGGACTACTATCGGCGCGGCGGACCCGACCATGTTCGGGTGAGCCACGGAATCTGCCCCGCCTGTGTTCAACGGGTCTTCGAGCCCGACGCCCCGTCCGGCTGATCCGGCGGTCGCAAGCCCCGGTCCATCGGCACAATCCAGCCGCCTGTCGGCAGGGGAAATGAGGGACACGTACAATTTGCTAACCCGCGCACGGAGGGCGGTGAAACCTTGGACGGCGCCGAATATTGTACGTGTCCCTGCTTTCTGCTTTGAACAAATACCCAGCGAACGGTGCGCATTGACGCTTTCAATTCTGTCGAGCTCTTTGCTATTTGCGCGTCGAACGCCGGCGCCCCAACTCAGCAGCTATTTGGGTGGCGCCGTCGTTGCGCCGTTCGGCGCGGGTGCGGCGCCCCTGTCTTGGGGCATCGGGCTTTCGACTTCACCGTTGAGAGTCTGGCGATTGTTCAGAGGGGTTGCTGTCGGCTCGACGCATTTCTTGGTGGCGGCGTTCCACACCTTGCCCGTAGGGCAATTCGTTGTGGGCTGAGCAGTCGCCCCATACCCCTTGCTGCCCCCGTGAGTCGTCATCCCCGCTACAGGTTTGGAATCCGACGCAAACGCGCCATCTGCTGCAAACGCAAGCGCGACCAATGTCACAATGGCCGCAAACACTGTGGATGAG
>PLSW01000289.1 GCA_003165275.1 Caulobacteraceae bacterium
GCCCGCCGCCGCGCCGGCGCCGGCGGCCAAGGGCTCGATCGCCTGCGGCGCCGCCGTGGTCTTCATCGGCGCGTCGAAGGTGAAGCGGGAGCCCTCGCCGGGGGTGCTGGTCACGCTGATGTCGCCGCCCAGCAGATGGACGATCTCCCGGCAGATGGCCAAGCCCAGGCCGGTGCCGCCGAACCGGCGGGTGATCGAGCCGTCCGCCTGTTCGAAGCGCTCGAACAGCCGGTCTCGGGTGGCGGCGTCGAAGCCGATACCGCTGTCCTGGACCGAAAAGATCAGCCGCACGCCCTCGTCGGCCGGTTCCGCGCCGACGTTCACCCGCACCGAACCTTGCGTGGTGAACTTCACCGCGTTGGAGATCATGTTGGACAGGATCTGCCGCACCCGTGCCACGTCGCCGGCGTAGGCGCCGCGGGCCTGGGGGGCGATCTCCACGTCGAAGGCCAGGCCCTTGCCCACCGCGGTGGGGGCGAAGAGGCCGGTCACCGGGGTGACCGCGTCGTCCAGGTCGAAGGCCTCGATCTTCAGGGTCAGCCGTCCGGCCTCGATGCGGGCCAGGTCGAGGACGTCTGACAGCAGGCTTTCCAGGGTCTGGGCGGAGGTCTCGATCAGCCGCACCATGTCCCGCTGGTCGCGCCGCAGCTTGGTGCGCGACAGGGCGCCGGCCACCCCCATCACCCCGTTCAGGGGGGTGCGGATCTCGTGGCTCATATTGGCCAGGAATTCGCTCTTGGCGCGGTTGGCGGTCTCCGCCGCGTCTCGCGCCTGGGCGATGGCCCGCTCGCTGGCCTTGCGGGCGGTGATGTTCTGCATGACCCCGATGACGCTGCGCACCTGGCCGTCCGGGCCGAGCACAAGCTCCGAACCCCCGAAGGTCCAGACCTCCTTGCCGTCCTTGCGCGCCAGCCGGTACTCGTGGCGATAGGGCTCGCCCTTCGCCTGGCAGTCCTGCCACTTGGCCATCGCGCCGTCGCGATCTTCGGGCACGATGGTGTGCCACATGTCGTGCTTCAGCTTGTCGAAGGTCTGGGCCTCGTCGAAGAAGGTGTCCTCCGCCCCCTCCTTGCGCAGGATGCGGTTGACGAAGTCCATCTCCCACACGTGCAGGCCGGCGATCTCGGCGGCCAGGGCCAGCCGCTGTTGAGAGCGCTCGGCCTCCTGCAGGGCGACAACCATGTCGGTGATGTCGTGGGTCATCGACAGGATGCCGCCGATCTCGCCGTCGGCCCTGTACCAGGGCGTGACCTCGGCCCTCACCCAGGGCCGCTTGCCGTTGGGCAGCTTCAGTTGCGTGCGGGGCGCGCGAACCACCTGGCCCGACAGGGCCATGTCGAAGGCCGCGGCGGTGGTGGGCAGAAGCCTCGGAAACACCTCGCCGACCAGCTTGCCGGTGACGTCGACGCCCTCCATGCCCATGTCGGCGCGCCACTGGGGGCTGACGTGCATGAGCCGCAGATCCTGGTCGGTCATCATCAGGGCGACGGGTGAGGATTCCACGAAGCCGGCGATCACCCGGGCGGCGGCCTGGGCCTCGGCCTCGGCGTCGGCCAGCTTCTGGCGCAGACGCGGGCGCTCGCACTCGTGGGCCACCAGGTCGGCCAGGTCGCCCAATCGCTCGGCGATATGAGCGTCAAAGGCCCGGGGCTGGCGGTCGACGACGTAGAGGGCGCCGATGATCAGGCCGCACTCGAGGGCCACTGGGGCGGCGGCGTAGAAGCGCATGTGCGGCGCGCCGGTCACATAGGGGCTGTCCTCCAGTCCGGGCTGGATGCGGGCGTCCTCGACCCAAACCACCTTGCGCCCCGTCACCCGAAGGCCGGTGAGGGTGGACCGGTCCACCCGCATGGGGAGGGGCTCGTCGGTGACCCCGGTGATCCAGACCTCGGTCTCCAGGGTCAGGGCGACCTGGGCGATCGGGGCCCCGGTGATCGTCTGCGCCAGGCGCGCTAGGCGATCGAAGGTCGGCCTCAGCGCCTCCATGTCGAGCGCCGCCACCTCCGCGCGGCGGGCGGCCTCCTCGTCGGGCGGCGGATGCAAGGTCATGGCGCAGGTTCGCTGAAGCGGACGTTTCCCTGCGGTATCCTGTCGCACCTACGTTAAATATTAGTGGCTGAAATCAAGAAGATGTTCGGCCGACCCGCAGTGGGCCGGCCCGCGGATGGACGGTCAGTCTTCCGAATACTCTTCCGCCACGGCCTGGCCCGCTTCCGCGGCGGGACGCAAGGTCGGGCCCTCTTCGACAATGCCCTTCTTGGCGTCTTCCTTGGCGCGTTTTTCCGCGGCCTTCTTGACGATGGAGTCGAGTTCCAGTTGGCCGATCAGGCCCAGGGTGACCGGGTCCACCGGCTTGATGTTGGGGGCGTTCCAGTGGGTGCGGTTGCGCACCTGGTCGATGGTCGACTTGGTGGTGCCCAGGACCTTGACGATCTGGCTGTCGGCGATTTCCGCGTGGTTGCGCAGGAACCAGGCGATGGCGTCCGGCCGGTCCTGGCGGCGCGACACCGGCGTATAGCGCGGCGACTTCTTGGCCGGCTTCAGCAGCTCGGCGTGCCGGCTCTTCTGGGCGACCATCCGGTACTTGGGATTGGCCTGGGCCTTGTCCAGCTCCTCGCGGCTCAGCTGGCCGTTGGCGATGGGGTCGGCGCCGCGGATGTCGCGGGCCACCTCGCCGTCGGCGATGCCTTTGACCTCCAGGTGATGCAGGCCGCAGAAGTCGGCGATCTGCTCGAAGGTCATGGAGGTGTTGTCCACCAGCCAGACGGCGGTCGCCTTGGGCATGAGAATGTCGGTCATGCGATGTCGGGTCCTAGAAATGACGGCGCCCGGCCTTGCGGCCGGGCGGGGTGTTGCCCCGACATATAGGGCCGTTCGTTGCTGAATGGAACGGCTAACGTCGCGATGAGGGCGCGCGGGTTGAGTAGCGCGCCATACCACACCTTGCCAGCCAAGCTTGGCGGGCATAGGTTTTCCGGCATCATCCCTCGGGGGAACGGCCATGACCTTCGCGCACCGCATCGCCGCGGCCTTCACCGTCGGGCTTTTTCTTCTCGCCGGGCCGGCGCTCGCGCAGGGCAAGCTCGAATTCGCCGGCAAGTTCGACAACGGCGCCACCGAGGTGGATCTGGCCACCTATACCAGCCCCAACGACAAGGGCGTGGAGGAGCGGGTCGGGCTACTGGGCCTTCGGGTCGGGACGACGCGCAACTCGGTGGCCTTCGGTCAGCAGGAATGGCGGGCCCTCCTCGATCTCTGGGCCAAGGCCCAGACCATGCAGTCCAACGACTGGGCCTATGCGGGCGATTTCACCGAGACCGGCACCTCGGACGTGTCCCACCTCAAGGTCTTCGCGGGCCCCGGGGTGCGGTTCATCGTCGAATCCCCCGCTAAGGGCGCCTTCACCGTCGATCTGAAGCGCGCCGACATGCCGGCCTTCGACACCGCCCTGATCCAGGTGAAGACCTACCTCGGCGCGCCCTAGCGGGCCGCTCCCGCCGGATGGCGGCCGTTGGCTGACTTCGAGATACGCCCCGCCGTCGACGCCGCCGCCCTGAGCGCCGTGGCCGGCCTTTTCCGCGACTACGCCGCCTCCCTGAGCATCGATCTCGGCCCGCAGGCCTTCGACGCCGAGCTCGCCGCCTTGCCGGGTCCCTACCGGGCGCCGGGCGGGGTGCTGTTGCTGGCTTGCGACCCCGTCGGCGCGCCGGCCGGCTGCGTGGCGTTGAAGCCCCTGGGCGAGGCGGGCGCTTGCGAGATCAAGCGGCTGTTCGTGCGTCCCGTCGCCCGCGGCGCGGGCCTCGGCGAGGCCCTGGTCGCCGCCGTCATCGCCTTCGCCCGCCGCGCCGGCTACCGTCAGATCAAGCTCGACACCCTGGCTGAGATGATCGGGGCGCGGGCCCTCTACCGCCGCCTCGGCTTCGTCGACATCCCCGACTACGGTACCTTCCCCTATCCGGGGCTCATCTGCCTGGGGAGGACCCTTTAGGGCTCCGCGGCGGCGTTGCTGAGGTGGCCCCCCAGCAACACCAGGAACCCCGCCATCTGCTTTTCGACCTGGGCGGCCCGTGACCGTTTCAGCTCGCGCCGCTGGCCCCGGTCCGGATCGGAGAACCACGATTCCGACCGCACCGAGACGTCCGAGCCGCTCTGCGACAGCATGAAGTGGTGGCTCTCCATCCGGGTCTGCCGCTGGGTATTGCGCATGGTCATCGCGCTCAGGATGCGCTGGGGCGTGGTCACATTGGCCGTGCAGGTGATCGAGGTCAGGTCGGCCCGGTCGACGGACCAGCCCATGGTGCGGCACTGGCCGGCGATCAGCGCCGAGACCGCCCCGGCGTCGGTGCGGTTGAAGACGACCTCGGCGGGAGCCGCCGCCGCCGCCGCGGGCCTGGGGCCATGGGCGCAGGCCGTCAGGAGCGCGATCCCGGCTAGGCCGATGGCGGCTAGGCCGCGCCGCGACGATCGCGGGCGCGCGCCGGTCGGCGCGGTCGCCGGGGCGGGGCTAGGGCGACCCTGCGAAACTCGGCAAGTCATCATGGAAACATTATTTCCCAAGGGGCGGCGGTTGGAAAGGCGCGTGGCTCTAATCGCGTCGACCGCGGCCCTTTTCCCGGCGCCTGCGGCGGGATCGTCGACCTCCGCGCCGCCGGCTTCGGACAGCCCGGACCTCGCCGCGACAATACGACGCAGGCGAACGGCCGCGGGATGCAGGAACGGTTAACCGACTGGCCACGCCCGGCACGTAGTTCTGCCTATCATCGGACGGCTCCCGCGGGCGCCGCCCCGAGACATCAGGCGGGGCCAAACGCCCGAAACCGGCGCGCGCGCATGCATGAAGGTCAAAAGCTCAGTTCGGCGGTCACCCTGGGGCAGACGGCGGTCATCGCCATGGCGATGGCCGCGACCCTGTTCGCCGCCGTCAGCGTCGACGCCGCGCCCAAGGATCCAGCCCGGATCGCCGCCTTCTTTCCGCCCTGGTGGAGCCAGACCCGGATCATCGCCGCCGCCGCCTCCGCCGGCCAGATTCTCGGCGGCGGCGGCGCGCCCTTTGTCGTGATCCTGCACGGCGATCCCTTCAGCCTTTCCCGCCGCGCCCGCGTGGCGGGCGCCTGGTTCGTGACCGGCGCCGACCCCGCCGGCCTTTGCAGCCCCCTCGCCCTGGAATCCAGACCATGACCCTCGCCTTCGCGGACATTGATGCGCAACGGCGGTTCGGCGGAAAGCTGATCGTTGGCCTGATCTGGTTCATGGCGGTGGTGGTCATGGCGGCGCGCGCGGCCGTCCACGGCCCGATCCTCGGCCTCGGCGTCGCGGCCCTGGTGGTCGCGGGGGGCGCCACCCTGGCGCTGCCCCTGGCGGGGCGGAGGACCCTCGGCCGGTCGCTGATCGGCGTCGCGCTCATGGGCCAGGTGTCGCTGCTCGTGGCGGCGATGGCGGGCAGTCCTTGGCAGATCGACATGCACATGGGTTATTTCGCCGCCCTCGCCGTGCTGGTCGTCTACTGCGACTGGGTGGTCATCCTGGTCGGCGCGATCACCGTCGCCATTCACCATCTCGGGCTCGCCTATCTGCTGCCGTCGGCGGTCTTCCCCGGCGGCGGCAACCTCGGCCGGGTCGTGGTCCATGCCGTGATCCTGGTCACCGAGGCCGTCGCCCTGATCGGGGCCATATTCAGCATCGACACCATGTTCCGCGTCGCCGACGAGGCCCGCCGCGACAAGGCTGACACGGTGGCCAAGACGATCAAGGACGCCGTCGAGGCGGCCGCGGCGGCCCGCGAGTTGGAGGACGCCGGACGCGCTGAGCAGGCCGAACTGGCCAAGCTGGCGGAGCGGCAGAGGGCCGAGGCCGTCGCGGCGATGGCGGCCGAGCTGTCGCGCCTGGCGGCGGGGGACCTGACCGCCCGCATCGAGGCGGAGTTCTCCAACGCCTACGCCGAGATCAAGAGCGACTTCAACGGGGCGGTGGAGGTTCTGCAGGCGGCGATGGCGGCGATCAGCATCGCGGCCGACGGCGTCCAGGGCGGCTCCGACGAGATCGCCCGCGCCTCCGACGACCTGTCGCGGCGCACGGAGAAACAGGCCGCCAGCCTGGAACAGACCGCCGCCTCCCTCGACCAGATCACCGCGACGGTGCAGCTGGGCGCGGACGGCGCCAGGCAGGCCTCCCTGGTGGTCTCCTCCGCCAAGAGCGACGCCGAACAGGCCGGGCAGGTCGTGCGCGAGGCCGTGACGGCGATGGGCGAGATCGAGCAGAGCTCCGGAAAGATCACCCAGATCATCGGCGTGATCGACGAGATCGCCTTCCAGACCAACCTGCTGGCCCTGAACGCCGGTGTCGAGGCCGCCCGGGCCGGCGAGTCCGGCCGCGGCTTCGCCATCGTCGCCCAGGAGGTTCGCGCCCTGGCCCAGCGCTCCGCGGACGCCGCGCGGCAGATCAAGGGCCTGATCGAAACCAGCACCGCCCAGGTCGGCCGCGGCGTCGACCTGGTCGGCCACACCGGCGCCGCCCTCGCTGGCATCGCCAAGAAGGTGGTCGAGGTGGACGAGATCATCTCGGCCATCGCCCTGTCGTCCCGGGAACAGGCCTCGGGCCTCGGCCAGGTCAATGTGGCGGTCAATCAGATGGGCGACGTCACTCAGCAGAACGCCGCCATGGTGGAACAGACCACCGCCGCGGCGACCAACCTGCGCGCCGAGGCCGCCGAGCTCGCCCGGCGGGTGTCGCAGTTCAAGCTGTCCGACGCCGCCCCCGTCACGGTCGGGACGCGTGTCGCCCAACGGCGAATGGCTGGGAGGGGGTAGGGCGAGCCCCGTCCGGTCTTCATTGCGACGGGGCGTGGACGGCCGTCAGCCCAGTTGGGGCGAGATGTCTTTGGTCGGAAGCAGGGCTACGGCGGACCGACGCCCCCTCAGT
>PLSW01000200.1 GCA_003165275.1 Caulobacteraceae bacterium
CGTCGGTGACGGTGATGGTGCAGAACTCCCGAGGCGTGCCGCCGGCGTTCTTGACCCCGACGCTGACCGCGTGGGCCTGGCGCATCAGGGCGGTGTTGCAGGGCGCCGCCTCGTTCCAGCAGGACGCCACGCCCACGAACGGCTGGGCGATCTCCCGCGAGCCCAGGCCCATGGCGTAGTAGTAGGAACGGTGCGGGGCACGGGACGGGCCTTCCGTCACGTGCCGGCTGGGCAGGTTGGACTTGTCCCAGGTTCCGTCGGGCTTCTTGGTCATGGCGCGGCTCCGCAAGGCGAGGCTGGTTCCCTAGACCATGGGAGCGCCTGGGGAAAAGACCTGAATGCAGATTGCCGGCGTCAGCCGCCTGCGGCCATCTCCACCGCCAACGCCAGGTCCAGCGCCCGCGCGGCTTCGACGCCGGTGACCGCCGGACGCGCCGTCTCGGCCCGCACCGCCGCCACGAAGGCCGCGACGCTCCCACCCAGCGGGTCCTTGCCCGCGGGCGTTTCCGCAAAATCCGCGTTGAGCCGGAACGGCGTGGTGTTGCGGAAGGAACGTGTGATGAAATCGATCTCCACCTCGCCCGACGGAAAGATGATGCGCATGCGCCGCTCGCGGGCGGCGGCGATGCGGGAGGCCTCAAGGGTCAATCCGCACCCGTCGGAAAGGGTGATCTCGGCGCGCACCTGATCCAGCAGCGGCCCCGGATCGATGACGCCCTCCGCCTCCACCGCTAGCGGCTCGGACGGGTTGAGCGCCAGGGCCAGGTCGATGTCGTGGATCATCAGGTCGAGGACGCAGGAGACGTCGGCGTTGCGGGGGCTCCAGGGGCCAAGGCGGACGGCCTCCAGAAACGTCGGGCGTTCGGGGATATCCAGCAGGCCCATGGCGCGGGAGGCGACCCGCTCCTGGTGGCCGCAGGCCAGGACCACGCCCGCCCGGCTGGCGGCCGCCACAAGGGCGTCGGCGTCCTCCAACGAGGTGGCGATCGGCTTTTCCACATAGACCGACTTGCCGGCGCCCAAGGCGGCCAGGGCTGTAGCGGCATGGGTGGTCGCCGGCGAGGCGACGGTGATCACATCGCAGGCGGCCAGGAATGCGGCCAGATCGTCGGTTGCGACGCCGCCATGCTCCGCGGCGATCGCGCGGCCCCGTTCCAGGTCAGGATCGAAGATCGAGGCGAGGCTCACCCCCTCCATGCCCGCATAGATTCGCGCATGGTGGCGGCCGAAGGACCCGGCGCCGGCGACGCCCGCTCTGAGGGATCGACTCACGAAACTTCCTTTCCGATAAAGCGGCGCGAAAGTGTGCGGCCTCCAGCGGATTGTCCATGCGGTATGCGGACGCCAATCGCATCGCCTTGCCCGGGCTGGGAGAGATCGTCGCGGGAACGTGTGGCCGCCGCGATCGATTGGTTGCCCGTCCCGGGAGAGGATGATTTAAACCGATATTCAGTTTTCAAACAAAACGCTTGGGAGAAGCATCCATGACCACCTCGCGCGAGGTGCGGCTGAAGTCGCGCCCCTCCGGCATGCCGGTCGCCGACAATTTCGAGATCGCCAGCGTCGAACTGCCCGCGCCCGGCGCCGGCGAGGTTCAGATCAAGAACCTTTGGATGACTGTCGACCCCTATATGCGCGGGCGAATGGTCGACCGGCCAAGCTATGTGGCGCCGTTCCAGATCGGCGAGGCGCTGCAGGGCGGCGCGGTGGGCGAGGTCGTCGCCTCGAACGCGCCGGGCCTCAAGGCCGGCGACCTGGTGCAGAGCATGCTCGGCTGGCGTGAAGGCTTCAACGCCCCCGCCGCGATGGTGCAGAAGCTCGACACCCACGGCCTGCCGCCGCAGGCCTTCCTCGGCATCGCCGGCATGCCGGGCATGACCGCCTATGTCGGCCTCTTGAAGATCGCCGCCCTCAAGCCCGGCGACGTCGTATTCGTCTCCGCCGCCGCGGGCGCGGTGGGCTCCATCGTCTGCCAGATCGCCAAGATCATGGGCCACACCGTGATCGGCTCGGCGGGCGGCCCGGAAAAGTGCGCCTATCTGAAGGAGATCGGCGTCGACCACGCTATCGACTACAAGGCCGAGAAGGACCTGACCGCGGCCCTGCTCAAGGCGGCGCCTGGCGGCATCGACGTCTATTTCGAAAATGTCGGCGGCGAGCACATGGAGGCCGCGCTGAACGCGGCCAAGCAGGGCGCGCGCTTCGCCATCTGCGGAATGATCGCCCAGTACAACGATTCCGAGCCGCCGCCGGGACCGCGCAACATGGCGCTGATCATCGGCAAGTCCCTGCGTCTGGAGGGCTTCATCGTCTCCAACCACTTCGACATGCTGCCGGCCTATCTGAAGGACCTCTCCGGCTGGATCGCCGCGGGCAAGATCAAGTGGAAGGAAACCGTGGAAGTGGGCATCGAAAACGCCCCCACCGCCTTCATCAAGCTCTTCAAGGGCGAGAACATCGGCAAGATGTTGGTCAAGCTGGGCTAGCGCCCGCGAAGCCCATCAGGCAAAAGGCGGCGCGCGGTCGATCACGATTGACGGCGCGCCGTTTCGCCAAGCCAAGGGGCGCGCTACAAGCCGGGCGCCTTTTTCCCGGGAGCCGTCCGTGGCGCGCCTTTTCAACGCCTACATCATTGTCGACTGGAGCGCGGCCTCCAAGCCGAACACCGGGGCGGATTCGGTCTGGATCGGCGTGCTCAAGCGAGACGTGCGCTTCCGTCTGGCGTTCGAGGCCTTCAATCCGGCTACGCGCCATGAGGCGGAGGCCAAACTGACCGCCATTCTCGAAGACCTGAAGAAGCGCAACGAGCGCGCGCTGCTGGGCTTCGACTTCCCGCTGGGCTTCCCCCGCGGTTTCGCGGCGGCGCTGAACCTGAATGGCGAGCACCCCTGGCGCTCGGCCTGGGACCAGCTCGACAAGATGGTCAAGGACAAGGTCGACAACACCAACAATCGCTTCGGGGTGGCCTCGGAGATCAACCGGCGCATGACCGGCGGCCCGTTCCCCTTCTGGGGTTGCCCGCCCAAGGACGCCCTCACCACCCTGCAGCCGAAGCGCACCCGCGAGCATGGTCCGGCGGATCTCCCGGAACTGCGGCACGCCGAGGTCGCCGCCAAGGGCGCCGCGTCAATCTGGAAGCTCTATTACAATGGCTCGGTCGGCGGCCAGGCGATCCTGGGCATTCCCGTGGTGCGGCGGCTGAAGCTGGCCCGAGGCGACGCCATGCAGGTCTGGCCCTTCGAGACCGGCTTCAAGCCGCTGACCGAGGCGGATCTGGCGGGCGTCGACGTTGTAGCGGCCGAGGTCTACCCCTCGATGATGAAGGCCATCCCGGCCCACGGCGAGGTCAAGGATCTCGCCCAGGTCCGCGCCGCGGCCGAGCATTTTGCGCGCCTCGACGAAGCCGGAAAGCTCGGAGCGCTGTTCGGTCATTCGAAGACGGCGCCGGCGGATCTGGTGCTTGATGTGCAGAACGAAGAAGGCTGGATCCTAGGGGCCGAGATCTAAAGCGTGTTTTGATTGAGATCGAAACGCGAAGCCGTGCGGCGGACCGACGCCCCCTCCGTCAGCGCTTCGCGCTGACACCTCCCCCGCTTCGCGGTGGAGGAGATCGATTGAACGCTTTGCTCCACCGTGAAACGGGGGAGCTGTCGGCGAAGCCGACTGAGGGGGCGTCGGGCCGCCGCAAAGACCCGATTCCACCTGATCACAACGTGCGCTACAGCCGCCGCCGCAGGCGCCAGAACCGCGCCAACAGCAGTCCCGCCGACATCAGGCTGGCGATGATGATCGCCCAGAGGATGCCGGGCAGACCCATGTGCATGGGAATGGCCAGGAGCCAGGCCAGTGGCGACATCACCAGGGCGTAGCTGGCCAGGTGCGTCGCCGTGGGCAGCCACACCTCGCCCCGCGCCCGCAGGCTCTGGGCCGCCACCACCTGCAAGCAGTCGGGAATGAAGAACAGGCAGGCCAGCAGAACTCCGCCTGTCGCCATGGCGATCACCGGGAGGTTGCCGGTGTAGCCGGCCGCGATCAGTCGCGCTGTCGGCCAGATCGCAAGGGCGACGACGAGCCCGAAGGCGGTGCAGACCGCAAGCCCGAGGGCCGCGGCGCGGTTCACTCCGGCCAGATCCCGCGCGCCATAGGCTGACCCCACCATGACCGAAGTCGCCGTCGACAGGCCCAATGGAACCATGAAGACGATCGCCGCGACGTTCAGCACGATGGCGTAGGCCGCGACGGTCAACGGATTGATCCACCCGGCGATAATGTTCATCCCGGAGAAGGCGGCGACCTCAAAGAAGCTGGACGCGCCGGCGCCGTAGCCGACCCGGCGCTGCTCGATCTCGGCGGCCCGGTCGGGGGCGGGCTTGTCGAACACCCCGAGTTCCCGCGCGTCTCGCATCAGCGCGATATAGGCCAGCAGGACCACCGCCAGGGCCGTGCGCGCGCCGAGGGTGGCGCAGGCCCCGCCCATCGCCCCCATCGCCGGCAAGCCGAAGCGCCCAGGCACCAGCAACAGGTCGATCACCAGGTTCACGATGTTGGCGACCCACATCATCACCATGACCGGCGAAGGCCTCGACAACGCCTCCAGCCAGACGGTCGCGGCGACCGAAACCGCATAGGGGGCGAGGGACAGGCTGAACACCAGCAGGACCCGGCTGGCGCCGTCCGCCAGGTCCTTTCCCAAGCCCATGGCGTGCAGGAAGGCGGGACCGAGCAGGGCCAGGAGCACCGTCGAGGCGCCGCCGATCCAAAGGGCGTAGACCAGCCCACGCCGCAGCACGGCGCCGGCGAGGTGCAGGCGGCCCTCGCCTACCGCCCGCGAGGTCATCACCTGCACGCCGCTGAGCAATCCCACGCAGACGGTGACCACCACCGCCGTCGGGGCCCATCCCAGGGCGTGATAGCTGAGCTGGGTCGCCGAATAGCGTCCGACAACGAGGGCGTCGGTCAACCCCATGGCCATGATGCCCAGTCGCGACAACACCACCGGTCCCGCCAGGCGGAGCAGGGTCGAAAGATCGGTCGCGATGGCGTCGGCCGGCCACCCCATACGGGCGGCCGCCCTGGCGGCGAATCCGCCCATGGTCAAAGCCTTTCAATGAGGGCGCGGAAACTGGCCGAGGGCGGACGGGATGGCAAGACCATCCCATCCTCGTCCGCCAACTCGGGTAAGAGCGTCGCCGGCTGCGCTAGCCGAACGCCGCCGCGCGCTCGGCCACGCGGGCCGCCTTGAGCTTTTCCGAGATCAGGAAAGCCAGCTCCAGCGCCTGGTCGGCGTTGAGGCGCGGGTCGCAATGGGTGTGGTAGCGATCCGCCAAGTCCCCCTCCGCGAGGGCGCGGGCGCCCCCGAGACATTCGGTGACGTTCTGGCCGGTCATCTCCAGATGCACCCCGCCCGGATGCACCCCCTCGGCGCCGGCGATCTCAATGAAGCTTTTCACCTCGGCAAGGATCCGGTCGAAGGGCCGGGTCTTGTAGCCGTTGTTGGCGGTGAGCGTATTGCCGTGCATCGGATCGATCGCCCAGACCACCTGCCGCCCGGCCTTGCGGGTGGCGGCCATCAGGGCCGGCAGGCGCGCGGCGATCTTGTCGGAGCCGAAGCGGCCGTAGAGAGTCAGCCGTCCGGCCTCATCTTTCGGATTGAGCACGTCGATCAGACGCAGGAGTTCGTCGGGTTCAATGGTCGGGCCGACCTTCAGGCCGATCGGATTCTTGATCCCGCGCATGAACTCCACGTGGGCGCCGTCGAGCTGGCGGGTGCGCTCGCCGATCCAGAGCAGGTGCGCCGAGGTGTCGTAGAGGTCGCCGGAGGTGGAATCGACCCGGGTCATCGCCTCTTCGAAACCCAGCAGCAGGGCCTCGTGGCTGGTGAACACGTCGACCCGATGCATCTCCTGGTGACTTTCCGGGGTGACGCCGATCGCCTGCATGAAGCTGAGCGATTCGGAGATCTTATCGGCCAGTTCGCGGTAGCGAGCGCTGTTGGGGCTGCCTTCGACGAAGCCCAGGGTCCACCGATGGATGTTGTGCAGGTCGGCATAGCCGCCGCCGGCGAAGGCGCGCAGCAGGTTCAGCGTCGCCGCCGACTGGTTGTAGGCGCGCAGCAGCCGCTCCGGATCGGGCGTGCGTTCCTCAGGCGTGAAACCCATGCCGTTGATGATGTCGCCGCGGTAGGACGGCAGCGTCACATCGCCGATGGTCTCGATGGCCGACGAGCGGGGCTTGGCGAACTGGCCGGCCATGCNNGTCAGCACCACCGCCATCTGCAGCAGCACCCGGAAGGTGTCGCGGATGTTGTCGGCGCTGAATTCCTTGAAGCTCTCGGCGCAGTCGCCCCCCTGCAGCAGGAAGGCGCGCCCGGCCGACACCTCGGCGAGCTTGGCCTTCAGGCTGCGCGCCTCGCCGGCGAACACCAGCGGCGGATAGGCGCGAAGCGTCTGCTCGACCCGGTCCAGCGCCGCCATGTCCGGATAATCCGTCGGCAGGTGCTTGGCGGGCTTGGCTCTCCAGGAAGATGGCGTCCAGCGGTCGGTCATGGCGGGTCCTTACGAGGGCGGGGCTTTTAAAGCAAATGCCAGGCCAAGGCAAAACCAGACACGCGCCGGAGGATCATTGAGTCACGTCAAGCAGACCGCTCAGCGCCGCCGAGGTTTCCTTGCCGGTGGTCACCGGCACGACCTCGAAGGCGATCAGGTCGGACCACTGGGCGATCCACTGCTGCAGGTGAGCCGGATCGTCGGCCTCCATGAGCTGGAAACAACGGCTGAGGTCTGCGGCGACCCAGCTGTCGATGACCGTCGGCCCATCCGGCATCTGCCGGCCGCGATCGCGAAAGCGACGATAGACGGCCTTGGCGTCCTGGTTGCGGAAGGTCTCGATGACCATGAAACGCACTTTCATCTCCCGTTGCGGCTATCAGGGACGCGTCACGAGCATGCCCAAATCGCCCACGTCACATCCAGGCGCAACCTGGGCGGAGTCAAATCTGAACGCCTTGCCATGCAACGCCTTGGCGATCTGTGGTCCAAACTTCATGACCGGCGCGGTGCCGCCCATCAGTGCGAGGCTGCGCCCGTCAGAAAATGTAAGTTCGTAATCCGGATCCCAACCGCCCTTTGATCCGCGGGTGCACGAGGTGGTCACTCTGCGAACATCCGCCCAATCATAGGAACGGGTCATCGCCAATGGCGCGGCGCGGATGACGATCCGGTTGGGGGTCAGGCAAAACTGGCTGGAGCTTGCGATCGCGCAAATTGGCAGCGCAATCGCGGAAAGGACCAATGAAAATTTGAGGATCGCCGCCTGATTATTTTTGTAGGCCGCCGTCGCGCGGGCGTCGACACCTCCATTGAAGAAACGGTGGACCGGCGCAATCAACCCCGTGAGCAGATTCCAGAAGAAGAAGCCCCAACCAATCGCGGCGAAGCCAGGGGCGAGCATCGAAAAGATGCTCGCAACACGTGGAGATCCGTACACGAACGTTCCTGTCGGGCAGCGGACCGCTTGCGATTGGCCTATCAACCAACATTCGCCAGCCCAAATTCCACCAATGAGCGCAAAGACGAAAACCATTTCGATGGGCCGCAGGTAGGACGGGGCTGCATGCGTCGCTGCTCGACGCGCGCGATGCTTAGATGTCATCAAAAGTCCCTGATCACGGCGGCAAGCTCAACCACCCTCGCTATAGAGCCTCCCCTATTCCGCCGCCGACAGCTCCATCGGCACGTACTTCTCGCGCAGGGTCACCAGTTCCTCGGCGACGGTGGGATGCAGGGCGCAGGTGGCGTCCCACTGGGCCTTGGTCAGGCCGGCCTTCACGGCGATGGCGGCCAGCTGGATGATCTCAGGCCCGTCGTGGCCGACGATGTGGCAGCCGACGACCTTGTCGCTAGCCCGGTCCACGACCAGCTTCATCAGCATCCGCTCCTCCCCGCCGACGAAGGTCTCCTTCATCGGTCGGAACTTGGTCAGGTAGATATCGACAGGCCCGAACCTGTGCCGCGCCTGGGCCTCGGTCAGGCCGACACAGCCCACAGGCGGTTGGGAGAAGACCGCCGTCGGAACATCAGCATGGTCGAACCGGGTCGGCCGATCGTAGAAGACGCTTTCGGCGAAGGCCTGGCCCTCGCGGATGGCGACGGGGGTCAGGGGCATGCGGTCGGTGACGTCGCCCACCGCCCAGATGTGCTCGACATTGGTGCGGGAATAGTCGTCGACGGCGACAGCGCCCTTGTCGTTCAGCTTCACCCCGGCCTTGTCGAGGCCGAGATCCTTGACGTGGGGCTCGCGGCCGGTGGCGAACATGACGTGGTCGCTGACCAACTGCCGGCCCTCGCTGAGGTGGCTGACCAGCATGCCGTCGTCGCGCTTTTCGATCCGCTCGTGCTGGCAGGCCAGGGCGACCTTGAGCCCGCGCTTATGCAGCTCGTCGGCCATGTGGGCGCGCACGTCCTCGTCGAAGCCGCGGAGCAGGTTGGGGCCCCGGTAGACCAGGGTTACATCGACGCCGAGGCCGTGGAAGATGCCGGCGAACTCCACGGCGATGTAGCCGCCGCCGACGATCACCAGGGATTTTGGCAGTTGCGGAAGATGAAACGCCTCTTCCGAGGTGATCACATGCTCGATGCCCTCGACCTCCGGCGGACGAACCGGTCGCCCCCCCGTTGCGATAAGCACCTTGGCCGCCGTGACCTTGCGGGTCTCCTCCCGGCCTTTCACTTCCAACGTATGCGGATCCATGAACCGCGCCGTTCCCAGCAACAGGTCGGCGCCGGCCTTCATCAGGTTCGAGGTGTAGATGCCCGACAGCCGTGCGATTTCCTGATCCTTCGAGGCCAGGAATTTGGGCCAGTCGAAGCTGACATCGCCGGTGGACCAGCCGTAGCCCTTGGCGGTCTCGAACTCGCGGGCGAATTCCGATGCGTAGACCATGAACTTCTTCGGCACGCAGCCGCGCACCACGCAGGTGCCGCCGACCCGGTACTCCTCGGCGACAGCCACCCTTGCGCCGGTCATCGCCGCCAGCCGCGCCGCCCGCACGCCGCCGGAGCCGGCGCCGATGACGAAGAGATCGTAGTCGTACTCGGCCATCAGGGCCTCCGGAACGCTAGGGGGTGAGGTGTTCGACGCCGCTGTCCGTCGCTATGAGCGCCGCGTCGGCGAGGTCGAGGAAGAGACCGTGGTCGACGACGCCCGTCACGCTCTTCAGGGCGTCCGCCAGCAGGGCCGGATCGAGGATCGCGCCGCAGGCGGCGTCGTAGATGTAGTTTCCGCCGTCGGTGATCACCGGCCCGCCGTCCCGAATCCGAAGCCGCGGCGCGATGCCCATGTCGCACTCGGCGAAGGCGTCGCAGATGCGCCGCGCGGTCGAGGTGTGGCCGAAGGCGACAACTTCGATGGGCAGGGGAAAGGCGCCCAGTCGCGGCACGCGCTTGCCGGCGTCGGCGATGACCACGCAGCGCCGCGACGCCTCCCAGACCAGCTTCTCGCGCAGCAGGGCCGCGCCACCGCCCTTGATGAGGGAAAGGCCAGGCCCGATCTCGTCGGCGCCGTCGATCGTCAGATCGATCACCGACACCGCGTCGAGTTCAATGACGGTCATACCGAGGCTGACGGCGAGGTCGGCGGTCGCCTTGGAGGTCGAGACGCAGCGGATATCGAGGGCGCGGACGGCCAGGGCTTTGACGAACCAAGCCGCCGTCGATCCCGTGCCCAGGCCGACGGTCATGTGGGCCGCGACCAACGCCGCCGCCGCCTCCCCCGCCGCCCGCTTCTGTTCTTCAACACCCATCATGTGCAGATAGGGGATCGCGAGGCCGCGCGCGAGGCCGTCATCGCTTTCTCGCCGCCAGCTTCATGGCGCGGAAGCGAGAGGCCCAGCCCGCCTTCTCCACCTGCTGGCCACGCTCCAGCGCCAGGGCGTTGGGGGCCACGTCCCGGGTGATCACCGAGCCGGAGCCGGTGTAGGCGCCCTCCCCGATGGTCACCGGCGCCACCAGGGCCGTATTGGAGCCGATGAAGGCGTTCGCGCCGATATGGGTGTCGTGCTTGTCGAAGCCGTCGTAGTTGCAGAAGATCGTCCCGGCCCCGATGTTGGCGCCGGCGCCCACCGTCCCATCGCCCAGATAGGTCAGGTGATTGGCCTTGGCGCCCTGACCAACCCTCACCTTCTTGACCTCGACGAAGTTGCCGATGTGCGCGTCCTTGCCGATGTCGGCCCCCGGCCGCAGCCGGGCATAGGGACCGATCAGCGCGCCTTCGCCGACGGCGCAGCCTTCCAGGTGGCTGAAGGCGCGGATCACCGCCCGGCTCGCCACCCGGACGCCGGGGCCGAACACCACATAGGGCTCGATGGTCGCGCCGGCCTCGATCTCGGTGTCATAGGCCAGGTGCACGGTCTCCGGCGCCGTCATGCTGACCCCCTCGGCCATCAACGCCCGTCGCCGGCCGGCCTGGAAGGCGGCCTCGGCCTCGGCCAATTCGCCCTGCGAATTCACCCCCAGGAAGGCGTCCCCGGGGGCGATCGCCACGCGCACGGTCTTGCCGGCGCCATTGGCGAGGCCGACCACGTCGGTCAGGTAGTATTCGCCCTTGGCGTTGT
>PLSW01000382.1 GCA_003165275.1 Caulobacteraceae bacterium
CTTAGAGGGGATGCAGCCGCGGATCAGGCACGTACCCCCGAGCCGTCCCGCCTCCACCAGCACCGCATCCATCCCCAGCTGTCCGCTGCGGATAGCGGCCACATAACCGCCGGGCCCGCCGCCGATGACCAGCACCTTGGTCTTGAGGGTCTGCATCAGCCTTGGTCCATGAACAGAAGTGCGGGCCGCTCGACGAGCCGCTTCAGCCGCTGCACAAAGCGGGCGGCGTCATGGCCGTCGACGATCCGGTGATCGAAGGAACTTGAGAGGTTCATCAGGGTGCGGACAACGATTTGGCCGTTCCGCACCACTGGCCGATCGGCCAGCTTGTTGGGTCCGATGATGGCCACTTCCGGGCTGTTGATCACCGGCGTCGCCGCGATGCCGCCAAGCGGGCCGAGGCTGGTCAGGGTGATGGTCGAGCCGCTGAGGTCTTCGCGGGTGGCCGACCCGTCGCGGGCGGCGGTCGTTACCCGGGTTAGCTCGCTCGCGCACGCCCAGATATCCAGCGCCTCCACGTGCCGGACCACCGGAACCATCAGCCCGCCCGGCGTTTGAGTGGCGATGCCGATGTGGACCCCTTCGTGGGCGCGCAGCACGCCGGCTTCGTCATCGTAACGGGCGTTCACATGCGGAAATTCGGGCTGCAGCCTGGCGATCGCGCGCATGAAGAAGGGCAGCAGGGTCAATTTCGGCCGTCCGTCGCCACGCCCGTCGTTGAGGTCCTGCCTGAGCGCCTCGATCTCGGTCATGTCGAACTCTTCGACATAGGAGAAGTGCGGGATCCGCCGCTTGGCGTCCTGCATCCGTTCGGCGATCCGGCGGCGCAGGCCGATGATCTTGATCTCGTTGACCGCGATCCTTTGCGCCGCGCCGGCCGGCGCGCTACGGGCGTCGCCGCCCGACCCCAGATAGGCGTCTAGATCCTCCGGCGTGATCCGGCCGCCGGGTCCCGTGCCGGGGACAAATTGCAAGGGCACACCGAGCTCGAACGCGCGCCGGCGGGTCGCTGGCGCTGCGATCGGAGCCTCATCTGCTGGGCGGGCGATAATATCTGGCCGTTTGGCGGCTGGCGGGGGCGGCGCCGGCTTGGGCTCCGGCGCGGCCGGCGGCAAATTGGGCGTTAGCTCTGGCTGCTTCAGCGAAGCGGAAGCAGCGGATGCGTGTGCCGGCGCGGACTCTGCGCCCGCGTTGCCGTCCCCTTCAACGTCCAACTCGACCAGCGTCGAGCCGACCGGCACGAGTTGGCCGAGCTCGCCGTGGGTGGCGGTCACGACGCCGGAAACCGGCGAGGTCATGTCCACGGTCGCCTTGTCGGTCATGACGTCGACCAGGGTCTGGTCTTCCTCGATGCGGTCACCAACCTTGATGTGCCAGGCGACGATCTCCGCTTCGGCGACGCCCTCGCCAATGTCGGGCAAACGGAACAGATAGCGCCCCATCGACTCAGCCCTCCATCGTGCGGCGAAGGGCGGCGACGACGCGCGCCGGGCCGGGAAAATAGTCCCACTCGAAGGCGTGCGGATAGGGCGTGTCCCATCCGGCAACACGCTCGATCGGGCTGCGCAGATAATGGAAGCAGCGCTCCTGCACCAGCGCCGAAAGTTCGCCGCCGAATCCGCCAAAGCGGGAGGCTTCATGCAGGATCACGCAGCGCCCGGTCTTCTTAACCGAAGCGGTGATCGCGTCGATGTCGAGGGGCACGATCGAGCGAAGATCAATCAACTCGACATCGACGCCGCTCTCTTCAATCGCGGCCAGGCCGACGTGCACCATCGTGCCATAGGCAAGGAGGGTTACGTTCCTCCCCTCGCGCACAGTCGCCGCCTTGCCGAGGGGCACGGTGTAGAAACCGTCGGGCACCTCAGCGGCCGCGTGGCCGGCCCAGGTGGTCAGTTTGCGGTCGTGATGGCCATCGAACGGACCGTTGTAGATCCGCTTCGGTTCCAGGAAGATCACCGGATCGTCCTCCAGGATCGAGGCGATCAGCAGTCCCTTGGCGTCGTGGGGATTGGACGGAATGACGGTCTTCAGCCCGGTGATGTGGGCGAAGATCGCCTCAGGGCTCTGGCTGTGGGTCTGGCCGCCGAAGATTCCGCCGCCGTAGGGCGAACGAACCGTTATGGGCGCCCAGAACTCCCCACCGGAGCGATACCTCAGCCGGGCGGCTTCCGAGACCAGCTGGTCGAAGGCCGGCAAGATATAGTCGGCGAACTGGATCTCGACGACGGGCCGCAGCCCATAGGCGCCCATGCCGATAGCGGTTGCGATGATCCCGCCTTCAGAGATCGGCGCGTCAAAGCAGCGTGTGAGGCCGTGGCGTTCTTGCAGGCCGTCGGTCACCCGAAAGACCCCGCCGAAATAGCCGACATCCTGGCCGAAGATCAGGGTCTGCGGATTCTGTCCCAGCATCACGTCGAGCGCCGAGTTGAGCGCCTGGATCATGTTCATCTGGGTCATGTCAGATACCGAGCTCCCGGCGCTGCTCGATGATCCGCCAGTCGGGCTCCTTGAAGACGTCCTCGAACATTTCGCGCACGCTGGGCTTGGACTGGCCCAGGGCGCCGACCGCATCGGCCTCGCGCTGGGCGGACCGCACGGTTTCGGTGAGTTCTGACTGCATCTGATCGTGCCGCTCGTCCGACCATTCGCCGAGGCCGATCAAGTGCTGCTTCAGGCGCTCGATTGGATCGCCCAGCGGCCAGAGGGCCGGCTCGTCCGTCGGGCGATATTTGGTCGGATCGTCGCTCGTCGAGTGGCCGGAGACCCGATAGGTCACGAACTCGATCAGGGTCGCGCCGAGATTCTTGCGCGCCCGCTCGGCCGCCCATTGCGTCGCCGCCACAACCGCCAGGAAGTCGTTGCCGTCCACACGTAGCCCCGGCAGGCCATAGCCGATCGCCTTGGCCGCGAAGGTCGTCTGATCTGCGCCGGCGATGCCCGAAAAGGTCGATATCGCCCACTGGTTATTGGTGATCGCGAGAATGACTGGCGCGCGATAGACCGCCGCAAAGGTCAGCGCCTCGTGGAAGTCTCCCTCCGCGGTCGTGCCTTCGCCGATGTACCCAATCGCGATGCGATGGTCCTTCATGAAGGCCGAAGCCATTGCCCAGCCGACAGCGTGACCAAAACGGCTGCCGACGTTGCCTGACAGCGAATAGAAGCCGTAGTCGCGCGCGGAGTAGAGAATGGGAAGCTGTCGGCCTTTCAGCGGATCGTGGGCGTTCGAATAGATCTGGTTGATCATGTCGACCAACGGATAGCCGCGGGCGATCAGCCAGCCCTGCACCCGGTAGGTCGGAAAGCACATGTCGTCCGCAGCCAGGGTCATCGACTGAGCCACACCGATTGCTTCCTCGCCGGTCGACTTCATGAAGAAACTGGTCTTGCCCTGGCGGTGGGCGCGAAACATTCGATCCTCGAAGGTCCGGGTCTGGACCATCGCGCGTAGGCCGCGTCTCAGAAACTCGCGGTCCACCTGCGGAACCCAGGGGCCAACCGCTCGCCCGTCGTCATCTAGGACCCGGACCATGCCGTAGGGCAGGTCACGCATTTCCGGCTCTTGGGCCTCGACGTTCGGCCGGCGTGTCGCGCCCACCGCCGGAATGTCGATGTGGTCGAAAGTCGGCCTATCGCCGGGGCGCGCGAGGGGCGCCGGAATGTGAAGACTAAGCTCGACGGGATCGTCCAATTTCCACTCCCGCATCCGCTCGCTGCACGGGGAAGGATTGCGCTAGCCGGAGAGGAAATGGTTTGTTTATTTGACCCTAAAACCAGCATGGGTTAGGATGGGCATCCTCGTTTCGCTCAGGTTGGCGCAAAATGCTCCTAGATGAAACCGACCGACGAATCTTGCGCGTTTGGCAGGCTCAGCCAGACGCGAAAGTCGCGGATGTCGCCGACCGTGTGGGGCTCTCGCACACCCCTTGTTGGCGCCGGATGCGCAAGCTGGAAGCCGCCGGAATTGTGCGCGGCCATTCATTGATATTGGACGCCAAATTGCTGAATCTCGGCGTCAGTGTCTTCGCGAGGCTACGGCTTCGCCAACACGATGAAGAGACAGTGGAAGCTCTCGAGGCAGCGACAGGCGCCTGCCCTCAGATTGTCGAATGCTTCTCCATGACCGGTGAAAGCGACTTTCTCGTCCGGGTGGTCGTCTCCGACGTCGAAGGCTACGAGGTCTTCCTCAAGAAGACGCTGCTCCATCTGCCAGGCGTCGCGTCCGTTGACTCCAGCTTCGCGCTGAAGTGTGTGAAGATGACAGCGCAGCTGCCGATCTGACCTAGCAGGCTGCTGAAAAAGTCCGTAGCGCGTCGTGAATCGGCATGATTCACTCCTTAGCAGATGCAGCTCAGGGGATGTGGATGCGGGGTTCGGACATCGGGTCGGGGTCGTTGTTCTCCTATGTGGACCTTGAGGCGCGGGTGCGTGCGGATCATCCGCTGCGCGCGATCAAGCCCTTCGTCGAGGCGGCGCTTGAGCGGCTGAGCCCGGCGTTCACGGCTTTGTACTCGGGGATGGGCCGGCCCTCGATCGCGCCGGAGAGGTTGTTGCGGGCCATGCTGCTTCAGGCCTTCTATTCGATCCGCTCGGAGCGCCAGTTGATGGAGCGGCTGGAGTTCGATCTGTTGTTCCGCTGGTTCGTGGGGCTGGGGATCGATGATCCGGTCTGGGTTCCCACGGTGTTTTCGAAGAACCGGGACCGGCTGCTGGAGGGCGAGATCGCCGCAGCCTTTCTCGGCGCCGTGCTTGATCAGCCGAAGGTCAAGCGACTGCTATCCACGGACCACTTCAGCGTGGACGGAACGCTGATCGAGGCCTGGGCCTCGACGAAGAGCTTCAAGCCCAAGGCCCAGAGCGGCGACGGCCCGCCGCCGGACGCCCCGCCGCCAACGGCCGGGCGCAATAGCGATATCGACTTCAAGGGTCAGGCGCGGTCCAACGAGACCCACGAGAGCGCCACCGATCCGCAGGCGCGGCTCTATCGCAAGGGGGCGGGCATGGAGGCCAAGCTCTGCTTCATGGGCCACGCCCTGATGGAGAACCGATCCGGCCTGATCGTGGACGCCTGCCTGACCGAAGCCAACGGCCACGCCGAGCGCATCGCCGCCCTGGCCATGATCGAACCGCGCGCCGATCGGGCCCGCGCGATCACCCTGGGCGCCGACAAGGCGTATGACACCGAGGACTTCGTCAATGAGCTGAGGTCGATGAACGTGCGGCCCCACGTCGCCCAGAACACCAAGGGGCGCCGCTCCGCCATCGACGGACGCACCACCCGTCACCCCGGCTACGCCATGAGCCAGAAGGTGCGCAAACGCATCGAGGAGACCTTCGGCTGGGACAAGACGATCGCGGGTCAGCGCAAGACCCGGTTCCGAGGAAGGGACCGGGTCGGCTGGGCCTTCACCTTCACCATGGCCGCTTACAACCTGGTCCGCCTGCCCAAGCTGGTGGGAGCATCCTGATGAGGGGCCGCTGGCGGATCGTCGAGATGGAGGCCTGGGACGCCGACTTCATCGACCTGATGGGGCCGGCCCATATCCAGTTCGACGATGGCGGCGGCAACTTCGCTTTCGGTTGCATCACCGGCGAGATCGATGGCTCCAGCGACAGCGACGCCATCAGCTTCACCTGGGGCGGAAACGACGAAATGGACGAGGCCTTCGGCGAAGGATGGGCTGAACTCCAGCCCGATGGTTCGCTCGTCGGAGAAATAATCTTCCACCGCGGCGACGAATCCACCTTCATCGCCCGCCCCTGGCCGACTTCTTCAGCAGCCTGCTAGAGCATTCGTTGCTTAGCCTCCCGCGCGCTGTCCGCCCTGTTCCTGAATTGCGTCCGGATCAGAGAAGACAAAGCGGGCGGTCTGCGCCGGGTCAGCCACGGGCCGACGCTCAGCGTTCTCCCGCGCGATTTCCACCATCGAGCTAGTGGACCGAATCTAACGCTTGGTGCCACGCCTGACGGCGGCGATGATTTCGTCTGGATCGGCGGTCCAGCTGAAGGGCCTGGGGTCTTCGTTGGTCTCGGCGAGGAAGCGGTTGATGGCGGCCTGAAGGTCGACGATCGACCGGAAGACTCCCCGTTTCAGTCGTCGCCTAGTCAGCTTGGCGAAGAAGCCCTCGACGGCGTTGAGCCAACTGGCCGAGGTGGGAGTGAAGTGGAAGGTCCATCGGGGATTTCGCGCCAGCCAGGCGCGCACCTTGGGGTGCTTGTGGGTGGCGTAGTTGTCGACGATGGCGTGGATGACTTTCCCGGCCGGGACCCGGGCCTCGACCTGGTTCAGGAAGCGGATGAACTCCTGGTGACGGTGGCGCTGCATGCATCGGCCGATGACCGATCCGTCCAGGACATTGAGCGCGGCGAACAGGGTGGTTGTGCCGTGGCGTTTGTAGTCGTGGGTCATGGTTCCGGGCCGGCCCTTCTTCATGGGCAGGCCC
>PLSW01000112.1 GCA_003165275.1 Caulobacteraceae bacterium
GGCGGCCAGTTCACCGCCAACACCATGGCCTGCGTCTCAGAGGCCATCGGCCTGGCCCTGCCGCTCTCGGCCTCGCTGCCGGCGCCCTATCTGAGCCGCGACGAGTACGCGATCGCGTCCGGCGAGGCGGTGATGCGGCTGATCAAGCAGAACATCCGCCCCCGCGACATCTGCACCCTCAAGGCGTTCGAGAATGCTGCGGTGGTCGTCGCGGCCACCGGCGGGTCGACCAACGGCGGCCTGCATCTGCCGGCGATGGCGCACGAGTGCGGCATCGAATTCACGCTTCGCGACGTGGCCGAGAGCTTCAAGCGCACCCCCTATCTCGCCGACCTCAAGCCCGGCGGCCGGTTCGTGGCCAAGGACATGGGCGAGGCGGGCGGGGTGCCGGTGCTGCTGAAGACCCTTCTGGAGGGCGGCTTCCTGCACGGGGACTGCATGACCGTCACCGGCAAGACCCTGGCCGAGAACCTCGCCGACGTGAAATGGCGGGACGATCAGGTGGTGATCCGGCCGGTGACCAATCCGCTGTCGCCCACCGGCGGCGTGGTGGGCGTCTGGGGCTCGCTCGCCCCGGACGGCGGCATCGTCAAGGTGGCCGGCATGCAGTCGCATCGGGCCCATCGCGGGCCGGCGCGGGTGTTCGAGGGGGAGGACGCCTGCTTCGCCGCCGTCGAGGCCGGCGACTACAAGGATGGCGACGTCCTGGTGATCCGCTACGAGGGCGCCAAGGGTGGCCCGGGCATGCGGGAGATGCTGTCGACCACGGCGGCGCTGTCGGGGCAGGGGCGCGGGGACAAGGTCGCCCTGGTCACCGATGGCCGGTTTTCCGGCGGCACGCGCGGCCTCTGCGTTGGCCACATCGGCCCCGAGGCCCAGGAGGGTGGCCCCATTGCCCTGGTGAAGGACGGCGACATCATCGCCATCGACGCCGACGCGGGCACGATTGAGCTGGAAGTCGATCCTATCGAGTTGGAGAACCGCAAGCGCCACTGGACGCCGCGGGTGACGGACTACGGCTCGGGCGCCCTGTGGAAATTCGCCCAGCTGGTGGGACCCGCCCACCTCGGGGCGGTGACCCATCCGGGGATGCGTGGCGAGCGCAAGCGCTACCAGGACATCTGAGGCGCCGGGCTAGGGTTTGTTGTGATTAAACAGAACCAGCGCTGTGCGGCGGGCCGACGCCCCCTCCGACCCTACGCTTCGCTCCGGGCCACCTCCCCCGCTACGCGGTGGAGGACAAGGTTCGCTTTGCTCCACCGTGAAACGGGGGAGCTGTCNNGCCGACTGAGGGGGCGTCGGGCCGCCGCAACCCGTTGGTGATTCCGACTAGAGCCAACGCGCTCTAGCGCTTCTTGATCTCCAGCAGGTCCCAGAGATTGCCGTAGAGGTCCTCGAACACGGCGACCCAGCCGTAGGGCTCCTGGCGCGGCGGACGCACGAAGGTGACGCCGGCCGTGGTCAGGCGTTCGACGTCGCCGGCGAAGTCGTCGGTGCGCAGGAACAGGAACACCCGCCCGCCGGTCTGGTCGCCGACCCGGGCGGACTGGGCCGGCGCGACGGCCTTGGCCAGCAGCAGCGATGTCTCCCGCGCGCCGGGCGGCGTGACCCTGACCCAGCGCTTGCCGCCGCCCAGGTCCGCGTCCTCGGCGAGGATGAACCCGAGCTTGCCCACATAGAATGCGATGGCTTCGTCGTAGTCGCGAACGACAAGGGCCAGGGAACCGAGGTGCTGCGACATGGGGCCCTACCCCAGGGGGCTAACGCCGAAGGCGTAGCGGTGAACCATGAGCACGCCGACGAACACGATCACGGCGACCAGCAGCCGCCACCAGATCTCGCCGAACTTCAGCGTCTGTCGTCCCTGCAGGATCGCCGCGAAGGGGATGTTGGAGGTCTGCGCCTTGAAGGCGGCGTACCGCTCGCCCAGCGCCCGCATGCGCTTGGTGTCGATGCTGGGCGGCCCCAGGAGGCCGAGGATCAGTAGGCTGCCGAACAGGATCAGGTCGGCGAGGCGGCCATTGGCGATCAGGTGGGCGGCGGCCCAGATGACGATCCCCCATAGGAACGGGTGGCGGGCGATGCGGGTCATGCCGGTGATCGCGTTGGGTTTGTCCAGGACCGATCCGCCCTGCACCCGTGTCGGACTGTTGGTCAGCAGGCCCGGGATCATGAACAGGAAGGCGATCAGCACCAGGCCGATCACTCCGTGCCGGGCCTGCGGCATCAGGGTCCAAAGGGTGGTGTTGGCTGGATCGCTCCGCGCGGCGGCGAAGGCGATGATCATCCACACCAGCGCCGCGAGGGTGGCGAGGGAGAAGAGGCCCAGGTACACCCCTTCACCGGTGAGGGTCACGATCATCCCGCGAACCGGCGTGCCGGCGATCAGCAGGTGCAGCAGCACGAACGCGGCGGCCGCCGCGATGAGCATGGTCATGGTCGCCTCCCCAGCGCGCCGCGATCGGCGTTGGCGCGGAGCATGCCGCCGGGCCGCCGCTACAGCAAGTAGGGTTGGATGGGCTCGTCGAGGGGTGGAATCGGTTCGCCCTCATCGGTCAGCTTGCGCCCGGCGCGCTTGCGCGGGGACGATGTCGACGTCGGCGGCGGCGCAGTCTCGACCGCCGGCTCAATCACCGCCGGCTCGTCGTCCCACGGCGGCGCATCCTCCGGGTCTGATTCGGCTTCAGCGGCCCGTTCGGGTTCGGGCTCAAACGCATGAGCCAGGGTCGGTGGCGCCGGCTCCGACTCCAACTCAAATTCAGGCGCGGGGTCGGGCTCGGCTGCAGGCGCCGGCTTGGGGGGCTGAACCGCAGCGCCTTGCGAGGTGGGCCGGCGAAGGATCGCCTCGGCCCGGGCCAGCCAGCCTCGCGCTTCATGGATGGCCACGGACGGCGGCCGCGCGTCGCGGCGCAGGGCGTCCTCGGCCAACCAAAGGTCCAGGTCGAAATCGGGGTGGGCGGCGTCGTCGAAGACCAGGCGGAGGGTCACCCGCCTCGCTTCCCCGGCGATTCGGTCCAGAGCCCGGCGAGGTTCGTCGCGGATGGCCCGGGCGGCGACCTCGCCGTCGATGATCAGCTCGGCGCCGATCAGCAACCGCATGGGGTAGAGCAGGGCGTTCGCGCCCCCGCGGCGCATCACCAGCACCTGCGAGCCGGCCAGGCGGAAGGCCGCGGCGCTATCGCGGCCGCGGGCGATGATCGCCGCATCCGGTGGTCCGCCCAGGGCCCGCCGGGCGATCCGCCGCAGCCGCCGATCCTCCTCGTTCCACCAACCCCACAAGCCCGCCATGAGCGTCGTCACCGCGCCGGCGAAGCCCATGACCAGGATGAAGCGGACGAGGTTGTGCATGGGCCGGAAGGCTAGGCGGATTCCCGCGTTTTGCTAAGGCGCCGCTTTTGACCGCCTACAGGTCGAGATCGACCACTAGCGGCACATGGTCCGACGGCTTTTCCCAGGCGCGGACATGCTTGTGAATCTCAACCCCCCTGAGCCGGTCCGCGGCCTGCGGGGAGAGCAGGGCGTGGTCGATCCGGATGCCGTTGTTCCGCTGCCAGGCCCCGGCCTGGTAGTCCCAGAAGGTGTAGGCGTGGGGACCGCCCCCCGCCGCCTGGTGCGCATCGGTCAGCCCGAGCCACATCAGAGCGCGAAAGGCGCCGCGGCTTTCCGGCTGGAACAGGGCGTCGCCCAGCCATGCCGCCGGGTTCTCGCAATCGGTGTCTTCCGGGATGACATTGAAATCCCCGGTCAGGACCAAGGGCTCCTCAAGCGCCAGCAGGTTGCGGGCATGGGCGTTCATCCGCTCCATCCAGCGCAGCTTGTAGGCGAACTTCTCTGTGCCGATGGGATTGCCGTTTGGCAGGTAGAGGCCGCCGACCCGTACCGGGCGGGGGCCAGAGATCACCGCCTCGATGTAGCGGGCATGGTCGTCGCCGTCGCCCTCGGGCAGGCCTCGGCGGACATCCTCCAGCGGAGTCTTGGAGAGCATGGCGACGCCATTGTAGGTCTTCTGGCCGTGGACGGCGACGTTATAGCCCAGGGATTCAAACGGCTCGGCGGGAAACTTCTCGTCGACGCATTTGATCTCCTGCAGGCAGGCGACATCCGGCGAGGCCTCGCGGAACCAGGCGAGAACGGTCTCGAGGCGGGCGTTGATGGAGTTGACGTTCCAGGTGGCGATGCGCATGGGCGCAGGCTAGCCAGAAAGGCGGCGCGCCGGAAGCTAGATCGAAAAGCTGACCCCGCAGCCGCAGCTCGACTTGGCGTTGGGATTGCGCACGCGGAAACTCGCGCCCACCAACTCGTCGACAAAGTCGATTTCCGAGCCGCCCAGGAGCGCAAGGGAGATGTCGTCGACCACGGCGACCGCGCCGTCGCGCTCGATCTTCAGGTCGTCGGCCTGCGCGTGATCGACGAGGTCGAACTGGTACTGGAACCCGGAGCATCCGCCGCCCTCCACCGCCACGCGCAGCATCAGCGGGCGCCCCTCCGCGTCCGACAGGGCGCGGATTCGGTGGGCGGCGGTCTCGGACAGGGTGACGGGCTTGGTCATGGACAACTTCAATGCGAATAAGACCCATTATATCAGGTCGCGACGCCCGAAGCGAAAGGGGCCGCGACAAGGAGCCTTGATGACCGGCGTTCAGATCTCAGCGCCCTTTCCGCCGGCGAGCTACGCCGCCGACGCCGAGCGCACGATCGGCCGCCGTTTCGACGAGCCGGCGAGCCGCACGCGCACGGCGTTCGCCCGGGACCGGGACCGAATCATCCACACCTCGGCCTTCCGGCGCCTGAAGGAAAAAACTCAGGTGTTCGTCGCCCACGAGGGCGATCATTTCCGCACCCGCCTGACCCACTCCCTGGAGGTCTCGCAGATCGCCCGGTCGATCGCCCATGCCCTGGGTCTGAACGACGACCTCGCTGAGACCATCGCCCTGGCCCACGACCTTGGCCACCCCCCGTTCGGCCACGCGGGCGAGGACGAACTGCACATCTGCATGGCGCCCTACGGAGGGTTCGATCACAACGTCCAGACCTTCCGCGTGGTCACCGAGCTGGAGCACCGCTACCCCGACTTTCGCGGGCTGAACCTGACGTGGGAAACCCTGGAGGGATTGGTCAAGCACAACGGACCCGTCTCTGATCGACTGGACGAGCCGGCCTGGCGCGCCGTGGTGGATTTCAACGCCGGCTATGACCTTAGACTGGGAACCTATGCCTCCGCCGAGGCTCAGGTCGCGGCGCTGGCCGACGACATCGCCTACAACAACCATGATGTCGACGACGGCCTCGAGGCCGGGCTTTTCCGTCTGGAGGAGTTGCTTCAGGTGCCCTTGATCGGGCCCATCCTGCGGGCGTTGCAGGCCGAGCGCCCGGATCTGGACGACCGGCTGACCAAGCTGGAGGCGGTGCGCCGCATGATCGGCTACATGGTCGACGACGTGCTCGACCAGACCCGGCGCAACGTCGAGCGATTCAAGGTGGTCACCGCCGAGGACGTTCGCGGGCTGCCCCAGGCCCTGGTGTCCTTCTCTCCCGATCTCGCCGAGGATCTGGGCCGATTGCGCCAGTTCCTGCACCAGCGCATGTACCGGCATTATCGGGTCAATCGCACCCGCAGCCGCGCGCGCCGCATTCTTGCCGATATGTTCAAGTTGTTTCACGCCGAGCCGGAGGTCCTGCCGACCGAGTGGTATGATCGGGCTCACCAGTGCGACACGGTGGGCCGCGCCCGCTTGGTGTGCGATTATATCGCAGGCATGACCGACCGGTTCGCGATCGAGGAACACAAGCGTCTGTTCAACCTCGAGATCTGGAATTGAGCCCGGCAAAAGGTCGGCGCTAGGCCGGAAGGCCGCAATCCCAAGCCGCTTCGACGGGGTGAGTCGCTCCGCTAGACTGCGCGGCTGGGGTGATTCGCTTGCAACCCGCCCAGTTCCTGGCCCTGGAGCCATGCCATGACCGACTATGATCGCGGCGCCTACACGCCCCAGAGCGACGCGCCGCTCGCCTTCGACGCGCGCCAATCCCGGGGCGGCGGCGGGGGACCTTCGCCCATGACCCTGATCGTCAGCGGAATCGTTCTGCTGGCGCTGGTGATCGCCCTATTGCTCTTCTACCGAAGCGGCGTGCGTCGCGGAGACGAGGCGCCGCAGGTGGTGGGCTCGCCGCTCACCCAGACCAAGGCCGCGCCGCCGGCGTCGGCGCAGCCGGCGGATTCCGGCGCCGGACTGCAGATCTACAAGACCGAGGTCGCGCCGCCGTCGGAAGGCAAGACGCCGCCGACCTTCGTGCCGAGCCCTGAACAACCCGCCGCGCGGCCCGCGCCGACCGAACGGGCGACCACCCCGGCGTCGACGTCGGTCGAAGCGCCGGCCTCGGCCGCGCCGCACCTGCGTACGGCCCAGGCCGAAACCCCCGATGCGGCGGAACCGCCAGCGGCGGCGAAGCCGGTCAAGACAGCCCCCGTGAAGGTCGCCAGGGCCGCCCCCACTCCAGATTCGGGGGCCGCGATCAGCGGCGCGGTGGTGCAGATCGGCGCCTTTTCGTCGGCGGCCCTGGCGGACAAGGGGTGGAACGACACCGCCGGCCTGATGCCGGGCGCCATGGCCGGCAAGACCAAGAAGGTCGAGCTGATCACCAAGAACGACCAACCTTTCTACCGCACCTATGTCGGGGGCTTTGCGTCCAAGATCGAGGCGCAGACCTTTTGTTCGGCGCTGAAGGCGGCCGGGAAATCCTGCTTTGTGAAGTGACGTCCACGCCCGCGACCCACGCCTGCATCCTCGGCTGCGCGGGCCTGAGCCTGACGCCGGACGAGCGCGCCTTCTTCGCCGACGTGCGGCCGTGGGGGTTCATCCTCTTCAAGCGCAACGTGGATACGCCCGATCAGGTGCGCGCCCTCGTCGGGGCCCTGCGGGCCTGCGTGGGACGATGCGACGCGCCTGTGCTGATCGACCAGGAGGGCGGGCGGGTGCAGCGGCTGGGCCCGCCGCACTGGCGCCGCTATCCGCCGGGGGCGGTCTACGGACGCTTGGCCGCCAACGACCCGCTCCTGCGCCGCGAGATCACGCGATTGGGGGCGCGCCTGATCGCCCATGACCTGGCGGCGCTGGGGATCAACGGCGACTGCCTGCCGGTGCTGGATGTCCCCCAGCCGGGCGCCCACGACATCATCGGCGACCGCGCCTACGGTCGGACCGCCGACGACATCGCCGTTCTTGGCCGGGCCGCGGCGGAGGGCCTGATCGCCGGCGGGGTGCTTCCGGTGATCAAGCACATTCCGGGCCACGGCCGCGCCGGCGCCGACAGCCACCTCGCCTTGCCGCGGGTGGATGCGCCCCTCGATGATCTGACGACGATCGATTTTGCCCCCTTCCGGGTTCTGTCGGACATGCCCATGGCGATGACCGCGCACGTGGTCTACACGGCCATCGATCGCCTGCGACCGGCCACCACTTCGCGCAAGGTGATCGGGCGAACGATCCGGGGAGCCATCGGTTTTGACGGCCTGCTTATGAGCGACGACCTGTCCATGAAGGCCCTGTCGGGGGATTTAACGGAGCGCGCCAGCGCCGCCCTCGCCGCCGGCTGCGACGTCGTCCTTCACTGCAACGGCGACATGGCCGAGATGAAGGCCGTGGCCGTCGGGACAGGCCAGTTGGTTGGGCGGGCCAAGGCGCGCGCCGCGGCGGCGCTGGGACGGATCGCCCGGACCGCGGAGCCGTTCGACGTCGACGCCGCGCGCGCGCGCTTCGATGCGGCGCTGGACGGGGCTTGGGCGGCGTGACCGAGGCCTTCCAGCCGGACCTGAATTTCGCCGCCGCCGACCTCGCCGCGGAGGACGGCGAGGCGCTGATCGTCGACGTCGACGGCTACGAGGGTCCGCTGCATGTGCTGCTGGCCCTGGCCCGCACTCAGAAGGTCGATCTGCTTCAGCTGTCGATCACCAAGCTCGCCGACCAGTACCTGGCCTTTGTGCACCGGGCGCGCCGGGTCCGGTTTTCGTTGGCCGCCGACTATCTGGTGATGGCCTCCTGGCTCGCCTACCTGAAATCCCGGCTGCTGCTGCCGAAGCCTGAGCGACGGGCGGCGGACGAGCCGCCGGCGGAGGAGATGGCCGCGGAGCTCGCCTTCCGCCTGGCCAAGCTCGACGCCATGCGCCGCGCCGTGGAGGCGCTGCACGCCCGGCCGCAGCTGCGCCGGGACGTCTTCACCCGCGGTGACCCCGAGCAGGTGAAGATCATGTCCAACAGCCGCTTCGAGGGCGACCTCTACGTCCTGGTGCAGGCCTACGTCGACCAGCGAACCCGCGATGCGATCCGCCACTACGATCCGCCGCGGTCGCAGGCCTACGCCCTGGACGACGCCCGCAAGAGCCTGCGCCGGCAGCTGCCCACGCTCAAGGCCTGGACGGCGCTGACCGCGGTCGCGCCGATGGCCGGGAGGGGCGGGGAGGCCGGCCAGCCCGGACCGACACGAGCCTCGTTCCTCGCGTCGACCCTCGCCGCTGGGTTGGAGCTCGTCCGGGAGGGCGAGTTGGAGGCCCGGCAATTCGAGCACTTCGCCGACCTCTATCTGCGCGCCCGTCCCCTGCATCTGGACGCCGCCGAATGAGCGATACCGCCCATTTCGCCCTTGATGAGACCGAACGCAGGGTCGAGGCGCTGCTGTTCGCGGCCGCCGAGCCGCTGAGCCTGCAGGATCTCGCGCGGCGCCTGCCGGAGGACGCTGATGTCGCCGGGGCCATCGGCGCCCTGCAGGTCCGCTACGGGGGGCGCGGGGTGGAACTGGTCTGCGTCGCCGATCGCTGGCGGTTTCAGACCGCCGCCGATCTGGCCTTCCTGATGACCGAGGAGCGGGAGGAGCAGCGGCGGCTGTCGCGGGCCGCCCAGGAGACCTTGGCGATCATCGCCTACCACCAGCCGGTCACCCGCGCCGAAATCGAATCGATTCGCGGCGTCCAGGCCAACCGGGGCACCCTGGACGCCTTGCTGGAACTGGGGCTGATCCGCATGCGCGGCCGGCGACGCACGCCAGGCCGGCCGGTGACCTTCGGCACCACGGACGATTTCCTGATCCACTATGGCCTGGCCAACCTCGCGGATCTGCCCGGGGCCCAGGAGATGAAGGGGCTCGGCCTGCTCAGCCTCGACCTCCCCCCGGGCTTCGCCGTTCCCGATCCCCTCTCTGGAATGGAAGCGGAAGATCCGCTGGAGCCCGGCGAAGAGCCCGAATTCCACCAGGATTTCCTGATCGAGGAATAAGGCCGCCCGCCGGTGGCGTCCGATTGATGGCCGGACATTTCGATGTTAGATTACTTTGCAATACAAACTAATGGAGGCGGCATGGACACGCAGCGAATCAACCGCCTCAGTGGCTTGACCCCTATCGCCATGTCGATCGCCGCGTATTTCCTGGTGCTCGCAGCGGTCGCCACGCATTGGAAGGTCAATCAGCCCGACGAAGGGACGGCGGCGCATCTCTTACAACTGCTCGTCGCGGGGCAGGTCCCGATCGTACTCGTCTACGTCGCCAGCGCGGACTGGAAACGGCCCTGGTCGATGTTGCGGACGCTGTTGATCCAGGCCCTGGCCGTCGGAATCGCCTTCGGCGCGGTGTTCCTGGCGAAACTTTAGCGCGCCACGCGTCACACTGGCGCGCCTTAACGCCGAACCGTCATTGGCGTGGCGCGGTTCGATGGCCTATATTGCCGGCTTGTGAGATGAGGTTGGCGGGCCAGCGCTCGAGGAGAACCAATACAATGGGTAGTTTGAGTCCGTGGCACCTCCTGATCGTCGCCGGTGTGCTGCTGGTGCTGTTCGGCGGCCGCGGCAAGCTTTCGGGCATCATGGGCGACGCCGCCAAGGGCATCCGCGCCTTCCGCGAAGGCCTGAAGGACGATCATGGCGAGACCCCGCCGCCGCCGGCCGCTCAGCCCGCGCCGCCGCTGCCCGCCGCCACGGCGGAAAAGGATTCCATCGTTCGCTGATGACTTCGGGGCCGCGTCGCGGTCCATCCCCTTGGCGAGCCCTGGCTGATGCTGCTTGAAAATCGATTCCTTGAAATCCTGATGATCGGCGCCGCGGCGTTGATCATCATCGGACCGAAAGACCTGCCCATGGTCATGCGCCGGGTGGGTCAGTTCGTCGGCAAGATGCGGGGCATGGCGGCGGAGTTCCGCGCCAGCTTTGACGAACTCGCGCGCCAGTCCGAGCTGGAGGAACTGCGCAAGGAGGTCGAGGCCCTGCGCACCACGCACGACTCGGCGATCAGCCAGATCCACGCCTCCCTCGACCAGCCGATCGGCGAAGGCTTCGGCGAGGCGACCCCAAGCTTCATGATGCCGCTGAGTCCGCCCACGCCAACTCCCATCGAGGGTGGTGATGACTTCCGGCCGGCCAGCGTGGTCCAGCCCGAACCGGCCAAGCCGGCCGCGCCCAAGCCGGCGCGCAAACCCCGCGCGACGGCGGCGACGCTGGCGGCCAAGCCGGCCCCGAAGCCGGCGGCGAAGACAGCGCGCGAAACGCCCGGGAAGCCTAAGGCACCCGCGAAACCGAGAGCCAAGGCGGCCAAGGCCGCTGGTGAAACGTCGTGACCGCCGAAGCTGACGAGAGCGAAATCGAGGCCTCCCGCGCGCCGCTCATGGACCACCTGGTCGAGCTGCGGGCTCGGCTGATCACCTGTAGCGCCGCCCTGGCGCTCGGTTTCGGCCTTTGCTTCTATTTTTCCACGGACATCTACAAGGTTCTGCTGGTGCCCTTCGAGCGCGCGCAGGGGCTGTTGACGCTGCAGGCCGCCACCGCGGGCCACCGGGGCAGTTTCGACATGGTGCTCGCCCTGGTCGGCCTCAAGGCGCTGCCGATGAATCCCAACTCCACGATCCACCTTGTCTATACCGCGCCGCTGGAGTTCTTCTTCACCAAGGTCAAGCTCGCGGGTTTCGGCGCGATCGTGGTGACGTTTCCGGTGCTGGCCTTCCAGCTCTACCGATTTGTCGCCCCGGGCCTCTACAAGCAGGAACGCCGGGCCTTCCTGCCCTTCCTCTCGGCGTCGCCGGTCCTGTTCGTGATGGGCGCTTCCCTGGTCTATTTCATCATGCTGCCGTTCGTCCTCTGGTTCTCCCTGAGCCAGCAGATCGGCGGCCCTGGCGGCGTTTCGGTGCAGCTGCTGCCGAAGGTGTCGGATTATCTGGACTTGGTGACGGCGCTGTTGCTGGCCTTTGGCCTGTGTTTCCAGCTGCCGGTGGTGCTGGCCTTGCTTGGGCTGGCGGGGATCGTGAATTCGAAGTTCCTCGCGTCGGGCCGGCGCTACGCCATCGTCGGCGTTTTCGTTGTGGCCGCCATCCTGACCCCGCCCGACCCGGTCAGCATGATGACGTTGGCGATTCCCGGGGTGCTGCTCTACGAAATCTCGATCTGGTGCGTGTGGTTGATCGAGCTGCGTCGCAAGCGGGCGGATCAGGCCGCGGCCTGACGAAGACCGTGCGGCCGGGGCAGGGGGACCTCTTCTCCCCTCCTTGCCGGTTGGAAGGGGTTCACGCCCGGACCGACGCGCCTTAAGGAAGGCCGCTTCACCCTATCGCCGGCGTTCCCATGCACGACATCAAGGCCATTCGCGACAACCCCGAGACCTACGACCAGGCCTGGGCGCTGCGCGGCCTGTCGCCGCAGACGCCGAAGCTCCTGGCGCTGGACGCGCAATTGCGGGCGGCCCAGACCGTGTCACAGGCAGCTCAGACCAAACGCAATCAAGCCGCCAAGGAAATTGGCAGTCTGATTGCTCGGCGAAATCGGGCAATCGCAGAAGATGATCTCGACTCCGATGTCCAATGGTTTGACGGCGAGATTGAACGGCTGAAGCGAGAAGCGAGTTCGTCTGACCAAAATGCCATGGATTCCGCATTGGAAGTCCAAACGCAGGCCCTTGCGTCGCTGAACGCGCTCCTGGCCACCCTGCCCAATCTCCCGGCCGACGGCGTGCCGGAGGGCGCCGACGAACACGGCAATGTCGAGCAGCGTCGCCACGGCGAGCCGCGCAAGACCAATAACCCCCGCGACCATGTCGATCTCGGCGCCGGCCTCGGCATGATGGACTTCGAAGCCGCCGCGCGGATGTCCGGGGCGCGGTTCGTGGTGCTTCGGGCGGGGCTCGCCCGGCTGGAGCGGGCGATCGGCCAGTACATGATCGACCTGCAGACAACCGAGCACGGGTATACGGAGATATCCCCGCCGTTGCTGGTCCGGGACGAGGCGGTCTTCGGCACCGGTCAGCTGCCCAAGGCGGCGGAGGACATGTTCCACACCACCGACGGCCGATGGCTGATTCCCACGGCCGAGGTCTCCATCACCAATACCGTCCGTGAGCAGATCCTCACCGCCGAGGCCCTGCCGATGCGGATGACGGCGCTGACCCCCAGTTTCCGGTCCGAGGCCGGCGCGTCCGGGCGGGACACCCGCGGCATGATCCGTCAGCACCAGTTCTACAAGGTCGAGCTGGTCTCGATCACCACGCCGGAACAGTCCGAGGCCGAGCACCAGCGGATGGTTCAGTGCGCCGAGACCGTCCTGAAGCGGCTGGAGCTGCCGTTCCGCACCATGCTGCTGTGCACCGGCGACATGGGGTTCACCGCGCGCAAGACCTATGACCTGGAGGTCTGGCTGCCGTCGCAGAACGTCTATCGCGAGATCAGCTCCTGTTCGAACTGCGGGGACTTCCAGGCCCGGCGCATGGACGCCCGGTTCGCCACCGCAGGGGAAAAGGGCTCCCGCTTCGTCCATACGCTGAACGGTTCCGGCCTGGCGGTCGGCCGCACCCTGGTGGCGGTCATGGAAAACTATCAGGACGAGGGCGGGCGGATCGCGATCCCGGCGGCGTTGCAGCCCTACATGGGCGGCGCGACCCACATCGGCGCCAACTGATGCGCATCCTGGTCACCAACGACGACGGCATTCGGGCCGAGGGGCTGGAGGTGCTTGAGCGCATCGCCCGCACCTTCTCCGACGACGTCTGGGTGGTGGCGCCGGAACTCGAACAGTCCGGCGCCAGCCGGGCGCTCACCCTCAGTCAGCCCCTGCGGGCGCTGAAGCTCGGCGAACGGCGGTTCGCCGTGGATGGAACGCCGACGGACTGCGTGTTGCTGGCGGTGCAGGAACTGATCGACGGGCCCGCGCCTGACTTGGTGCTTTCGGGGGTCAACCGCGGCCAGAACCTGGCCGAGGACGTCAGCCTGTCCGGCACCGTCGCCGGCGCGATCGAGGGGATGGCGCTGGGCATTCCATCCATCGCCTTGTCGCAGTCGATGGCGATCTTTCACGAGGAAGTGAAGGCCTTCTACGAGACGGCCGAGGCCTATGGTCCCGGCGTCGTGCGCAGGCTGCTCGACGCGGGTTGGCCCGCCGATGTGGTCATCAATGTGAATTTTCCCGCCGTTCCGCCGGAAGACGTCCGTGAAATCGAGGTCACCCGGCAGGGGTTTCGCGACCAGCGCAACCGGTACGCCGAGCGGCGGACCGACCTTCGCGGCCGGGACTACTTCTGGCTGGGTTTCAAGGGCCAGCTCTCCACGCCGGCCGAGGGCACCGATCTGGCGGCGATCTACCAGGGGCGAATTTCGGTAACGCCCTTGCATATCGATCTCACCCACATGAAGACGGTCCACGATCTGAAGGCGGTCATCGGTGGGGCGCCGCCTAAGGCATGAGCATGGCCAAGCCCCACGACCCGTCCAAGGATAATCCCGAGACCCGGCGCGCGCGGCTGATCCTCAGCCTGCGATCGCAGGGCGTGAGCGATCCGGGGGTGCTGGCCGCCCTGGAGCAGACGCCCCGGGAGCTGTTCACGCCGGATCTCTTCATGGAGCGCGCCTGGGAGGACTCCGCCCTGCCCATCGCCTGCGGCCAGACCATCAGCCAGCCGTTCATCGTTGGGCTGATGACCCAGGCCCTGACATTGGAGCCGCGGTGCCGTGTGTTGGAGATTGGCACCGGATCAGGCTATCAGACCGCTGTCCTGTCGCGGCTGTCGCGGCTCGTCTACACGGTGGAGCGCTATCGCACCCTCCTGGGAGAGGCCGAGCAGCGGTTCAAGGCGCTGGGTCTCGGCAACGTGATCACAAGGTTCGGGGATGGAGCGGAGGGCTGGCCCGAGCAGGCGCCTTTCGACCGCATTCTGGTCACAGCCGCGGCGCCAGGTGAGCCCAAGGCTCTGCTGGCGCAGCTGAAACCGTCGGGGGTGCTTGTGGCGCCGGTCGGGCGGGGTCCGGTGCAGGCGCTCAAGCGCTACGCCGGGGATGGGGAGGGCGGCTTCCGGGAAGAGGTCCTTTGCGATGTGCGTTTCGTGCCGCTGCTGGAAGGCGTGGCGCGGGAGCTATGAGTACGATGTGTTCGGTGCGGTCTGGCCTAAGCGCCAGGCTTGACCGAAGCTGGTGTCGCCCGATGTGCGATTCCAGCAGGTAACGGCGGAGCGACGATGACGGCTTTTTTCAACCGAGTGATTGCGATTGCGCTGACTTCGACGGCGCTGTCGTCCGCCGCCGTGGCGGCGCCCTTGGCGCAGCAAGGCGACGATACATCGGCGGGTCAGACCGGGGCGACGTCCGCCCCCCTGCCCAGCGAGACGCTGCCCGAGCGCGCCGCTCCGCCGGTCAATCGGCCGCCCAACGCCCAGCCTCAGGATATCGAAGGGGCGCCCACGGCGCTCCCGCCCCCCCCCGACGCGGCGCCGCCGGCGTCCTCGCCCTATCCGGCGTCCAACCAGCCGCTCCTGGCGACGCCGCAACCGTCGCCCACTGCGCCGGTCGCCAAGCCCGCGCCCGCCTACAAGCTCAGCGTTGACGGGCGGGTCGATGAGACCCCCAACGCCAGCTTCACCCTGGTCGTCGAGAAGGGCGACACGGTGAACGTCATCGCCGACCACCTGCAGACCCCGGCGAAGGACATCATCAAGTTGAACCGGCTGAAGAAGCCGTACGATCTCGAGGTTGGAACCAAGCTGAAGATTCCGACGGAGAAGGTCTACGTCGTCCAGGCCGGCGACACGCTTTACGCGGTGGCGCGGCGGTTCTCGGTAAAGCCGGCGGTCTTGGGCGACGTCAACGACCTGGACGTCGGCGCCCATCTGCGCCCGGGCCAGAAGATCGCCCTGCCGATAGACCACAAGGACACCGGCCCGATCCGCACCCTGGTCGCCGCTCGCGACGAGGAGCCGCCGGTCCGCAGTGTGCGACGCCCGGCCATGGAAACCTCGGTCGCGGGCGCCGAGACCGGCCCGACGGCGCCGGTCCGTTACAGCTACGCGCGGCCAACGCCCTCTGTCGCCGTGCCGCCCAGCCGCTATTCGCTGCCGCCCACGGTCAATGGCGCGCCCCAGGTCGACGCCGCCCCGGCGCCGACTGAGGCTCAGGTCACCGCCGCGGGCCGCGGCCGGTTCGCCTGGCCCGTGCGCGGGGCGCTGCTGTCGGGCTTCGGACCCATGGCCGGCGGCCAGCGCAACGACGGCATGGACATCTCCGGCTCGGCCGGTGAGCCTGTGCTCGCCGCGGCGGCCGGCGAAGTCGTCTACGCCGGCAATCAGGTGCCAGGGTTCGGCAACCTGGTGCTGATCAAGCATGACGGCGGCTGGGTGACCGCCTACGCCCACCTCTCGCGCACCGAGGTGAAGATCAAGGACCACGTCAGCCAGGGCGACGAGATCGGCCAGGTGGGCACGTCCGGCGGCGTCATCTCGCCGCAGCTCCACTTCGAAATCCGCTACGCGCCCAGCCCGCGCGACAAGGCGCGGCCGATCGATCCGACCCTGGTCCTGACCCCGCGCTGAGCGTCGGCGGCCACATGAACCCGAATTAAGCTGCGTCGCGGGTTTGCGCCGCGTAGCGTCGCGTCCTCAGCAGTAAGAGGATAGGCATGCGTTTAGTTGGACTAGGTCTGGCGGCCGCGGCGTTGGCCGCGGCGACATCCGTGTCGGCGGCGAGCTTGGAAATCCGCGACGCGGTCGTGCGCGTCACCGTGCTGCCCGAGCAGCGCAGCGATGTCGTGGTGCAGATCGTCAAGACCAACGCCAAACTGCCCCTGCGCGTAACGCGGGAGGATGACGGGCGGGTGGTCGTCGACGGCGGCCCTGACGAGAACTGGCTGGGCGGCCTCCTCGGTCGCCGGGCGGCCAGCTGCAATTACACCAGCCAGCATCCGTCGGTGACCGTCTGGGGCGTCGGGTCCATCGACGTCGATGACATGCCGCAGATCATCGTCCACACCCCCATGGATGCGGAGGTCTCCACCAGCGGCGCCACCATCGGCTCGATCAACCGCGCCGACAGCCTGATGCTGTCCATCGCCGGCTGCGACGACTGGACCGTCGCCAATGTGCGCGGGCGATTGCAGATCCACGACGCCGGCTCAGGCCAGATCCGCACCGGCGCCGCCGGGGAGCTGTCCCTGAACATCGCCGGCTCGGGCGCCCTTCACACCCACGCCATCGCCAACGGCGTCACCGCCCACATCGCCGGCTCGGGGGAGGTGGACATCGAACAGGCGTCGGGCCCCATCCAGGTCGAGATCGCCGGACACGGCGACGTGCGCATCGGCGGCGGCCACGCCACCGACATGCGGGTCAGCATCGTCGGGTCCGGGGATGTGGCCTACAAGGGTGTCGCAGATAATCTGCGCGCCGCTATCGCCGGCTCTGGCGAGATCGTGGTGGCCAAGGTCACCGGTTCGGTGCGCAAATCCATCGCCGGGTCGGGGGCGATCGACGTGGGCCGCTGACCGAATGGATAAGGCGAAAAACCCTGATGGTTTCGCCTTGACCTGAGTCGGCGGCGCAGGTATCAACCGCGCCTCTGCTGGACCGGCAGTAAACCTCTGGGTTTAGACGCGGTCCGCGAGACGACCTGACATTACGCGGGTCGGCGCTTTAGGCGTCATTCGCGTGACTGAAGGAGGGGCCCTCGCGGCATACCGCGCGGGCCATATTCGTTTTGCGGGTCTCGCTCCTCGAGAACGTAAACCAGGGCCTCGGTCCTGGGCTGGTCTTTGAAACGGTATTTGGGCGTGGCGAGCGCTTAAGGGAATTCGGGCGATATGGATCGACAAAATATCCGCATCCGGCTCAAAGCCTTTGACCATCGGGTGCTGGATCATTCCACGCGCGAGATCGTCAACACCGCCAAGCGCACAGGCGCGACCGTGCGTGGCCCGATCCCGCTGCCGACTCTCATCGAAAAATTCACCGTCAACCGTTCGCCGCACGTCGACAAGAAGTCGCGCGAACAGTTTGAAATCCGCACGCACAAGCGCGTGCTCGACATCGTCGACCCCACCCCGCAGACCGTGGACGCGCTCATGAAGCTCGACCTGTCCGCCGGGGTGGACGTCGAGATCAAGCTCTAAGGGGCCCAGCCATGCGAACCGGCGTAATCGCCAAAAAGCTCGGCATGACCCGCTTCTTCGATGAAGCCGGCGTGCATGTGCCCGTGACGGTGCTGTCCTTGGACGGCTGCCAGGTCACCGGCCACAAGACCCGCGAGCGGGATGGATATGTGGCCCTGCAGCTCGGCTGCGGCGCCAAGAAGGTGAAGAACACCTCCCAGGCCATGCGCGGCCACTTCGCCAAGGCCCTCGTGGAGCCGAAGCGCAAGCTGGTCGAGTTCAAGGTGTCCGAGGACAACCTGATCGACGTGGGCGCGGAAATCACCGCCGACCACTTCCTTGCCGGCCAATATGTGGACGTCTCCGGCCTCACGGTCGGCAAGGGCTTCCAGGGCGGCATGAAGCGCTGGAACTTCGGCGGTCTGCGCGCCACCCACGGGGTGTCGCTCTCGCACCGTTCGCTGGGTTCCACCGGCAACCGCCAGGACCCGGGCCGCACCTTCAAGGGTAAGAAGATGGCCGGCCAGATGGGCCAGGAAAACGTCACCACCCTGAACCTCACGGTCTGGCGGGTGGACGTGGAACGCGGCCTGATCCTGATCAAGGGCGCGGTGCCCGGCACCGAAGGCACCTATGTGAAGATCCGCGACGCGGTGAAGAAGGCGGCCCCGGCCGACCTGCCCAAGCCCGGCGCCTTCCGCAAGGCCGGCGGCGCGACCGAGGCTTCGGCCCCGGCCGAAGCCGAAGCCCCCGCCGTTGAAGCCACCGATATGGGGAGCGAAGGCTGATGAAACTCGACGTCATCAATCTGGACGGCGGCAGCGCCGGCTCCATCGAACTCTCCGACGCCGTCTTCGGCATCGACGAGATCCGGGGCGACATCCTGGCCCGTTGCGTCAACTGGCAGCTCGCCAAGCGTCGGGCCGGCACCCACAAGGTGCAGACCCGGAATGAAAATTCCCGCACCGGCAAGAAGATGTACAAGCAGAAGGGCACCGGCGGCGCCCGTCACGGCTCGCGCCGCGCGCCCCAGTTCATCGGCGGCTCGCGCGCCTTCGGACCGGTGGTCCGCAGCCACGCCTTCGATCTGCCCAAGAAGGTGAGGGCGCTGGCCCTGCGCCACGCCCTATCCTCCAAGGTCAAGGCCGGGACCCTCGTCGTCGTCGACGCGGCGGCTTTGGAGACCCCGAAGACCGCCGGCCTTCGCGCTCAACTGGCCAAGCTCGGCTGGAAGAACGCCCTGGTCATCGCCGGCCCGGAAGTCGACACCAACTTCGGCCTCGCCGCACGGAACATTCCGCTGATCGACGTGCTGCCGAACGCGGGCCTCAATGTCTATGACGTGCTCCGCCGCGACACCCTGGTGCTGACTCGCGCCGCGGTGGAAGCGATCGAGGCGCGCCTTTCTGAGAAGGAAGCCGCGTAATGGCCGCCACCGCCCGCCACTACGACACCATTCTGTCGCCGGTGATCACCGAAAAAGCGACGGTGCTGTCGGAGCAGAACAAGGTGGTTTTCCGTGTCGCGGAAGACTCCACCAAGGACGAAATCGCCGCCGCAGTCGAAGAACTGTTCAAGGTCAAGGTGATCAAGGTCAACACCATGATTACCAAGGGCAAGACCAAGCGCTTCCGTGGCATCATGGGGCGTCGCTCCGACGTCAAAAAAGCGATCGTGACCCTGGCCGAAGGCCAGTCGATCGACATCACGACGGGGCTCTGATCCGATGGCCTTGAAGCATTTCAACCCGACTTCGCCGAGCCGACGCGCCCTGGTGCTGGTCGACAAGTCCGAGCTCCATAAGGGCAAGCCCGAAAAGAGCCTGGTCGAAGGCCTCACCAAGTCCGGTGGACGTGGCGGCGGCGGCCGGATCGCGGTGCGTTTCCGCGGCGGCGGCGCCAAGCGCCTCTACCGGAATGTCGACTTCAAGCGTCGCAAGTTCGGCGTGCCCGGCGTTGTGGAGCGGCTGGAGTACGACCCCAACCGCACCGCGTTCATCGCCCTGATCAAGTACGCCGACGGCGAACTGGCCTATATCCTGGCCCCGCAGCGCCTGAAGGCTGGGGACGAGGTCATCGCCGCCGAGAAGGTCGACGTGAAGCCGGGCAACGCCTCGCCGCTGCGCAGCCTGCCCATCGGCGCGATCATCCACAACATCGAGCTGAAGCCCCTGAAGGGCGGCCAGATCGCCCGGTCCGCCGGGGCCTACGCCCAGTTGGTCGGCCGTGACGCCGGCTACGCCCAGATCCGCCTGGGTTCGGGCGAGCTTCGCATGGTCCAGGACAGCTGCATGGCCACGGTCGGCGCGGTGTCCAACCCGGATCACATGAACGAGAACCTCGGCAAGGCCGGTCGGGTTCGCCACATGGGCCGCCGTCCGCACGTTCGCGGCGTGGCCATGAACCCGGTCGACCACCCGCACGGCGGCGGCGAAGGCCGCACCAGCGGCGGTCGTCACCCGGTCACTCCGTGGGGCAAGCCGACCAAGGGCCGCAAGACCCGCACCAACAAGGCGACGGATAAGTTCATCATCCGCAGCCGCCACCTGAAGAAAGCCCGCTAACCCATGACCCGTTCGGTTTGGAAAGGCCCTTTCGTTGACGGTTATCTGCTGAAGAAGGCGGACGCCGTCCAAGCTTCGGGCCGTAAGGACGTGATCAAGACCTGGTCGCGCCGCTCGACGATCATGCCGCAGTTCGTCGGCCTGGTTTTCGGGGTGCACAACGGCCAAAAGCACATCCCCGTCACCGTCCGCGAGGACATGGTGGGCATGAAGTTCGGCGAGTTCGCGCCGACCCGCTATTTCCCCGGCCACGCCGCCGACAAGAAGGCGAAGAGGAAGTAGCCATGGGACAGCAATCCAAAGAACGTCGCGCCAAGCCCACCGAGGCCGTCGCCAAGGTTCGCACCCTGCGCACCGGCTTTCGCAAGCTGAACGTGGTCGCCCAGTCGATCCGCGGTCTCAAGGTGCAGCGCGCGCTAAACGAACTTGAGTTCAGCCACAAGCGCATCGCCGCGGATGTCCGCAAGGCTCTCTATTCGGCGATCTCCAACGCCGAGAACAACCACAGCCTGGACATCGATAGCCTGGTCGTGGCCGAGGCCTATGTCGGCAAGAACCTGGTGATGAAGCGCTTCTCGTCGCGGGCTCGCGGCCGGTCATCGCGTATCGAAAAACCCTTCTGCGAGATCACCATCGTGGTCCGTGAACTTGGCGAGGCGGCCTGATGGGTCAGAAAGTCAATCC
>PLSW01000137.1 GCA_003165275.1 Caulobacteraceae bacterium
CGGCGGCGGGGGCTGCGGGCGCCGCGGGCTTGGCCCCGGCCGCGCCGGCGGTGACGCGGCCCAGCACCGTGCCGGGAACCACGGTCGCGCCCTCGGGGGCGTTGATCTCGCTCAGCACCCCGTCCTCGGAGGCGACCACCTCCAGGGCGACCTTGTCGGTCTCCAGCTCCACCAGCACCTCGTCCTTGCGGACCGCATCGCCTGGCTTCTTCGTCCAGCGGGCCACCGTCGCCTCGGAGACCGATTCGCCGAGGGCCGGGGTCATGATGTCGGACATATTCGGTCGTGCTCCTGTGGGCGGCCGCGAGGGCGGCCCAATCTTGGTCTAGGGGGCCGTGGTCGAGGTGGCTGTACGCTTAACTGGCGGGGGCGAAGGCGTCGGCGAGGAAGCTCTTCAGCTCCCGGGTGTGGCGGCTCATCAGGCCGGCGGCGGTGGAGGCCGAGGCGGGGCGGCCCACGTAGCGGGCGCGCTTGGCCTTGATGCTCAGCCGCGCCAGGGTCAGCTCCAGCCACGGGTCGACGAAGGTCCAGCCGNNTGTTCTTGGGCTCTTCCTGGCACCAGACCAGCTCGGCGTTGGCGAACCTGGCCAGTTCAGTGCTGAGCGACTTCATCGGCCAGGGATAGAACTGTTCCAGGCGCATCAGATAGACGTCGTCGATCCCCCGCTGTTCCCGGTCTTCCAGCAGGTCGTAATAGACCTTGCCGGAGCAGAGGATCACCCGGCGGATGTTCGCGTCGGGTTGCAGCTTGATCGTCGTCAGCGGGCCGCCGGCGTCATCCCACAGCACCCGGTGGAAGGAGGATCCCTCCGCCATGTCCGACAGCTTTGAGACCGCCTTCTTGTGCCGCAGCAGCGACTTCGGCGTCATGATGATCAGCGGCTTGCGGAACTCGCGGTGCATCTGCCGGCGCAGGACGTGGAAGTAGTTGGCCGGGGTCGAGCAGTTGACGACCTGCATATTGTCTTCGGCGCAGAGCTGCAGATAGCGCTCCAGCCGCGCGGACGAATGTTCCGGCCCCTGGCCCTCGTAGCCGTGCGGCAGCAGCATGACGAGGCCGCTCATCCGCAGCCATTTGCGCTCGCCCGAGGAGATGAACTGGTCGACCAGCACCTGGGCGCCATTGGCGAAGTCGCCGAACTGCGCCTCCCACAGGGTCAGGGTGTCGGGATCGGCCAGGGTGAAGCCGTATTCGAAGCCCAGCACCGCCTCTTCCGACAGGGCTGAATCGATCACCTCGTAGTTGGCCTGGCCCGGACGGATATTGGCGAGCGGGGTGTAGTGGGCCTCGGTGGTCTGGTCGATGAGGTCGGAATGGCGCTGCACGAAGGTGCCGCGCACGCTGTCCTGACCGGAGAGGCGCACCGGCACCCCCTCGTCCAGCAGGCTGCCGAAGGCCAGGTGTTCCGCCGCGCCCCAGTCGATGTCGCGGCCGGACTCGTAGGCGGCGCGCCGGCTTTCGATCGCCCGGCGCACCGTGCGGTGAGCGTCGAAACCCTCCGGAATGGCGGTCAGCTTGTCGCCGATCTCCTTGAGGCGCTGCAGCGGCACGGCGGTGTCGCCGCGGCGCTCGTCGCCCTCGGCCTTGGCCACGTGGGCCCATTTGCCGTCCAGCCAGTCGGCCTTGTCGGCGTGATAGGTCTTGCCGCCCTCGAACTCGGCCTCCAGGAAGGCCTCGAACTGCGAGACCCAGCCGTCGATATCGGCCTGGGAGGCGACGCCCTCCTCCACCAGCCGGCGGCCGTAGAGTTCGCGCACCGTCGGGTGGTCCTTGATCTTGGCGTACATCAAGGGCTGGGTCATCGTCGGGTCGTCGCCCTCGTTGTGACCGAAGCGGCGATAGCAGAACATGTCGATGACCACGTCCTTGCCGAACTTCTGCCGGTACTCGGTGGCGACCTTGGCCACATAGACCACCGCCTCGGGCGCATCGCCGTTGGCGTGGAAGATCGGCGCCTCGACCATCAGCGCCGAGTCCGACGGATAGGGGCTGGAGCGCGAATAGCGGGGATCGGTGGTGAAGCCGATCTGGTTGTTGACGATGAAATGCACCGTCCCGCCGATGCGGTAGCCCTTCAGCCCCATCAGGGCGAAGCATTCGGCGATCACCCCCTGGCCGGCGAAGGCGGCGTCCCCGTGCAGCAGCAGGGGCATGACGTGGGAGCGGCCGGCGGTGGGGTCTTCCCGCAGCAGGAAGGCCTGCTTGGCCCGCGCCTTGCCCAGCACCACCGGATTGACGATCTCCAGGTGCGAGGGGTTGGCGGTCAGCGACAAGTGGACGTTGTTGCCGTCGAAGGACCGGTCCGACGAGGCGCCCAGATGGTATTTGACGTCGCCGGAGCCCTCGATGTCGCTGGGCAGGGACGAGCCGCCCTGAAACTCATGGAAGATCACGTGGTAGGGCTTGCCCATCACCGCGGCGAGCACGTTCAGCCGCCCCCGGTGCGGCATGCCCATCACCAACTCCTGCACCCCCAGGGCGCCGCCGCGCTTGATGATCTGCTCCATGGCCGGAACCAGGGATTCCGCCCCGTCCAGGCCGAAGCGCTTGGTCCCGGGGAAGCGCCGATGCAGGAAGCGTTCGAAGGTTTCCGCCTCGATCAGCTTCTTGAGGATGGCGATCTTGCCCTCGGGGGTGAAGACGATCTCCTTGTCCCGGCCCTCGATGCGCTGCTGCAGCCAGGCTTTTTCCTCGGGGCTGGAGATGTGCATGTACTGCACGCCCACGTCGCCGCAGTAGGTGCGGCGCAGGATCGCCAGCATCTCGCGGATGGTGGAGGTCTCCAGGCCCAGGACGTAGTCCAGGAAGATCGGCCGGTCGAAGTCGTTCTCGGCGAAGCCGTAGCTGGCCGGATCCAGCTCGCTGGCGTCCTCCTTGGGGGCGATGCCCAGGGGGTCGAGGTTGGCGGCGAAGTGGCCGCGCATGCGGTAGGCGCGGATCATCATGATCGCGCGGAGGGAATCGAGGGTCGCGGCGCGCACCGCCGCCTCGCTGGCGCCCGGGGCCCGCTCAGTGAGCTTGGCGCCCAGCTTGGCCTCCACCGCCGGCCACATGCCGTCGATGGCGGACAGCCAGTCCGGCCGCGGGCCGGGGACCTGGACCGGGGTCCAGGACGGGCGCTGGGCGGCCCTGGTGACCACGTCGGCCTGTTCGCGCAGGGCGGTGAAGAAGGCCCGCCAGGAGGGCTCCACGGAGGCGGGATCCTTGGCCCACTTCGCATAGAGGTTTTCGACGAAGACGCTGTTGCCGCCGTAAAGGAAGGCCGTCTCGTTGAGAAGCTGGTTCAATCGCCCTGAGGCGCTGGAGTCGTCCGCCATGGTCTTCCGATCCCCGGCAAACCGCCGCGGAGCTGTTGAGCCGAGCGCGGATCGCCCAAACGAGTTGGCGCGGGTCAGGCGCCTTTGAGTAGCTCTACCAAAGTCTCGCCAAGTTTAGCGGGCGAAGGTGACACCCGGATGCCGGCCGCCTCCATCGCCGCAGTCTTGTCCTCGGCGCCGCCCTTACCGCCCGAAATGATGGCGCCAGCGTGGCCCATCCGACGGCCCGGCGGCGCGGTGCGCCCGGCGATGAAGCCAACCATGGGCTTCTTAACTTTGGAATGCTTAATGAAATCCGCCGCATCCTCCTCGGCGGAACCGCCGATCTCGCCGATCATGACGATCGACAGCGTTTCCGGATCAGCGAGGAACATTTCCAGCACCTCGATGAACTCGGTGCCTTTGACGGGATCGCCGCCGATCCCGACCGCCGTGGACTGGCCGAGGCCAACCTGGGTGGTCTGAAACACGGCCTCGTAGGTAAGGGTGCCGGAGCGGGAAACAACGCCCACCGAGCCCTTCTTGAAGATATTTCCGGGCATGATCCCGATCTTGCACTGGTCGGGGGTCAGCAGGCCCGGGCAGTTGGGGCCGATCAGCCGCGATTTGGATCCGCTGAGCGAGCGCTTGACCTTGACCATGTCGGCCACCGGGATGCCCTCGGTGATGCAGACGATCAGGGCGACCTCGGCGTCGATGGCCTCCAGGATGGCGTCCGCGGCGAAGGGCGGCGGGACATAGATCACGCTAGCGGTGGCGCCGGTGGCGTGCACCGCCTCGGCCACCGTGTCGAACACCGGCAGGCCGACGTGGGTCGAACCGCCTTTGCCCGGCGAGGTGCCGCCGACCATCTTGGTCCCGTAGGCGATCGCCTGTTCGGTGTGGAAGGTGCCCTGCGCGCCGGTGACGCCCTGGCAGATGACCTTGGTGTTCTTGTCGATAAGGATGGACATGCGGGGACGGCGACTTCCTGGCGTGAGGCGCGATGCGAACGCGTTGTGGGATAGCCCAGCTTCGTCGGCGGGGAAACCGGCTAATCGTGATTAGGGGCGCGGAATAGGGCCGGAAGGTCGCGCGGGTCACTTCTCCTCCCCCATTCATGGGGGAGGTGGCGCGAGCGTAGCGAAGCGACGGAGAGGGCAAGTGTGCGGTCCTCCACTTGCCCTCCGTCCCCTCGCGTTGCTCGGGGCCACCTCTCCCATGAATGGGAGAGGAGAAAAGGAATCCTGATTACACATGAACCTCA
>PLSW01000180.1 GCA_003165275.1 Caulobacteraceae bacterium
ATGGCGATCCAGGCCTTCAGGGGCTCGGAACTAACCGAGCTGCACATCACCAACACCCAGGACCTCAGCACGGTGGCGCCGAGTTTCTCGGTCAGCCGCGGCTATGAAGGGGTGCCGATCTACACCCTGCGCGGAATCGGCTTCAACACCATCAACCTGTCGGCCACCTCGACGGTGGGCACCTATTGGGACGAGGTGGCCTACGCCTATCCGTTCATGAACTCCGGCCCGATGTTCGACCTGCAGCGGGTGGAGGTGCTGAAGGGGCCGCAGGGCACCCTTTATGGCCGCAACACCACCGGCGGCCTGCTCGACTTCATCACCAACAAGCCGTCGACGACGTTCGGCGTGGGGGCGACCGCCGAGGTCGGCAACTACGACACCCACAATTTCGAGGGCTATGTCACCGGCCCCCTGGGCGACAAGGTGCAGGCGCGGCTGGCCTTCCGCACCGAGGACAGCGGCGAGGGCTGGCAGGAGAGCCAGAGCCGCCCCGGCGACAAGCTGGGCCAGGTGCATCGCTACGGCTACCGGGCTTCGCTGGCCATCCAGCCGGTCGAGAAGCTGAGCGTCGACCTGTCGTTCTCCGGCTGGCACGACGGCTCCGACACCCTGGCCGCCCAGGCCATCGGCTTCACCCCCAACACCGACCCCGCCTTGGGGGGCGCCTTCAGCCCCTTCAACGCGGCGGGGCTGAGCGCCTATATCGCGTCGCACCAACCGACCAAGGCCACCCAGGCGGACTGGGAGCCGGCGGCCGAGCGCGGCGCCAATGTCGGCACCGGAACCGGGATCGGCGGCGGCCTGAAGGAGGACGACGACTTCTACGCCGCCAAGGCCCGCATCGCCTACGCGTTCAACGACAACGTCCGCCTGGTCTCCCTGACCGGCTACAACGACCTGACCCGGCACGCCAATTTCGACTGGAGCGGCGCGCCGTACGAACTGCTGGTGCAGCACGTGGACGGGACGATCAAGTCGATTTCCGAGGACCTGCACTTCGAGGGCGATACCCCCCTGGGCCACTGGCTGGTGGGGGGCTACGCGGGCCGCGACGACATCTCCGACGGCGACCGCACCCTCCTGGGCGACAACGCCAATGTGACCGCCATCCGGGTGCTGACCCTGTTCGGCGGCGGCCCGATCCCGGCGGGGGGACTGGTGGCCAGCCCCTTCAACACCTTCGGCTACACCCCCACCCAGGTGCTGCAGGCCTTCCGCACCTACAGCGACATCGGCAATCTGCGCACCACCACCTATAGCGTCTTCGCCAACGCCGACTGGAAGCTCAGCGACAGCCTGAAGCTGACCACGGGCCTGCGCTACACCGACGACCGGCAGGCGTTCAACGGCTGCTCCTTCGCCTACAACGGCAACCTGTTGCCGACGGTGAACCTGTTCAACCGCTTCCTCTACGGGGCGGTCTACGGGGGCGGCACGCCGCCGGCGGCGGTCGCGCCGGGGGGCTGCGTCAGCTACAATCCCCCCACCAACACCTTCGGGGTGGTCACCTCGGTGCTGGACGAGAACAACGTCGCCGGGCGGCTGTCGCTGGACTGGACCGCGGCCAAGGGCCTGTTGGTCTACGCCTCGATTTCCCGCGGGGCGAAGGCCGGCGACACCCCGATCAACGCCGCCAATATCGACACCTCCGACGCCCCGGCGCGGCAGGAACTGCTCACCGCCTACGAGGTGGGGACCAAGGCCGGGCTGTTCGACCAGAAGGTCCAGGCCAATGTGGCGCTGTTCTATTACGACTATCACGACAAGCAGCTGGCCGGCTATTTCGCCGACCCGATCTACACCGCCCTCGGGCGGCTGGTGAACGTGCCCAAGTCGGACGCCTACGGGGTCGACGGGGACGTGACCTGGCGGCCGACCCACGACCTGACCCTGATCGGCTCCGCCACCTATCTGCAGACGGAGATCCGCGACTACACCGGGATCAACGGCGACGGCCTGCCGCAGAACTTCTCCGGCGCGTCCTTCCCCTACAGCCCGACCTGGCAGGAGAGCGGCACGGCGATCTTCTCGCACGCCCTGACCGACGGCATCGGTCTGCAGGCCGCCCTCAACGGCCGCTTCCAGTCAGCCTCCCACGCCGACCTGGGCGAGGACGCCAACTTCCGCATCAAGGCCTATGGCCTGCTCAACGCCAGCATCGGGGTCCACGCCCTGAACGACCGCTGGGAGCTGTCCCTATGGGGCCGCAACCTGACCAACACCTACTACTGGACCTCCGTGGCCAGCAACGCCAACACCACCGTCCGCTTCCCCGGCCAGCCGGTGACCTTCGGCGCGTCGCTGTCGGTGAAGTACTAGGGGTTCTTGCGCACCTCCCCCGCGAGCGGGGGAGGTGTCAGCGAGCGCAGCGAGTTGACGGAGGGGGCAAGTGTAAAGCTGCACACTTGCCCCCTCCGAGCCTTCGCTGCGCTCCGGCCCACCTCCCCCGCGAGCGGGGGAGGAGCTTAGGACGGGGCTCGCCGGCTGCCCCCTGCTTCACCCGCAAGGGGAGAAGCCCTAGCGCTGGCCTGGAATCACCCTAAGCCTGAAACCTCAGGCCCGCCCCCGCGCATGAGGTTGCGATTTGTCGCTTCGCATCGCCATGGTCATCGATCCATGGCTGGAGCCCTACAACGGCACGACCGTCTCGACCCGCCGGTTCGTGGCGGCGCTGGAGGCGGCGGGGCATCGGGTGGAGGTGCTGGCCATCGGGAAGGGCGGCCATTGCGCGGCCCAGACCGCCAGCGCCATCACCGCCTTCGAGCAGCTGTCGGTGCCGGGGTTCAACCGGCTGATCAATTCCATGCGCGCGCCCCTGGCGAAGCCCGACCGGGCGCGCATCCGCGCCGCCGTCGCCCGCTGCGACCTGGTGCACGTACAGTTTCCCTTCCTGCTCGGCTACGCGACCATGGTCGAGGCGCGGAGGATGGGGGTTCCGGTGGTCTGCTCCTTCCACGTCCAGCCGGAAAACATCATGCTGAACGTCGGCCTGCGGGGAGAGACCCTGCGCCGACTGATCTACCGTCTGTTCGTCTGGGCCTTCTACAGCCGCGCGGACCTGGTCATCGCCCCCACCCCCTTCGCCGCCGACCTGCTGCTCCAGCATGGCGTGACCCGGCCGATCCGGGTGATCTCCAACGGGGTGCCCGCGGCCTTCTTCGCCCGCCCGCGCGCCCCGGCCGCGGCCCCCGCTCCGGATGGGCGGATCCGCATCCTGTCCGTGGGGCGACTGGCCAAGGAGAAGAGCCAGGAGACCCTGCTCAGGGCGGTGGCGGCCTCGGCGCACCGGGGGGCCATCGACCTGACCCTGGCCGGCGCGGGGCCCCGGGAGGACGAACTGAAACAGCTGGCGGCGCGGCTGGGCCTCGAGGTCCACATCGGCCCGATCACCGACGCCGCCCTGCTCGACCACTACGCCGGCGCCGCCCTCTTCGTGCACTGCGGGGCGGTGGAACTGGAGGGGATGTCGGTGCTGGAGGCCATGGCCATGGGCCTGCCGATCCTGGTCTCCGACAGCCCCGACAGCGCCCTGGCCCGGCTGATCCCCGACGCCGAACGCCGGTTCCACGCCCAGGACCCGGCGGACCTGGCGGCCAAGATCGACGGCTGGCTGGACCGGCCGGCCGAGCTGGCGGCGGAGGGGGAGTCGAACTGGGCGTTCGCCGAGGGCTTCGCCCACGCGCGGTCGGTGGCGGCGCTGATCGAGGCCTACGAGACGGTGGCCGCGGCGCCGGGACGCCTGTCCGCCGCGAGATAGGGCCGGCCCGAGCGCCCTTCGCCGCCCGCATTGGTGGGACCGTTGCAGCAGGGCCGCCAGCACGGGCCCGTCAACAATATTGCAAGTTATTTTCTCGGTAATCTTAATTAAGAAATCCATATTCTTAATATTTAGAATTGAGTAACAACAATAATTGCCTAAGCAATAGTAATGAATGACGCGTAAATCCAAGATCAATGTTATCTTCAGCAATTTATTACATGGTGCCTGCGACAAAACGTCGCCCGTCAGTCAAATGCTGACGGTCCTCAAAGGAAGGACACGAAAATCATGTCTCTGAGTGTAAACGGCAATCCGGGCGCGTTGATCGCCCTGCAGAACCTGACGGCCACCGAGGCGTCCCTCGCCACCACGCAAAATCGGATCAGCACCGGCCTGGCGGTTTCGTCGCCGCAGGACAACGGCGCGATCTGGGCCATCGCCCAGAACCAGCGCGCCACCTCCCTGTCCCTGGATTCGGTGAAGCAGTCGCTTCAGCGCGTCCAGTCGACCATCGACGTGGCCACCGCCGCGGGCTCCTCGGTCTCGGACCTGCTCAACCAGCTGAAGGCGACGGCGCTGTCGGCGTCGGACACCTCCCTCGACACCAACAGCCGCAACGCCCTGAACGCGACCTTCACCTCCCTGCGCGACCAGATCGGCAAGGTGGTCTCCAACGCCTCGTTCAACGGGACCAACCTGATCAAGAGCGGGGCGACCAACGTCGCCGCCCTGGCCAACGCCGACGGCACCTCGGTGCTCACCGTCGCCGCGCAGGACCTGTCCCTGGGCGGGGCCAACGTCACCCTGACGGCGACCGCCTCCATCAGCACCCAGACCCTGGCGGCGGCGGCGATCACCACGGTGGCCGCCTCGATCACCAATGTGAACAACGCCTTGGCCAAGCTGGGCGCGAACTCCAACGCCCTCAGCACCCACCTGAACTTCATCGGGCAGCTGCAGGACTCCATCGACACCGGGGTCGGCAACCTGGTGAACGCCAACCTCGCCAAGGAAAGCGCCAATCTTCAGGCTCTGCAGACCAAGCAGTCCCTGGGCATCCAGGCGCTCTCCATCGCCAACTCGTCCAGCTCGGCGCTGCTGGGGCTGTTCCGGTAAGGGTTGAGGCGTTGAACGATCGACTTGGCGGCGGGTCAGGACCCGCCGCCATTTTTTGTTCCGCCGTCATTCCGCCGTCATAAAGAGGCCTTCTCCCCTTGGGGGAGAAGGCCTCTGGAATCGCCATCCGTCATCGGATGATGGTCCGCCCTGAACCTCTTGGCGGATGATGCGCTCCGGCCTGGGCGTCTCAAGGACGGGCCCGCTCCCCAAACCCCTCCCAAAACAAACCGCGAACATGCTAGGCTGCCGCAATGGATGGCGCCGCCGCTCCCGCCCTGTTGCCGCCGCGCTTCGCCGACTGGTTCGCAAGCCGTGGCTGGGCGGCGCGCAGCCATCAGTTGGCGATGGTGGAGAAGGCCCGCGAAGGCCGCGACACCCTGCTGATCGCCCCCACCGGCGGGGGCAAGACCCTGGCCGGCTTCCTGCCCAGCCTGATCGAGCTCACCGAGCGGCCGCCGGCCAACAGCCCGCGCGGGGTGCACACCCTCTACATCTCGCCGCTGAAGGCCCTGGCCACCGACGTGGAGCGCAACCTCTCCACCCCCATCCGCGAGATGAAGCTGCCGATCACGGTGGAGGCGCGGACCGGGGACATGAGCGTGGCCAAGCGCCAGCGCCAGCGGCTCTATCCGCCGGACATATTGCTGACCACGCCGGAGCAGCTGGCCCTGTTCTGCGCCTGGGAGGGCTCGCGGCTCTATTTCGAAGACCTGCGGCATGTGGTGATCGACGAGATCCACGCCATCCACGCCTCCAAGCGCGGCGACCTGCTGTCCCTCGGCCTCGCGCGCCTCAGCCAATTCGCCCCCAACCTGCGGCGGGTGGGGCTGTCGGCGACGGTGGACGATGCGGATCGGCTGCGGCGCTGGCTGACCGCCGCGCCGGGGATGGCGGACCTGGTGATGGGCGAGCCCGGGGCGCCGGCGGTGATCGACGTGCTGCTCTCCGACGCCCGGGTGCCCTGGGCCGGGCATACGGCCCAGCACGCCATGGCCGAGGTCTATGACGTCATCCGCGGGGCCAAGACGGCGCTGGTGTTCGTCAACACCCGCTGGCAGGCGGAGTTCGCCTTCCAGGAGCTGTGGCGGCTCAACGACGACAACCTGCCCATCGCCCTGCACCACGGCTCCCTGGCGCCCGAGCAGCGGCGCAAGGTGGAGGCGGCGATGGCGCGGGGGGAGCTGCGGGCGGTGGTCTGCACCTCGACCCTCGATCTCGGCATCGACTGGGGGGCGGTGGACCTGGTCATTCAGCTGGCCGCGCCCAAGGGATCCTCCCGGCTGGTGCAGCGGATCGGCCGGGCCAACCACACCCTGCATGAGCCGTCCCGGGCCCTGCTGGTGCCCGCCAACCGCTTCGAGATGCTGGAGTGCCAGGCCGCCCGCGAGGCGGTGGCGGAGAACGCCCTGGACGGCGATCCGATCCGCGACGGCGCCCTTGACGTGCTGGCCCAGCACATCATGGGCTGCGCCTGCGGCGAGCCGTTCTCGGCCGATGGTCTGTATGCGGAGATCAAGACCGCGCAGCCCTATGCGCACCTGACCCGGGAGGATTTCGACGGTGTGCTCGATTTCGTCTCCACCGGCGGCTACGCGCTGAAGAACTACGACCATTTCCGCCGCATCATCCTCGGCCGCGACGGCCTGTGGCGGGTGCGGGACGGGCGCACGGCCCTCAGCCACCGGCTGAACGCCGGCGCCATCGTCGGCGCGGCGGTGGTGAACATCCGCCTGGGCAGCCGGCGGGGCGGGCCGGGGCGCAAGGTCGGCGAGATCGAGGAATGGTACGTCGAGGGGCTGACCGCCGGCGACACCTTCCTGTTCGGCGGCCAGGTGTGGCGGTTCGAGGGCATCGCCGGGCTGGACGTGTTCGTGTCGCGCTCCAACGCGACGGACCCGAAGATCCCCAGCTGGGGCGGCTCGAAATTCCCCCTGTCGACCTACCTGGCCAAGCGGGTGCGGCGGATGATCCACGACGAGGCCTCGTGGCGGAAGCTGCCCGACGACGTGCGCGAATGGCTGGAGGTGCAGAAGGACCATTCGGGCATTCCACAGCCGGACGAACTGCTGATCGAAACCTTCGCCCACGGACGACGGCATTTCCTGGTCTGCTACCCCTTCGAGGGCCGGCTGGCGCACGCGACCCTGGCCATGCTGCTCACCCGCCGGCTCGACCGGCTGGGGGTGGGGCCGGTGGGCTATGTGGCCAACGACTACGCCGTCTGCATCTGGGCCCTGGAGCCCATGGACAACCTGGATTTCGCCGAGCTGTTCCAGGAGGACATGCTGGGGGACGACCTGGAGGCCTGGCTGGAGGAGAGCTTCATCATGAAGCGCTCTTTCCGCCAGTGCGCCCTGATCAGCGGCCTGATCGAGCGGCGGTTTCCCGGCCAGGAGAAGTCCGGCCGGCAGGTGACCTTCTCCAGCGACCTGATCTATGACGTGCTGCACCGCCACCAACCGGACCACCTGCTGCTGCGCTGTGCCCGCACCGACGCGGCGGCAGGCCTCTTGGACATCGGCCGGCTCGGTGATCTTCTGAGGCGAATCAAGGGTCATATCCGCGTGCTCAACCTGCCCAAGCTGTCGCCCTTTTCCGTGCCGATCCTGGTGGAGATCGGCCGCGAGCGCGTGCCCGGCCGCGCCGCCGACATGGTGCTGGAGGCCGCCGCCCTGGACGCCCTGGTCGAGGAGGCGATGGCGTGAGCGCGGGCCTCGCCGTCCATCCCAACATGACCGCCGCCGCGCCCCGTCCCCTGCCCTGCGGCTCCGTCGCCGTGACCCTCGCCGACGACGCGGCCCACCTGCGCCGCTCCGGCGCAATGTGGCTGCCGGCGGCGCGGAGCCTGGTGGCGGGGGACCTGCATCTGGAGAAGGGGTCGGCCTATGCGGCCCGGGGCCAGATGCTGCCCCCCTACGACACCGCCGACACCCTCGCGCGCCTCGCCGCCGAGGTGGCGGACCTGCGGCCCTCGCAGGTGATCCTGCTGGGGGACACCCTGCACGACGGCCGCGCCGAGGGCCGTCTGGCGCCGACGGATGTCGGCCGGCTGCTGGACCTGGCGGCGGCGGCCCGGCTGGTGTGGGTGATCGGCAACCACGACGCCGATGGCCCCCGCGCCCTGCCCGGCGAGCCGGTGGACCAGATCGCCATCGGCGCCCTGATCCTGCGCCACGAGCCGATGCCTGGTCCGCAACCCGGCGAGGTCGCCGGCCACCTGCACCCCTGCGCGCGGGTGGTGGCCCGGGGTCGCTCAGTGCGGCGGCGGTGTTTCGTCACCGATGGGGCGCGGGTGGTGCTGCCGGCCTTCGGCGCCTATGCGGGGGGGCTGAACGTGCGGGATGCCGCCTTCGCGCCGCTGTTCGCGGGGCGGCCATTTGTGGTCGCCCTGGGGGGCGAGCGGGCGCATGCGATCGGCTGGGGGAGTCTGGCGCGGGATTAGGGCGGCGGACCCACCCATTCCTCCCCGCGTGCGGGGAGGTGGCGCGGAGCAAAGCGACGCGTCGGAGGGGCAAGTGGAGGCGGCGCACTTGCTCCGTCATCTCGCTGCGCTCGCTGACACCTCCCCGCACGCGGGGAGGACAAGAGCGCCCCTACTGCGCGATCGCGCCGAATAGCTGGGACAGCTGGGTGTCGAGCTGGCCGGTGGGGGCCATGTGCTGGTCGCGCTGGTAGGCGGCGATGGCCAGTTTCAGGGCCGGCGAGGCCGCGCCGTCGGCGGGGCCCTGGTAGTAGCCGAGGCGGGAGAGGGCCTTCTGGGCGTTGGCGAGGTCGCCGCCCCCGGGCGCCGGCGCCAGGGCGGCCATGGCGCCCGGCGCCTTGGGGCCCTGGGCCAGGAAGGCGCCGGCGGCGCGTTCGGCGGCGGTCTGGGCCTCGGCGGACAAATTCCGCTTGAGCCGCTGAGCGCTGGCGCGGGATTCGGCGTCGCCGCCCTTGGCCGCGATCAGGTACCACTTGTAGGCCTCGGCCGGGTTCTGGCTGACCCCGAAGCCCTCCTCGTAGAGGCGGCCCAGGTTGTACTGGCTGTCCACGAGACCGAGGTCAGCGGCCCGGCGGAACCACTGGGCGGCGATGGTGGTGTTCTTTCCCCCGCCCGTACCTTCGAAATAGTAGAGGGCGAGGTTGTGCATGGCCTTCTTGTCGCCGCCCTCGGCGGCGCGTTCGGTCCAGCGGCGGGCCTCGTCCACGTCCTTCTTCAGCCCGGCGTCGCCCATCTCGTAGAGCTTGGCGAGGTAGAACTGGGCGGGGGCGTAGCCGAGGTTGGCGGCCTTGCGCAGGTCCTCGACCCCGGTGTTGTCGTGGGCCTCGATACGGCGGGCGCCGTCGGCGTAGAAGGCCGCCGCGTCCGGGCTGGGGGCGGCGATCCTGGCGGCGGAGGCCGGGATGGCCTCGCCGGGCAGGGCCGCGCCGGGGGCCAGGGGCTTGGGCGACAGCGCCATGGCGACGATGGGTTCGCCCACCTCGACGGCGAGGGGCTTGGCGGGGACCGGGACGGCCCTGCCGCCGAGGGCGTCGGCGACCCGGCTGGGCAGCGGTCCCCCGGGCTTGGCGCCCAGGAGCTCGTAGCCGGCCATGGCCACCCCGGCGAAGGCGGCGGCGCCGGTCATCAACAGGCCCGTGCGCAGGGCCGCGCCCTCGCGGCCCTTGGCCTTGCGGTCCGAGGACCGGCCGAGCCCGCCGAAAAGGCCGCCGCTGGGCGGGTTGCGGTCCTTGTCCTTGCCCCGACCGGATCCGGCCTGCTCGCTGCTGGCGCGGGCGGCGGCGCGGGCCTGCTCGATCACCGACTTGGTGGACAGCGGCGGGGCGAACATCGCCTCGCCAGCCTCTTCGTCGGCCGCCTCGCCGAAAACGTTCGCCCGGGGGCCGGCGCTTGAGGCGGCCAAGGCCGCCTCCAGGGGATCCTCGGGGATCAGGAAGCCGTCCGGGTCCACCCGGCCGCGGTCGCCCGCGTGAGGGGCGGGTTCGTCGTCGAAGGGCCTGGTTTCGAAGGCTTGGGTTTCGAAGGGCGTGGCCTCGAAGGGCGTGGCCTCGAAAGCCTGGGACTCCGCGAAGCGGGGCGCCGGGGCGATCACCGGGGGCGGCGGCATTTCGCTGGGCGAGGGCAGGCCGGCGAAGCGGGTGGAAAAGCCGGTGACTTGGGGCGCGGTTTGCGGCGCGGGCCACGCGGCCGGCGCCTCGGAAGCGAAGCTCCGCTCCCCAAACGGGGCGACGGTGGGGTCGGCCAGGGTGGACTCAGGCAGGCCGGCGGCCGGGAAGGCCGGCGCCGGAAAGGCGGGTTCGGGGAAGGCCGCGGCCGGCTCGGGCTGCGCGGCAAAGGCGGGGGCGCTGAGGTGGGCGAGACCCGCGTCGGGGGTCTCGGCCGACCGGCGCTGGGTTTCCGCGAGCCGGCTGTCGATGCGCAGGCGGGCGTCCTCAAGGAGACGCGCCGTGCGCTCCTCGCTCTGGCGGATGCGGTCGGCGAGTTCGGAGGAGACCCGCTCCTGCTTGTCCTGCATCCGCTCGGAGATGCGGCTGACGGTGTCGCCCACGTCGTCAATGGCCTGGGCGGAGCGGCGCTCGGCCGAGGCGATACGCTCGGTGAGCCGTTCGGTGATCTTGGCGATCTCGGAGCCGAGCTTTTCCAGGGCCTGGGCGCCGGCGCCGTCGATGCGGTTCAGGCGGCCCTCCATGGCGTCGGCCAGGCGCGAGACCTCGCCGCCCACCTGCTCGATGGCGGCGGTGGAGCGGCTTTCGGCGCTTTCGACCTTGCGGTTCAGGGTGTCGGCCATGCGCAGCACCTCATGGCCCATGCGCTCAATAGCGGACGCCGAGCGCCGTTCAGCGGCCTGAACATGGCCGGTCATCTCCTCGATGGTGCGTTCCATGCGCTCGAAGCGGCCGTCGGCCGTGGCGCGGATCTTTTCGGCCATTTCCTCGCGGGCGGCGTCGACTCGGGCGGAGAGGCTGGCGGCGAGCTGTTCGAGGCCGGTGTCGGTGGCGCGGCCCTCGATCCGGGCCTCCGCCGAGCCCAGCCGTCCGTCGAGGCCGGCGAAGGATATCTCCAGGCCGCGCATGGCCTCGGTGGTGCGGGCCTCGGCCTGCTCCAGCCGGGCGCTGATGCGGGAGACCACGGCCTCGATCACGTCGGCCGTAGCCGCGGCGGTCGGCTGGCGGTCGGCCAGCTGGTCGATGTCGCGGCGCAGCTCGGTCAGGGTCTCCCGGGTGCGGGCCTCGCCCTCGTAGAGGTGGCCGGCGACCTTGGCCAGGGCCGCCTCCATGGAGCGCAGGGCCTCCACCGAACGCGGGCCGGCGGCGTCCTGCTCGGTGCGGCGCAGGCGTTCAGTGATCCGCGCCTGCTCGACGCGCATGTCGTCGACCGCGCCCTCGAAACGGGCGGCGACGGCGGTCTGCTCGCGCTCATTGGCGCCAAGGCGCGAGACCAGGCCGGTAACCGACTGGTCGATGCCGCTGATGGCCAGGGTCGAGCGGTGCTCGGCCGCCTCGATGCGGGCCGAGAGCCGGTCGAGGGCCTCGGTGACCCGGAACACCTCGTCGCCGGGGTGTTCGGGGACCTCGATGCGGCGATAGGCGCCGGCGGCGCCGAAGGTCCCGCGCGGTGTCGGCGGCTGGTCCGAATAGGTCCGGCCGGTGAAGGAGGGGTGGCTGAAGGGCGGATCGTCGGCCACCGCCCTGGCGGCGTGACTTGCTACGTTACTGGCGGATGACGACGCCGCGGACTGGCGCGGGGTCGGCGCGGGAGCGGGGGCGGGTTCGTCGTCAAGCTCGACGCCGCCGTCCTCGAGGATCACCTGGTTGAGCCACTCGCCCAGCGTCAGCCCCGACCGGCGGGCGAGATCCTTTGCGATCTCCCGGGCCTTGGGGTCGATGCCCTTGACGCTCCAAGGCGCAACCGAGCTCATCCGAATCGCTCTCCCCAGCACTGAGATTTGACGCTAGGGGGCGATCTCTTGTGTGTAAACGCGACATTAACGCTAAATCTGGTGTTCAGCCCGATCTCCTGTGGATGACCGTTGGACAGGGGCCGGCGCGCCCGCACGATGGATGCCTGAACGTGGTTAACGGGCGGTTAAGGAGTTAACAAAAGGTTGCGGCCGGCCGCCGGGACGGCCACATGCGCCGCATGGATTGGACAGTCACCCTGGGCTTGATGGCCCTGTTCGCGGCCATCGGCCTGGTCTGCGGCTGGCGTGGGGCGCACCCGCCGAACCTGGCGCGGGGCCCGAGGCTGATCCCCTACCGCTTCCTGATGCTGCTCGCCGCCGTCGGGGTGATGGCCATGGCGGCCCACGCCCTCAGTCTGGCGGGGATCGTCACGAGGGGCAATCAGACGCGGTATTAGGGGGATGATCCCCTTTCGACCCGTCCTGGCCGGTGTTCCACTGGACGCGCCATCTCTCTGCTCGTCATCCCGGCCGGAGCGAAGCGGAGAGCCGGGACCCAGGAGCCAAACCCACCGGCCCGTGCGAACCCCCTGGGTCCCGGCTCTCCGCGCAAGGGCGCTCCGGCCGGGATGACGAGCAGAGGAGCGGCTCGGTGGTAGATGGCGCGATCACGATGGAGCCGTCACTCGCGTTCACAGTCCGCGTCGAGGCCGTTCTTGACCAGGGTCCCGCCTCGGAAAACACTGGCGACTAAGCGATCGACGGCGGCTCCGAGCTTGGCCCCGGTCCAGAAAAACGGGCATAGCGAGGACAGCAGCATGATCGACCGCTTCACCGAGACCGACCTGGCGACATGGCGCGCTGATGGAGCGGTGGTCATCCAGGACTTCTTCACCCCGGGTGAGGTGGCCGCCGTGCGCGCGGATTTCGAGGCGGTGTTCGGCCTGGCGGACCGGGTGGGCGATCCCATGGTCAAGGCCAAGCCCGGCGAGGTGGGCCGGTTCAATCCGGCTCAGTTCAAGGACGTCCAGCCGGTGCCCATCGACTGCTCCCAGGCGCTGAACCTGATCGGGGTGCATCCGGCGCTGATCGCCTTCGCCAAGGCGGCCCTGGGCGCCGAACAGGTGCATGTCTACCAGTGCCAGGCCTGGGCCAAGTTCGCCGGCGACGCCGACTACGACCAGCCCTTCCACACCGATTTCGCCAACCACACCCTCACCGCCCCCGCCGAGGACGCGCATCTGAATTCGGTGACCATCCTCTGCTATTTCAGCGACGTGACCGACGAGACGGGGGCGATGAACTTCGTCACCCGTCCCGACAGCCTCACGGTGGCCGGCCCCGAAGCCTCCCTGTCGCGGGATCCGGGCGAGCAGGCGGCGCTGCAGTCGGGCCTCGTGGCGCACGCCCGCTCCAGCGCCGCCCCGGCGGGCTCGGTCGTTCCCTATGGGATCGACATCTTCCACCGGGGCACCAACATCACCGCTCCTGGCGGCTATCGCTACGCCCTGATGACCTGCTTCAAGGCGGCGGGGAACGACGCGATCGGCTTCCATGCCTGGGCCTTCCATCACCTGAAGCCCTGGTCGCGGATCTTCAACCATGCGACGCCGGAGCAGCTGGCCTGTTTCGGGGTGAAGCGCCCGGGGGATCCGTTCTGGACGCCGACCACCCTGGCCCGGGCCCAGGCGCGGTATCCGGGCTGGGACCTGGAGCCCTACCGGCGGGCGATGACGGCGGCGGCCTAGGGATTTTCATCCCGTGATGCACCGTTCGAGCCGCTCACGCGTTACGGGTCAAACGCGCCATCCGGCGCCGAAGGATCCCCCATGCGACAGCCCAAGACCTGGTACGTGATCGCCGATGGCGGTCGCGCGCGATTTGTCGAGAAGAACGCCGAGACGGGCGCCTACGCCACCCAGCGCGAGTTCGACTCCGCCGAGATCCACAGCACCACCCGCGACCTGGGCGCCGAGCGGCCCGGTCGGGGTCATGAGAGCGCCAATTCCGCCCACCACGCGGTCGAGCCCCGCACGGATTTGCATCAGGTGGACAAGCAGCGCTTCGCGACCGAGGTGGCGGTCAGCCTGAACGCGGCCGGCGCGGACGGCGCGTTCGAACGGCTGGTGCTGGTCGCCCCCGCCCATGCCATGACCGATCTCAAGGCCGGCCTCGACGCAGCGACGACGGCGAAGGTGGCCAGTGAGGTGCAGAAGGACCTCGCCAAGACGCCGAACGCCGAGTTGGCCGAACACTTCGCCGATCTTCGCCTGCTCTGACGGCCCAGCCCCTAGCGCGCCGCCGCCCCGGCCCTGAGATAGGCGACGTCGCCGCCGCGCGGCGCGGGCGCCGGCAGGACCAAGCTGATCAGGACGCCCAGCAGGAAGGCTATGGTCAACAGCGACCGGATCATGGTTCGGCTCTCCTTGCGCCACGGGTCCTCCGCGACGCGTGAGACAAGCTTGAGCGTGGGAGTGTGAACCGATTCGGAGAACGTTGTTCGGTTAAGGTTCATATTGAACCGAAGCCGAGAGCGACGCGGCGTGCAATGGACAGAGATTCCAACTGTTCTGACCAACCTAAACAGCGGGAGGAAGGTTAGGCCGATGGTTCGGGTGACGTCGACAGACTTCCAGAGGGAAGCCGGTCGCTTTCAGGATGTCGCCTTGGTCGAACCGGTCGTGGTGACGCGCAACGGCCTTGACCTGACGGTCATGATCTCGGCCGCCGAGTACCAGCGTCTCAAGCGCCGCGACCGCGAGGTGCTGGGCCTGGATGATTTTACCCAGGCGGATCTCGACGAAGTCCGTGTGGCCGAACCGTCAGCGGAAACAGCGGCGTTCGACCACGAATTGTAGTGACGCCGGCTGCTCGAAACGCGCCTTGTCGGCATCGTCGAGCGGACCGAATAGCGGCAGGGTCCTACGTTCCACCAGCGCAATTCCGGGTTTGTATGATTCATCTATTTTTATCGTCACCCCGGGCTTGTCCCGGGGGGCAGGGGAACACGAACGGGACGTGATGGAGCCCAGGTGCGGCCACTTCACCGTCTGTGATCCCTTGCCCCCGGGACAAGCCCGGGGGTGACGGGAATTTGTTTGTCGGCGACATGCGCCGGGTGGGCTGGCGGCGATCCGATGCGCCGTCCAGTTCACACGGCGGCTACGCCGCCTCCGGCAGCGCCGGCCCCACCGCCTTCGCCTCGTCCTTCTTCGGTCGCCGGGTCAGGCCCGACATGCCGCCGGAGGACAGCAGGCCGATGTCGGCCATCAGGATCGGGATGGTCCATTTGTGCGGGGCGGCGATGTAGCGGGGCTGCCAGACCGGGTCGTACTTGTCCTTGTAGCGACGCACGCCGCGGAAATTATAGAGCTCCTCGCCGCGCTCGAAGAGCAGCCGGCCCACCCGGGACATGATCGGCGCCAGGGGGCGGTCCTCCAGGCCGGCGAGGGGGGCCGCGCCGAATTCGAAGGCGGTGTAGCCGTCGGCCTTGCCCCAGTGCAGCAGTTCGACGAACAGATAGTCCATGACGTTCTTGGGCGCCTCGTCGGCGTAGCGCATCAGGTCCATGGAGAAGGCGGACTTGTCGCCGGTGGTCCAGATGGTGGCGAAGGCGGCGATGGCGCCGTCGACCCGCACCACCGCGCAGGGGAATTCGGCGACGTAGCGCTCCTCGAACCCGCCCATGGAAAACTTCTTGTCGCCGCCGGCGTGGTGGGTGAGCCAGGCGTCGGAGACCCGGCGCAGCTCGGCCATCTCGGTCTCGACCTGCGCGTGGTCCAGGACCTCGAAGCAGGCGCCGGTCTCCCCGGCCTTGCGCCAGTTGCGGCGCAGCACCTCGCGCCGGCGGCCCTGCAGGGAGAACTGGTCGAGGGGGACGGTGGCGGATTCGCCGGTCTTCTGGATCGAGAACCCCAGCTCCACCACCTCGGGCAGGACGTCGGGGCCGATGCCGTAGAGACCGGGCCGGGCGGCGTGGGCGTCGGCCAGCTCGCGGAAGCGCCAGAGCAACTCCATCCGCTCCTCGCGCTTGCCGACCGGGGCGCCGAGGGCGATCCAGGAACGGCCGCGCACCCCGAACATCAGGAAGCTGTCGCCGGACTGGGAGAAGAGGAAGCGCTTGTCGCCCAGCAGGGCGAGGTTGGCGGAGGGCTCCGGCTCCTCGGCCCGGGAGAGGATGTCGCGGACCTTTTCGAAGTCCGGATCCTGGTCGCCGACGATGGGCGGGGTGGCGGCGGTGGCCACCAGCCGCCAGAGGCCCACGGCCAGCAGCAAGATCGCCGCGCCGGCGGAGGCGCGCAAGCTGCGGGTCGCGTCCGGGTCGGACAACACCTTCCACAAGGGGGTGTCGGAGTAGTAGGGATTGGAGAAGGACCACCAGCCCACCGCGCAGGCCCCGACCACCACCGCCACCGCCGAGGCCAGCCAGCCGGGGGTGATCTCCATCCGCGTCAGGCGCGAGGTGCGCGGGAAGGCCGCGTGCAGGGGGGCGAGGGCCAGGAACACCAGGGCCAGGGCCACGGTCTGCCCCCAGTTGAAGCCCTTGAGCAGGGCCAGCACCGCGGCCAGGGCCATCACGGTCATCGAGGCCACCCAGGCCGCGTCCAGCCGCCGGCGCAGGCCGAAGGCCAGCAGCACCAGCAGCAGGCCCAGGATCGAGGAGAGGAAGTGGCTGATCTCGATCAGCCACAGGGGCGCGATGGCGGCCAGCCAGTTGAACCGGTCGGGATCGGAGGGGGTCGCGCCGGAGACCAGCAGCATGACCCCCGCGCCGAGCACCAGCACGGCCGACACGATCGGGGCCGCCTCAAGGGCCGCCGGCCTCAGGTCGCGTAGGATGCTCATGCCCGTCCATTGAAAATTTCGGCGTCGCAATCATAGCGGTTTACGCGGCGATTGCGGAGCCCCCGCATGGGGGAGAATTGACGCAGCCGATTGAAACGCTTGTTCGACTCTGCTTGCTCCCAAACTTGCCTGCGGTAAGTTAGGGGCAAGTCGAAGAAACCCAGCCTGGAGAGAACGCCGATGGCCGATTTTGGCGCCGACAATCTGGAGGTGTTCCGCGCGGAGACGCGGGGGTGGCTGGAGGCCAACTATCCGGCCGAGCTGCGGGCCAAGAATCCGGGCGTCGACGAGGAGGCCGTGTGGGGCGGCCGGCGGTTCGCGAACGACACATCCCCCTTCCGCCGCTGGCAGGCGGCCATGGGCGCCAAGGGCTGGACGGCTCCGTCCTGGCCGAAGGACTACGGCGGCGGCGGCCTCACCGCCGAACAGGCGCGGGTGCTGAACCAGGAGCTGACCCGGGGCGGCTACATGACCCCGCTGGCCTCCTTCGGCATCTGGATGCTGGGCCCGGTGCTGCTGGAATACGCCAACGAGGAACAGAAGCGCGAATACCTGCCCAAGATCATCAAGGGCGAGATCCGCTGGTGCCAGGGCTATTCCGAGCCCGGCGCGGGGTCGGACCTGGCGGGTCTGGCCACCCGCTGCGAGGACAAGGGCGACCACTACCTGGTCAACGGTTCCAAGATCTGGACCTCCTACGCCGACCATGCCGACTGGATCTTCGCCCTGGTGCGGACGGACACGGCCAAGAAGCACGAGGGGATCAGCTTCCTGCTGATCGACATGAAGAGCCCCGGCGTCGAGACCCGGCCGATCCAGCTGATCTCCGGCTCCTCGCCCTTCTGCGAGACCTTCTTCACCGACGTGAAGGTCCCCAAGGCCCAGCTGGTGGGCAAGCTCAACGGCGGCTGGGACATCGCCAAGCGGCTGCTGCAGTACGAGCGGCAGAACATCTCCGGCGGCATGGGCTCGGGGGGCGGCGCCGGCGGCGCGGCCGGGGACCTGGGCGAGATCGCCAAGAGCTACATCGGCGTCGATGCGACCGGCGTCCTGGCGGACGCCGATCTGCGGGCGCGGATCACCAAGAACCGCATGGAGATGCAGGCCTTCTTCCTGACCATACGGCGCGTCGAGGCGGAATCGCGGGCCTCGAAGGGGCCGAGCGCGGCCACCTCGATCATCAAGTACGTGGCCGCCACCATGGCCCAGGAACGCTCCGAGCTGATGGTCGAGGCCATGGGCGCGCAAGGGCTGGGCTGGGAGGGAGAGACCTTCACCCCCGCCGAACAGACCGCCGTGCGCGGCTGGCTGCGCTCGAAGGGCAATTCCATCGAGGGCGGCACCTCGGAGGTGAACTTGAACGTGGTGTCCAAGCGGGTGCTGGGCCTGCTGGACCACCAATAGGAGCTGCTGACGGGAAGGTTTCAGCCCAATCCCGCGTCATCCCGGCCGGAGAGCCGGGATCCAGCGGGGTCGCAGTATTGGTGGGCTTGGCCCCTGGGTCCCGGCTCTCCGCTGCGCTGCGGCCGGGATGACGAGCGTTGAGCGTAGACTTTAGAACCTATTGAATATTAAAGATAAATTTCGGGACGATTGACATGGCTGATTTCGGATCGGAGGCGCTGGACGCCTTCCGCGGGGAGATCCGCGACTGGCTCGCGGGCGCCTTCCCGGCCGAGCTCAAGGGCCAGGGCATGGCCTATATGACCGGCCAGCTGGCGGGAAACGCCAAGGCCGACGCCTGGCGGGCGGCCATGGGCGAGCGCGGCTGGGGCACGCCCACCTGGCCGACCCAATACGGCGGCGGCGGCCTGACCCCGGCCCACGCCCGGGTGCTGCAACAGGAAATGGCCGCCTTGAGCGCCTGGAACCCCATCGGCGGCATGGGGGTGATGATGTTCGGCCCCACCCTGCTGGAGTTCGGCACGGAAGCGCAGAAGCAGCGGCACATCCCCAATATCGTCACCGGCGCCATCCGCTGGTGCCAGGGCTATTCCGAGCCCGGCGCCGGCTCCGACCTCGCCTCCCTGGCCACCAAGTGCGAGGACAAGGGCGACCACTATCTGATCAATGGCTCGAAGATCTGGACCTCCGGCGCCAACCTCGCCGACTGGTGCTTCTGCCTGGTGCGCACCGACACCGCCAAGAAGCATGAGGGGATCAGCTTCATCCTCATCGACATGAAGACCCCGGGGGTCGAAACCCGGCCGATCAAGATGATCAGCGGCGCCTCGCAGTTCTGCGAGACCTTCTTCACCGATGTGAAGGTCCCCAAGGAGAACCTGGTCGGCCAGGTCAACGCCGGCTGGACCATCGCCAAGCGGCTGCTGCAGTTCGAGCGGCAGAACATCTCCGCCAGCCTCGGCGCCGGCAATATCGGCGCGGCCACCGTGGCCGGGGGCGTGGCGCAGGTCGCCCGGCACTATGTGGGCGTCGACGACGCCGACAGGCTGGCGGACACCGACCTGCGCGCCCGGATCGCCGCCCACCAGATGGAGGCCAAGGCGTTCAACCTCACTGCCCAGCGCGCGGCCCTGGAGGCCAAGTCCGGCGCGGGGCCCAGCGCGGCGACCTCGATCATGAAATACGCTGGCGCGAAACTGGCGCAGGAGCGCAACGAGCTGACGGTGGAGGCCATGGGCCTGCAGGGCCTCGGCTGGGAGGGCGAGGGGTTCGCGGCCCACGAAACCGCGGCGCTGAAGGCCATGCTGCGCTCGAAGGGCAATTCCATCGAGGGCGGCACCTCGGAGATCAATCTGAACGTGGTGGCCAAGCGGGTGCTCGGCCTGCTCGATCACCAGTAAATATCGAAAAAACAAAAACAATTATCGGGAGAAGACCATGGCTGATTTCGGAGGCGAGCAGGAGGCCTTCCGCCTCGATGCCCGCGAATGGCTGCAGGCGAACGTTCCGGCCGCGTTGGTCGGCCAGGCCGAGGCGATCACCGACGCCTTCATGGGCGGCGGCAAGCCGAGCGGCGACATGGACCTGTGGCGCCAGCGGATCGGCGAAAAGGGCTGGGGCGCCCCGACCTGGCCGAAGGCCTACGGCGGCGGCGGCCTGACCCCCGCCGAGGCCCGCGTGCTGCAGCAGGAGATGGCCGCCATGGGCGTGGCCAATCCCATCGTCGGCATGGGCACCAGCATGTTCGGCCCAACCTTGCTCGAATACGGCACGGAGGCGCAGAAGCAGCAGCACATTCCGCCCATCGTTCGCGGCGAGCTGCGCTGGTGTCAGGGCTATTCCGAGCCCGGCGCCGGGTCGGACCTGGCGGCCCTGCAGACCAAGCTGGAGGACCGTGGCGACCACTGGGTGGTCAACGGCCAGAAGATCTGGACCTCCGGCGCTCAATGGGCCGACTGGTGCTTCTGCCTGGTGCGGACCGACACCACCAAGAAGCACGAGGGCATCAGCTTCGTGCTGATCAACATGCGCCAGCCCGGGGTCGAGACCCGGCCGATCAAGCTGATCGCCGGCTCCTCCCCATTCTGCGAGACCTTCTTCACCGACGCCCGGGTGGAAAAGACCGACATGCTGGGCCCGGAAAACCACGGCTGGACCATCGGCAAGCGGCTGTTGCAGCACGAGCGCTCCGGCCAGGGCGGCGGGCGGATGCTGGCGGGGCCGAACCTGGTCGACCTGGCCAAGGAATTCATCGGCGTGGACGACAAGGGCCGCATCGCCGACGCGGACCTGCGCACCCGCGTGGCCAACACCATGATCGACGCCAAGGCCCACGCCCTGACCCTGCAGCGCATCGCCGCCGAGTCCCGGGGCAATGTGAACCCCAGCGCCACCACCTCGATCCTGAAGAACTCCTCCACCCGGATCGGCCAGGACAAGGCCGAGCTGACCCTGGAGATCCTCGGCCATCAGGGCCTGGGCTGGGAGGGGGACGACTTCACCCCCGAGCAGCTGCAGGCCGTGCGCGGCTGGCTGTCGGGCAAGGCCTGGACCATCTTCGGCGGCTCCGCCGAGATCCAGAACAACATCATTTCCAAGCGGATCCTCGGGCTCCTGGACCACCAATGACCTGCATCCTTTTTTCCCACGACCTTCTTTTGACGGAGATTTTTCATGGCTGATTTCGGCGGCGGCGATCTCGACGCCTTCCGCGCCGAGGCGCGAACCTGGCTGGAGGCCAACTTTCCCCCCTCGCTGAAGGGCAAGGGGCTGATGATGATGCGCGAGGGGGCGGCGGCGGACACCGCCGACTACACCGCCTGGCGTGACGCCATGGGCGCCAAGGGCTGGGGCGTGCCCACCTGGCCGAAGGAGTACGGCGCGGCGGGGCTTTCGGGCGCCGAGGCCAAGGTCATCCAGCAGGAGATGGCCAAGATCGGCGCCTGGAACCCCATCGGCGGCATGGGGGTGATGATGTTCGGCCCGACGCTGCTGGAATACGGCAACGAGGCGCAGAAGCAGCGGCACATCCCGCCGATCGTCAAAGGGACGCTGCAATGGTGCCAGGGCTTCTCCGAGCCCGGCGCGGGATCGGACCTCGCCAGCCTGGCCACCAAGGCCGAGGACAAGGGCGACCACTTCCTGGTCAACGGCCAGAAGATCTGGACCTCCGGCGCCCAATGGGCCCAGTGGTGTTTCTGCCTGGTGCGCACGGACACGTCCCGCAAGCATGAAGGCATCAGCTTCCTGCTGATCGACATGGCCGATCCCGGCGTGGAGGTGCGGCCGATCCAGCTGATCAGCGGCAATTCCCCCTTCTGCGAGACCTTCTTCACCGATGTGAAGGTCCCCAAGGAAAACCTGGTCGGGCCGCTGAACGGCGGCTGGACCATCGCCAAGCGGCTGCTGCAGCACGAGCGCTCCAGCCTGTCAGGCGGCGGCGGCGCGGCGGCCCTGTTTGGCGGCGGACCCCTGGACGTGCTGGCCAAGAAGTATGTGGGCGAGGATGAAAACGGCCGGATCATTGACGGCGAGCTGCGCACCCGCGTCACCCAGCACCAGATGGAGGCCAAGGCCTTCATGCTGACCCTGATGCGGGCGGCGGCGGAATCCCGCTCCAACTCAGGACCCAGCGCCGCCACCTCGATCATGAAGAACGCCGGCTCCAAGGTCGGCCAGGATCGGGCCGAGCTGATGCTGGAAATCATGGGCAGCCAGGGCCTGGGCTGGGAGGGCGAGGAGTTCACCGCGGCCGAACTCAACGCCGTGCGCGTCTGGCTCGGCGGCAAGGCGACGACGATCTACGGCGGCTCCGCCGAGATCCAGAACAACATCATCTCCAAGCGGATCCTCGGTCTGCTTGACCACCAATAACCCCATCAACGACGTTCAAGAGGAAAACCAAACCATGGCCGTTCTGACCGAAGAACAAAGCATGCTGCGCGACGCGGCAAAGACTTGGACCCAGGAAAAGTCCCCCGTCACCGCCTTCCGCAAGGTGCGTGATTCCGGCCGTCCGGAAGCCTTCGATCCCGCCGCCTTCGCCGAGATGGCCGAGATGGGCTGGACCGGGGTCATCATCCCCGAGGAATACGGCGGCTCGGACTTCGGCTACCTGAGCCTGGGCCTGATCCTGGAGGAGACCGGCCGCACCCTGACCGCCTCCCCGCTGCTGTCATCGGCCCTGGCCGCCGCCTCCGCCATCATTCTCGGCGGCACGGACGCGCAGAAGGAGGCCTGGCTGCCGAAGATCGCCTCGGGCGAGCTGATCGGCACGCTGGCCATCGACGAAGGCCCGCACCACCATCCGGAAAAGGTCGCCCTGGCGGCGGCCAAGAGCGGCGCCGGCTACAAGCTGACCGGCTCCAAGACCTTCGTGCTGGAAGGCATGGCCGCCGGCCTGTTCGTGGTCAGCGCCCGCACATCGGGCAAGCCCGGCGACAAGGAGGGGATCACCCTGTTCCTCGTGCCGGCCGACGCCAAGGGCCTGAGCCGCAAGGCGCTGAAGCTGGCCGACAGCCGCGGCGCGGCGGTGGTCACCTTCGACGGCGTCGAGGTCGGCGCCGATGCGGTGCTGGGCGCGGCCGACAACGGCTATGACCTGCTTGAGCAGACCCTGGACCGGGCCCGCGCGGGCCTGGCCGCCGAGATGCTCGGCGCGGCCCTGCAGGCCTTCGAGGTCACCCTCGACTACCTGAAGACCCGGGTGCAGTTCGGCCAGCTGATCGGCAGCTTCCAGGCCCTGCAGCACCGGGCGGCGAAGATGTTCACCGACCTGGAACTGTCGCGCTCCTGCGTCGAGGCGGCCCTGGCGGCCATCGACGACAACTCCAAGGACGTGCCGGAACTGGTGTCCCTGGCCAAGGCCAAGATGGGCGACACCCTGCACCTGGTCTCCAACGAGATGGTGCAGATGCACGGGGGCATCGGCATGACCGACGCCCACGACGCCGGCCTCTATCTGAAGCGCGCCCGGGCGGCGGAAGCCACCTACGGCGGCCAGAGCTACCACCGCGACCGGTATGCCCGGATCGGCGGGTACTAGGAAAGACGTCGCCCCCCTCCTGCCGAGGGGGGCGAAATCACTCCTGGGTAGCCAAATCATTAATCAATCGCTATATAGTGCGTGAACGAACGCGGAACAAAATTGTGTCTGCGATAGGAGGGACTCGAGATGGCTACGGCCAATGCTCCCGGATCCCACGCCGAAGCGAAGAAATTTTTGGATTTGTTGGCGGTGCGTGGAGGTGGAGAATGACGTCTTCGACTCGCGCTGCAAATTACATCCTAGGCTTGGCAAAAGATGCCGGTAGGACGCTCACGCCTCTCCAAGTCATGAAGCTCGTCTACATGGCGCACGGTTGGCATATGGCAACGCATGGCGAGCCGCTCATAAACGAGCAAGTGCAAGCGTGGCAATATGGTCCCGTGTTGCCGAACCTGTATCGGATGCTGAAACCGTTCAGGAGCAATCCGATCGAACCGAGTTGGCTATCGAGGCTCATATTTGATCGATCAGAGCCAACCCAAGCGGAGTTAGGATCGCTAAAGAGCATCTTTGACGTCTATGGGAGCTTTTCCGGACCGGCTCTATCAAACTTGACTCACAAGCCGGGGAGCCCCTGGTCGAAGATTTGGCGTCCTGGGGTGACAAATCTAGTGATCCCTAACGAACTCATCAAGGAGCACTATATTCAGGCTAGAGATCGCGGCGTCTTAGAATCGGCATGAGTTTCTTCGACAGCGGCGTCCCGCCTATTCCACCACCGCCTGAAAACTGGTCCACCGAGACGCCCTGGGAGGACGATCCGCTTGCAGGATTTGAGGCCGACACCGACCCACTTGACGCGCAACTCGCAGAACAAGAAAAGAAAAATCGCCTCAATTTTCGCAAACATTTCGCCAGACTTGCGATCATATCAATGTATATAGTTTGGTTACTAATTATCGTTGGCGCAGTTTGTTGGCTTTGGAATTACCTGACGCCCTGGAAATTCCTAACCGATATTCAGCTTGATACAGTTCAGTCAATTGTATTTAGCGGAATGATGGGGGCATTTGCTTCTGCCTGGGCTCGTCGTCATATCGAGCACTAGCCGAACGCGATCGAAGTGCGCAGCTTGGTGTTCGCCAGCCGTTTTAGCGGCCGGTCCACTTCCCGCCTTAACCAACCCCACCCCAATACCCTATATGCTCTCCCATCGGTCCGCCCGACGCGGAACCGGCGTCGCGCCCGCGCGTTGCGGGCGCGCCGGTCCAAGGAGCCCCTGACGATGACCTCCCAGCGCGCGATCCTTCGCTCCAAGCACCTGAAGCTGAAGCCGGTCTCCAAGCAGGTGATGGTGATCACGGGCGCCACCTCCGGCATCGGCCTGTCCACCGCCCGCGCGGCGGCGGCGCGGGGCGCGGGCCTGATGCTGGCGGCGCGCAACGAGGAGGCGCTGAAGGCGGTCTGCGAGGACCTGGGCGCCAAGGGGGCCAATGTGGCCTATGTGGTCGCCGACGTCGGCGTCGAGGGCGAGGTGCAGGCCATCGCCGACGCCGCCATCGCCCGGTTCGGCGGCTTCGACACCTGGGTGAACAACGCCGGGGTCTCGATCTTCGGCTCCCTGGGCGAGACCTCCATCGAGGATCAACGCAGGCTGTTCGACACCAACTACTGGGGCGTGGTCTACGGCTCCATGGCCGCGATCAAGCACCTGCGCGAGCGCGAAGGCGGCGGGGCGGTGATCAACATCGGCTCGGTGCTCGGCGACATGGCCTTGCCGCTACAGGGCGCCTATTCGGCCTCCAAGCACGCGGTGAAGGCCTTCACCAACGCCCTGCGCATGGAGATGATGGAGCAGCACGCGCCGATCTCCCTGACCCTGATCAAGCCCTCGGCGGTGGATACGCCCTACAAGGATCACGCCCGCAACCTCACCGGGGCGCCGATCAAGAACCCGCCGCCGGTCTATGCGACCCCCCTGGTGGCGCAGGCGATCCTCTATGCGGCCGAGCACCGGGTGAGGGAGCTGAACGTGGGCGCCGGCGGCCAGTTCCTGGCCCTGCTGGGCATGGTGGCGCCGATGGCCTCCGAGCCCCTGCTGGCGTTCGCGACCCCGTCCCTGAACAAGGACCCCGTGGCCAGGCGCCGCCCGGCCACGGACAACCTGCATCACGCGGGCCAGGATCTGCGCGAACGCTCCTTCTATCCGCACGTGCGGGAGTCGAGCCTCTATTCGGCGGCGCAGATGCGGCCCAAGGCGACCTTCAGCCTGGTGCTGCTGGCGGCGGTGGCGGCGGGAGTGGCGTTCCACCTGGGCCAGAAGCGGCCGGCGCCGGCGCCGCAACCCGCGCCGCTACCGCGGCGGCGGGTGGTGGTGCGCAAGCGGGTGTAAGCGCTGACGGCGACTGAGCGACGCGACCGCTCCTCCCCCATTTATGGGGGAGGTGGCGCGAGCGTAGCGAAGCGTCGGAGGGGGCAAGTGGAGGAGCGCACACTTGCCCCCTCCGTCCCCTCGCGTTGCTCGGGTCCACCTCCCCCATAAATGGGGGAGGAGCGAAGTCTCCCTACCCCTTCTTCACAAACGCCCCCGGGACCCGCGCCCCGCCCTGGCGCTCGAACATCCAGCCTGGATATTCCGGCGGAAGGGCCGAGACCTTGTCCAGGGCCGCGATCTCGTCCGCCGTCAGGGTCAGCTCCGCCGCCGCCAGGTTGTCGTCCAGCTGTTCGATGCTGCGGGCGCCGATGATCACGCTGGTGACGAAGGGCTTGGCCAGCACCCAGGCGAGGGCGACGCGGGCGACGGAGGTGTCGTGGGCCTCGGCGATGAGGCGCATTACATCAAGGCAGGCCCAGGCGCGGTCGCGGTTCACCGGCGGGAAGTCGAAGGTCGCCCGGCGCGAGCCCTGGGGCCCGTTGGTGTCGGGGCCGAACTTGCCGGAAAGGAGCCCGCCTGCCAGGGGCGACCAGACCATCAGGCCGACACCCTGGTCCTGCAGCAGCGGGACCAGCTCCCGCTCCAGGTCGCGGCCGGCGATGGAGTAGTAGGCCTGCAGGGTGGCGAAGCGGGAGAGACCGCGCGCATCGGCGATCCCCTGGGCCTTCATGATCTTCCAGGCCGCCCAGTTGGAGCAGCCGATGTAGCGGACCAGGCCTTCGGAGACGAGGTCGTCCAGGGCCCGCATCGTCTCGTCCACCGGGGTGATCGGGTCGTTGCCGTGGATCTGATAGAGGTCGATGTGGTCGAGCTGCAGCCGCTCCAGGCTGGCCTTGACCCCGTCCATGATGTGGCCCCGCGAGGCGCCCTTGTCGTTGGGGCCCCGGCCCATGTCGCCGAACACCTTGGTGGCGATGACCACGTCGGAGCGCTTGACCCCCAGGTTCTTCAGGGCCTGGCCGAGGAGCTTTTCCGACAGGCCAAAGGAGTAGACGTCGGCGGTGTCGATGAAGTTGACGCCCGCGGCCAGGGCCCGGCCGACCATCTCGTCGACGGCCTTCTGGCCCAGGTCGCCGATGGCCGACCAGATACCGCCCTCGCCGCCGAAGGTCATGGTGCCGAGGCAGATTTCCGAAACGTAGAGGCCGGTGTGGCCGAGGCGGCGATAGCGCATGGGGAGCATCCTTGAGGCGGGCGTTGTCGTTGGGGGCCGCGGCGGGCCGGCGGCCCTCCCTAGTTGGGGTCGAGGGAGCCGGTAATCGAGGCGCGCTGGGAGATTTCGATCCAGTTTCCGTCCGGGTCCTTGACCATGGAGATGCGGGCGGTGGTCCCGAGGGTGCGGGGCGCCACCGCCTCCCGGCCGCCAAGCTCGAGGATGCGGGCGTGTTCGGCGTCGACCTTGAACACCTGGAAGGTCAGGTAGCGCCAGCCGGGGCCTTCGAAGGGCGCGTCTTCCGGGGCGTCGGCGGATTGCTCCAGCAGCACCAGGCTCTCGCCGGCGCGGAAGGCGGCGCCGCCCGCGTAGGGCTCCTCGGGCAGGCCCAGGGCCTCGCCGTAGAAGCGGCGGTGGGCGGCGAGGTCGCGGACGGCCAGGCGCACGCCGATCTGGGTGACGCCGTCCTGGCCCTTTGGGACGAGGGAGACACGGTTGCCGTCCGGGTCGGTGAGGGCGCGCGGCTCGGCGAGGCCCTCCCGGGCGATGAGCAGTTCGCGGTAGCCGCTGGGCGGGGTCCGCGGCAGCGGGTCGGCTAGGTGGTTGATCTTCAGCACCGAGCCCATCAGGTCGTGCCGGTGCTGGTCCATGCCGCGCCGCACCTTGAGCAGGTGGTCGAAGGGAACCCCGGCCTCGCCCTGCCAGAAGGCCAGCATGGGGTCCAGGGCGTTGGTGGCGAGGCCGATGTCGAAGCGGGGTTTGGCGAGGTGCATGGGGGCCTGTTTCAGGTCAATTGCCCGACACCGTAGGCCTTCTCCCCTTGGGGGAGAAGGTGGCCCGCAGGGCCAGATGAGGGGTCGCGCCGGCGATTGCAGTGGCGTTTCTAGCAGTTCGCGCGGATGGGCCGGCGCGCCCCTCATCCGTCCGCCTTCGGCGGCCACCTTCTCCCCCAAGGGGCGAAGGCCTATTTCGCGCGACCTCAAGCCAAACATCCCCCCCACCCTTCCCCTTGCGGTCCCTGCGTCCGCGCCGTTAAGGTCGTCAAAACGATCGTTTGAACGAAGAGGAAGCCCCCATGCCCCAGGCCAAGGCGAACGGCATTAGTATCGAGTACGAGGCCTTCGGCGATCCCAAGGCCGCGCCGATGCTGCTGATCATGGGCCTGGGCGCCCAGATGACCCGCTGGCCGCCGGCCCTGTGCGAGGCGATCGCGGCCAAGGGCTTCCACGTGATCCGCTTCGACAACCGCGACGTGGGCCTGACCACCCATTTCAATGACGCGGGGATCCCCGACCTGGCGGAGATTTCCGGCGCCCGGGCCCGGGGCGAAAAGCCCAATGTGCCCTACACCTTGAGCGACATGGCCGCCGACGCGGTGGGCCTGCTGGACACCCTGAAGATCGGCAAGGCGCACATCGTCGGCGCCTCCATGGGCGGGATGATCGCCCAGCTGGTGGCCGCCGAGCACCCCGAGCGGACCCTGTCGCTGACCTCGATCTTTTCCAACACCGGCAATCCGGCCATCCAGGCCAAGCCGGAGGCCATGGCCGTGCTGGTCAACCGCCCGCCGCATCCCAGCGAGGAGGAGGCCTATCTGGCGCACACGGTGGCGTCCGCCCGGGTCACCGGCAGCCCGGCCTATCCGGCGGAGGAGGCCCTGCTGCGCGCCAACGCCCTGGCCGACGTCAAGCGGGCCTATAACCCCAGCGGCTTCAGCCGGCAGATGGCGGCGATCACCGCCACCGGCGATCGGCGCGAAAAGCTGAAGACCATCACCGCCCCGACCATCGTCATCCATGGCGAGGCCGACCCCCTGGTGCCCGTGGAAGGCGGCCGCGACACCCACGCCACCATCCCCGGCGCCGAAATCGTCACCTTCCCCGGCATGGGCCACGACCTGCCCCCGGCCCTGTGGGACGAGATCATCGCCGCCATCGTCAGCGTGACGGAGCGGGCCAAGGCGGGGGCTTAGGGGGGTGTTCAAAGGGCCAGTTTGTGACCATTCAATTTCCGTCACCCCCGGGCTTGTC
>PLSW01000113.1 GCA_003165275.1 Caulobacteraceae bacterium
GCTGCAGTTGACGACTTTGTCCAAGCCCGGGGGTGACGGACCTATTAGACGTTGTGACCAAGCTCGACGTTACTCTAGCCTTCCTCGTGGGCGGGGGTGCGGCGGGCCGGCCAGGGGGCGGACAGGTCGGCCAGCACCACGTCCAGGCATTCCACCTCGCAGCGCAGGTCGCCGCCGCCGGCGAAGGTCAGGGACACCACCCCGCCAGGCGCCTCGCCGGGCTCGAAGTCGAGGGTCAGCAGTTCCACCACCGACCGGGGGGCCTCGCGGCGCAGGCGCCGCGCCTTCACCGACAACACCCCGCCCAGCTGCAGCGCCGCGCGCACCCGCTCGCGCGCCTCGTCCCCCACCTCCCAGCGGAACCGGTTGAAGGCGATCGTCAGCCGCCGGGGCGTCTGTTCGAAATGGATGTCGCCGACCTTGGCCACCGCGTCCTGCAGGGCGGCGGCGATCACCTTCAGGTCTTCGGCGTCCTCGGCCAGGAGCCGCAGGGGTTCAGCGCCCATCAGTCCTCGTCCGCGCCGCCGGGGCCCGAAACCCGGACGATCTGCGCGCCGCACGCGCCCAGCTTTTCTTCCAGCCGTTCAAAGCCGCGGTCGAGGTGATAGACGCGGTTGACAGTGGTCTCGCCCTGCGCCGCCAGCCCGGCGATGACCAGGCTGACCGAGGCGCGAAGATCGGTGGCCATAACCTGGGCTCCCTCCAGGCGCTCAACGCCGCGCACGCGGGCCTCGCCGCCCTGGACGGTGATGTCGGCGCCCAGTCGCGCCAGCTCCGGCACGTGCATGAAACGGTTTTCGAAGATGGTCTCGCGGATGACGCTCTCGCCGTTGGCCGTGGTCATCAGCGCCATGAACGGCGCCTGCAGGTCGGTGGCCAGGCCCGGATAGGTGTCGGTCTCGATGTCGACGGCGTTGAGCCGGGCGCCGTTGCGCTTGATGGTCACGCCGTCGTTCATGATGATGACCTCGGCCCCGGCCGCCTCGATCTTGTCGAGCAGGGCCTGGATGAAGTCGGCGCGGGTGCGGGTCAGCCGAACCTCGCCGCCGGCCATGGCCGCGGCCACGGCGTAGGCCCCGGTCTCGATCCGGTCTGGGATCACCGCATGGGTGGTTCCGGACAGGCGCGAAACGCCGGTGATGACGATCGTCGAGGTGCCCGCCCCTTCGATCTTGCCGCCCATGGCGTTGAGGCACTGTTCCAGGTCCTCGAGCTCGGGCTCGCGGGCGGCGTTGTGGATCACCGTCGTGCCCTTGGCGAGGACGGCGGCCAGCATGGTGTGTTCGGTGGCGCCCACCGAGGCGATGGGAAAGGTGATCTCCGCCCCCTTCAGCCCCCGCGGCGCCTGGGCGTAGACGTAGCCCTCGTGCAGGTCGATGTGGGCGCCGAGGGCCTCCATGGCCATCAGGTGCAGGTCCACCGGCCGCGCGCCGATGGAGCAGCCGCCGGGCAGGCTGACCTTGGCCTGGCCGGTGCGGGCCAGCAGCGGCCCGAGCACGTTGAACGAGGCGCGCATCTGGCGGACGAGATCATAGGGGGCGAAGGAGGAGGTGACCTCCGGCGCGTGCAGGATCGTCTCCGGCCCGTCCTCGCCCTCGATCTCGGTGACCTCGACCCCCAATCGTCGCAGCAGCATCCCGAGAAAACGGGTGTCGGCCAGGCGCGGCATGTTGGTGAGCCGCAGCGGCTGATCGGTAAGCAGGCTGGCGGCCATCAGCTTGATGGCGGAGTTCTTGGCGCCGCTGATGGCGATTTCGCCGTTCAGCCGTGCGCCGCCGGTGATGACGATACGGTCCATTAATCCCCTTCACGCGCCCGTCGCGGCCAGGGCGCGGGCCGCCCATCTGACGCCCGCCGACAAAAGACGCAAGAGGCCGCGACGGCGGCGGCGAATCAATCGTCCGCGAGCGGGGTTAACGGCGGGGCCGCCTCGTCGGTTGCGCCCGATCCGCCGAGCGACCGGGCCTGCTTTCGACGCCGCAGATTGTCGCGCAGGGCCTTGGCCAGGCGCGCCTCGCGCGGATCGACCGGCGGCGCGGCCCGCCCGGGCTTTGGCTTGGACAGCTTTGGGTTGGACTGGGGATCGCGCTCATCCATGCGCCAGACCTAGAAAGCCGGCCGGGCGATTGTCCAACAATTTCGCTTCACGGCGGCGAGATCGTTCGCTATAGCCCCGGGCCTCTTTGGATTGCCGCCGTAGCTCAGTGGTAGAGCGCATCATTGGTAATGCTGAGGTCGGCAGTTCAATCCTGCCCGGCGGCACCAGAGAAACCCCCTTCTTCGGAAGGGCATGACCCAGCCCGGCGCGGCGCCGCGGCGGTCGCAGCAGCCCATTACCGTTGGTTCCACCCGGCCTGCCCATTGCGGTGCGATGGCTTGGATTTGGCCCCAGGGTCGGACTATTCTCGCCGCTTCGCCGGCCGTTGCGCCGAGCGCCGCCGGGAGGGCGCGTTGACCGACGAAGCCGCGAGCCGCACCGCCGCCCAGAATGCGCCGGACGGGGTCCTTGAACAGCTTGCGCGGCTTCGGTCAGGCGCAGGGCCCTTCGTCATCGGGGTCACCGGACCCGTGGCCGTCGGCAAGAGCGTATTTTCGAGCGCCCTGAAGGCGGGTCTCGAAAGAGCGCCGGCGCTGGCGCGTATCGAACTGGCCGCCACCGACGGCTTCCTGCGGCCGAATACTCAGCTGGAGGCCCTGGGTCTGGCGACCGAGAAGGGCTTTCCCGCCAGCTATGACACGCACGCCCTCAAGGCCGCCCTCGCCGCCGTCCGCGCCGGGCCCGCTGTCTTTCCGGGTTATTCGCACGTCACCTACGACGTCGAACCGGACCTGGCGCGCACCCTCGACCGGCCGGACATCCTGATCGTCGAGGGCCTGAACCTGCGCCTCAACGCGCCGGGCGAGCCGCGTCTGGTCGACGCCTTGATCTATCTCGACGCCGACGAGGCCGACCTGGAAGCCTGGTTCGTCGCCCGGTTCATGGGGCTTTGGGCGATCGCCGAGCACGATCCCGCATCCTTCTACGCCCGCTTCCGATCGATGAGCCCCGAGCAGGCCGAGGGCTTCGCGCGGATGGTCTGGACGGGGATCAACCTGCGCAATCTGCGCGAACACATCGTCCACGCGCGGGCGGAGGCGGACCTCGTCGTGCGCAAGGGCCCCGACCACGCGATCGTGGCGGTTGAGGCGCGGGGGTAGGCGCCAAGACGTGTCCTCCCCGCACGCGCGGAGGACTCATGTTTGGAGGAACAATCCCCCTACCGCGCCGTCCGCAGGGCCGAGCGCTTGCGCACCCCGCGCAGGGCGGCGCGGTTGAAGCGCCAGGTCAGCCAAAGCATCAGGGCGCCGAGGACGAGGCCAATCGGGATGATCCACCAGCCGAGCAGCTCCTGGCCGGCCACGGGATCGCCGTGGACGCCGAGGTCGAGCGTAAAGGTCTCGCCGTGGCCACTGACCCACAGGCCGGCGTATTTCGGGGCGAACGGCTTGACCAGCGCCGTGATCACCAGCGAGGCCCCAACCCCGTAGCCGAGCAGGGACGCGACGAAGACGCAGAAGCCCCATGCGCTGAGCCGCGCCAGCCGGAAGGCCGCGCCCAGCATCCACCACGGAGAGCGGCGCTCTTCCACGGGAGCCGCGATCCGGCCGGCGGCGTAAGCGCCGGCCAACTCTCGCAGATCGCCCAGTCCGCCAACGGCGGCGGCGACGCTGGCCGGCGTCACCGCCCCGCTCTCCCGGGCCCGGTCCACGATGTGGCTGCGCAGCTCCTCCAGGATATCGGCGGTCTCGCCGGCGGAGAGGCCCCGCAGGCCCCGCCGCACTTCAGCCAGGCAGCCGTCGATCGTGCTCAGCACGGCGTCAGCGTCGGTCATTGTTCACCTCCGGCCTTAAGTGGCCCCAGCAATTGGTTGAGACTGCCCGAGAATTTTCCCCACACCCCGGCCATGCGCCGGGCGCGATCGCGGCCCTCGTCGGTCAGCCAGTAGTATTTGCGCGGGTGGCCGGCCTCGGCCTCCACCCATTCGGAAGCCACCAGCCCCTCGGCCTTCAGCCGGTTGAGCAGGGGGTAGATGGTCCCCTCCCCGACCAGTAGGTCGGACCCGGTTTCCAGGGTGCGCAGGATCTCCAGGCCGTAGAGCTTGCCGCCCCACAGGCTGGCGAGGACGGCCAGGCCCAGGCTGCCCTTGCGCAGCTGGATCTCCCATTTGTCGATGGCTTCGGTGTCGGAGGCTTCGGTCATGCCGATACATTGCATTGCATGGTATCATGTTGTCAAGACTACTATTGCGCTCGCAGGCCAGTTGACGACCCCGCCCCCGCGCAGCCAGATCGCCGCCCCATCCTGCGAGTGTTCCGATGACCTATGACCTGCTGTCCGGCCTGCGCGTCGTGGAGGGCGCCTCGTTCATCGCCGCCCCCAGCTGCTGCCTGCACATGCTGCAGATGGGCGCCGAGGTGATCCGCTTCGATCCGATCGGCGGAGGGCCGGACCACGGCCGCTGGCCGAAATCCCCCGGCGGGGCGAGCCTTTACTGGGAGGGACTAAACAAGGGCAAGAAGTCCATCGCCCTCGATCTCGGCCGCCCGGAAGGACGCGAACTGGCCCAGCGGCTGGCCGCGGCGCCGGGGGAGGCCGGCGGCCTCTTCGTCACCAACTATCCGGTGGACGGCTTCCTGTCCCACGACAAACTGGCGGCCCTGCGGCCCGACCTGATCAGCCTGCGGGTGATGGGATGGGCGGACGGCCGGCCGGCGGTGGACTATACGGTCAATGCGGCGATCGGGATTCCGATGATGACCGGGCCGGAATCCCTGGGCGACGCGCCGGTGAACCACGTGCTGCCGGCCTGGGACCTGCTCACCGGCGCCTATGCCGCCTTCGCCCTGCTGGCGGCCGAGCGACGCCGGCGCGAGACGGGGGCGGGTCAGGAGATCCGCCTGCCCCTGGCGGACGTGGCGCTGATGAGCCTCGGCCATATCGGCCAGGTGGCCGAGGTGGTGGTCGGCGGCGCCGATCGCCCTCGCATGGGCAATGACCTCTTCGGCGCCTTCGGCCGGGATTTTCCGATCAAGGACGGCCGGCTGATGGTGGTCGGCCTGACCAAGCGCCAATGGACCGGGCTGATCGAGGCGCTGGGGCTGAAGGCCGAGGTCGTCGCCATCGAGGCCGAGGCCGGCGTCTCCTTCGCCGCCGACGAGGGGCTGCGGTTCATCTGGCGCGAACGGCTGAACCCGCTGTTCGCGGCGGCGATGGCGGGGCGGACCGAGGTGGAGCTAGGACCTGTGTTCGACAAGCTGGGCGTTTGCTGGGGCCCCTACCGCACCGTCCAGTCGTCCATGGCCGACCCGCGGGTCTGGCGGCCGGAAAGCGCCCTCTTCACCGATGTCGCCCATCCGAGCGGCCACACCTATCCCACGCCAGGCCCAGCCATCGACTTCACCGGCCAGGCGCGCGCCGCGCCGCCGCGGGCGCCGAAGCTTGGCGAACACACCGATCAGGTCCTGGCCGAGCTCCTGGGTCTGGCCAGCGGCGAGATCGGCCGGCTGCACGATGCAGGGCTGGTGGCGGGGCCAAAGGCCGACTAGCGTCGGACAAAACAACACAGGGAGAGACAACATGCGCCTAGCCGAGCCGCGGATCGCGCCGCTGACCGATGCGGAGATGGACGAGGTTCAGCGCGAGCTGGTGGCGCCGATGACGGCGACGGGGCGGGTGCTGAACATCTTCCGCACCCTGATCCGCGCGCCCAAGGCGACCCGGGGCTTCCTGGCCTGGGGTAACTACATCATGTCGCGCCGCAACGACCTGCCCGCCCGGGAGCGGGAGATCGTCATCCTGCGCACGGGGTTCCTCTGCAAGTCCGGCTACGAGTGGACCCAGCATGTGGAGATCGGCCTGCGTATCGGCCTGACCACGGAGGAGTGCGAACGCATCAAGGTCGGCGCCGAGGCCCCCGGCTGGAGCCCCGCCGACGCGGCGCTGATCCGGGCCACGGACGACCTGCACAAGGACCAGTTCATCTCGAACGCCAGCTGGGCGGGGCTGAAGGCGCACTTCACGGACAAGCAGTGCATGGACGTGGTCTTCACCACCGGCCAGTACACCCAGGTCTCGATGATCCTGAATTCCTTCGGGGTTCAGCTCGATCCCGGCCAGACCCTCGATCCCGACCTGAAGGGGTTCTGAGCCATGCGGCTTGAGGGCAAGACCGCCGTGGTGGCGGGCGCGGGTCAGACCCCCGGCGAAACCATCGGCAACGGCCGGGCGATGGCGGTGCTGTTCGCCCGCGAGGGCGCCAAGGTGCTGTGCGTGGACCGCGACCTGGCGCGGGCCGAGGAAACCGTGGCCCAGATCGTCTCGGAGGGCGGCGAGGCCAGCGCCTTCGAGGCCAACATCACCCTCGCCGCAGACTGCGAGGCCCTGGTCAAGGCGGCCAGGGACCGGTTCGGGCGCATCGACGTCCTGGTCAACAACGTCGGCATCGGCGGCGGCGGCGACGGGCCGACCCACAAGGCCAGCGAGGCGGCCTTCGACCGGATCGTTTCGGTGAACCTGAAGGGCATGTTCCTGACCCTGAAGGCGGCCCTGCCGGTGATGCGCGAAGCGGGCGGCGGGGCCATCGTCAACATCTCGTCCCTGGCCTCCATCGCCGGGGGCAACCAGATCGCCTACGAGGTCACCAAGGCCGCCGTGAACCGTCTGACCACCGGCACGGCCCAGGCCAACGCCCGGCACAATATCCGCTGCAACGCCATCCTGCCGGGACTGATGGACACCCCCATGGCCATCTCCGGCATCGCCGAGGCGCGCGGGGAAAGCACCGAAGCCGTGCGCGCCGCGCGCAACGCCACCGTCCCCCTGGGCGGCAGGATGGGCACGGCCTGGGACACGGCCTATGCGGCGCTGTTCCTGGCCTCGGATGAGGCGCGCTTCATCACCGGGGTGCTGTTGCCAGTGGACGGAGGGATGTCGGTGCGGGTGGGGTGAAGCTCGAACGAGCCTTGAAAAACCCACGCGACAGGATTAGCTTAGCTAAACTTGGCTAGGGATAGATCCATGCGCACTGTCAACATGCTGGAGGCCAAATCCAACCTCTCCCGCCTCGTCGAGGCGGTGGAAAGCGGTCAGGAAGTCGAGATCATTATCGCCCGCAATGGAAAGCCGGCCGCTAGGCTCAGCGCGCTGGCGCCGCAGACCGGCGGCAAGCGGCTGGGGGTCGCGAAGGGCGCATTCGTGGTTCCCGAGGATATAGACGCGGACAATGACGCCATCGCCCGACTGTTCCTCGGCGAGGCTGAATGAGGCTGCTGCTCGACACCCACGTGGCGCTGTGGGCGATCACGGACGACGCAAAACTGCCAGAATCGATCCGTTCACTGATCAAAGACTCGAGCAACGACGTCGTGGTCAGTGCGGTCAGTGTCTGGGAAATATCCATCAAGCACGCTCTCGGCCGCGGCGGCCCAAACGCCATGCCGATTTCGGGCCGTGGAGCGCTGCAATACTTCGAGGCGGCCGGGTACCAGACCTTGAGCGTGACGCCCGGGCATGCCGCCGCCGTCGAGGATTTGCCGCCAATCCACAGCGACCCCTTTGACCGGCTGCTCGTCGCCCAGTCCCTGCTGGAGCCGCTCCGTCTGATCACCCACGATTCGACCCTCGCCCGTTACAGCGACACAGCTATCCAGTTCTGAACGCGGGGCGAACGCCCTTACCACGCATGAGCGTCACGGACGCCCGACACGAGCTTTTCACTGGACCCATGTGGCGGTTCTGGCGTTTAGAGGGCCCGCGCCTCCCCAGCGCAAGCCCATGAAGGTGCGCGCTTGCCCTCGTCAGCCTCCGCCGCTCCGATGACTGTCCTCGTCCTGCAAGGCGGCGGCGCGCTCGGCTCGTATCAGGCGGGAGTCTATGAGGCGCTGCTGGCGGGCGGCGAGGCGCCGGACTGGGTGGGCGGCATCTCCATCGGCGCCATCAACGCCGCCCTGATCGCCGGTAATCCGCCCGAACGCCGTGTAGCGGCCCTGCGGGCATTCTGGGAGATGACCTCCTCCGACCTCCTGGCCCGGCCCCTCACCCATGGGGGCGACGGCCGTTCGCTGTTCAACGAGGCGAGCGCGGCATGGATCGCCTCGGCCGGCGTGCCCGGGTTCTTTTCGCCGCGGTTCCCGCCGACCCTGTTCGCCGCGCCTGGCACGGCGCAGGCGCTGAGTTTCTACGACACCGCTCCCCTGCGCGAGACCCTGCTGAAGCTGGTGGATTTCGACCTGATCAACAGTGGCAAGGTGCGCCTCAGCGTGGGCGCGGTGAACATCCGCAACGGCAACTTCCGCTATTTCGACACCACCTCCGACGTCATCGGCCCGGACCACATCATGGCCTCCGGCGCCCTGCCGCCGGGCTTTCCACCGGTCGAGATCGAGGGGGAGTTCTATTGGGACGGGGGCCTGGTCTCCAACACCCCCCTCGACTATGTGCTCGACGCCGACGTCGGTCGAGACCTGACCATCTTCCAGGTCGACCTGTTCAACGCCAGCGGCCCGCTGCCCATGACGGTGATGGAGGCGATGGAGCGGGAAAAGGACATCCGCTTCGCCAGCCGCACCCGCCGCGCCACCGACGACGGCATAAAGCGCCACAAGGCCAAGCAAGCCATCACGAGCCTGATCGCCAAGCTGTCGCCGGATATGCAGGACGACCCCGAGGTCGCAACCCTGACCGAATTCGCCCGCGAAAACGCCGTGTCGGTCGTGCAGCTGATCTATCGCAGCAAGCACTACGAGACGAGTTCAAAGGACTATGAATTCTCCCGCGTTACCATGCTCGACCATTGGGCGGCGGGGCGGCATGACGCCGAAACGGCGCTGGCGCACTGCGACGAGATTCGCGCGACGCCAGGCGGCGCGGTGTTCGACATCGGCCGGATCAAGCCGGGCGAGCCCGCCGAGGACCTCTCCAAACCCCTCCCCCAAACCTTCCGGAAATCGTCATGACCCTCAAATCCAAAAACGCCATCGTCACCGGCTCGACCAGCGGTATCGGCCTGGCCTACGCCCGCGCCCTCGCCTCTGAAGGCGCCAACGTGATGATCAACGGCTTCGGCAAGGCCGAGGACATCGAGGCCGAGCGGGCCAAGATCGAGAGCGAATTCGGGGTCAAGGCGGTCTATTCCCCCGCCGACATGACCAAGCCCGACCAGATCGCCGGCATGGTGAAGCAGGGCGTCGACGCCTTCGGCTCGGTGGACATCCTGATCAACAACGCCGGCGTCCAGCACGTGGAGCCCATCGAGACCTTTCCTATCGACAAATGGGACCAGATCATCGCCATCAACATGTCCGCCGCCTTCCACGCCATGCGCGCGGCGATCCCGGGGATGAAGGCCAAGGGCTGGGGCCGGATCATCTCCACGGCCTCGGCGCACAGCCTGGTCGCTTCGCCGTTCAAGTCGGCCTATGTGACCGCCAAGCACGGCCTGGTGGGCCTGTCCAAGACCGCCGCCCTGGAACTGGCGACCCACGGGGTGACGGTCAACTGCATCAGCCCCGGCTATGTCTGGACCCCGCTGGTGGAGAACCAGATCCCCGACACCATGAAGGCCCGCGGCCTGACCCGGGATCAGGTGGTCAATGACGTGATCCTGTCCGCCCAGCCCACCAAGCAGTTCGTCACCGTCGACCAGGTGGCCGCCATCGCGGTCTTCCTGTGCTCGGACTCCGCCGCCCAGATCACCGGGGCGAATATCTCCGTGGACGGGGGCTGGACGGCGGAATAGCGCCGGCTACCGCTTCACCCGCGATACGGCCAATTGCCCCACACTAGCCGAAACGCCGGTGACCAGGGCCCCCCAGGCCATGTCGATGATCGCCAGCTTGGTGGTGAACCCCTCCAGGGTGGCGAGGTTGGTCAGGTCGTAGGTGGCGTAGGCGACCAGGCCGAAGAGCGCGCCCCGCCAGGCCGCGTCGCGAAGGCGCCCCTTCTCGCCGGCGGGGAGCACCACGAACACGACCACGCCCACCAGGTAGATCAGATAGAACAGCACCGCCGGGACCAGCCGCGGATGCGCCGACAGCAGGCCCCCGATCTCGTCCTGATAAATCGTTGGCGAGGCGATCGTCAGCCACAGGAAATCCAAGGCGACGAACATCGCCGCGGTGGCGACAAAGGCCGTGATCGATCGCTTCATGAAATAGGGCTCCAAGCTAGGCCGGAGTCCTACGAAGCGCGCTCAACCCTGGATCACCAAGCCATAAAATTTTTCTACTCAGCCGCCATGGCCAGGGCGGCCCCGCGGGTGAGGCCGGTCTTGGCGGCGAGGTCGGCCTTCGCCGCCTCATATTCCCGCGCCAGCCGATCGACCAGGTCCCCCGCGGTCTGCACCGCCTTGACCGCCCCGATCCCCTGACCGCAGCCCCAGATGTCCCGCCACGCCTTGGTTTCCTGGTTGCCGCCGGAGCCGAAGTTCATCTTCGACGGGTCACTTTGCGGCAGGTTGTCCGGATCGAGGCCGGCGCGGACCACCGAGGGGCGCAAATAGTTGCCGTGAACCCCGGTGAACAGGTTCGAGTAGAGGATATCGTCCCCGGACGACTCCACGATCATCTGCTTGTAGCCTTCCTGCGCGTTCGCCTCCTCGGTGGCGATGAAGGCCGAGCCGATATAGGCGAGGTCCGCCCCCATGGCCTGGGCGCCGAGGATGGCGGCGCCGTTGGCGATGGAGCCCGACAGGGCCACCGGCCCGCCGAACCAGGCGCGGATCTCCTGGATCAGGGCGAAGGGCGAGAGGGTGCCGGCGTGCCCCCCTGCCCCGGCCGCCACCGGAATCAGGCCGTCGGCGCCCTTCTCGATGGCCTTACGGGCGAACCGGTCGGTGATCACGTCGTGCAGGGTTATGCCCCCGTAGGAATGGATCGCAGCATTGAGATCCTCGCGGGCGCCCAGGGAGGTGATCACCACTGGCGCCTTCCACTTCACGCAGAGCTCAATATCCTCTTCGAGCCGGTTGTTGGTCTTGTGGACGATCTGATTGACCGCGAAGGGCGCCGAAGGCGTGTCCGGATGCGCGCGGTCCCAGGCCGCCAGTTCTTCGGTGATCCGGTGCAGCCACTCGTCCAGCAGGGAGATCGGCCGGGCGTTCAGGGACGGGAAGGAGCCGACAATCCCCGCCTTGCATTGGGCGATCACCAGTTCCGGACCGGAGATGATGAACAGCGGCGAGGCGATGACCGGCAGGCGCAGGCGGTCACGCAGAACGGGCGGCAGGGCCATGCGGGAAGTCCTCTTTGAATACGGTCCGGCCGTTGTAGACCGGCCATACCGATTTACGGCGTATATTTAAGCGGCGCAAGACGGGGCCGCCACGCTGTACTGCGGCCGCCCTAGCCCAAGAACACCACCCGGCGCCGCTCCTCGCCGGAGCGCACCCGCTCGCGGGTCTCGGCGAATTCGGGGTTGGAGGGGTGGCGGCGACCCTCGACATAGTGGGTGTTGTCGATGGACTTCACCAGCATGTCCGACGCCCACTTGTGGCCGCGAAAGAAGTCGACCAGCACTTCGGTGGGCACGAAGAAGGGCAGCACCACGTCCCCCGCCGCGCTCACCGCCGTTCGGGCGAAGAGGATGGTCGTCGCCTGGGTCAGCACGGTGATCGGGGCGTGCGCCCGCCAACCCATGACCAGGATCAGGACCGCGGCGGCGGCGCTGTAGAGCGGTCCGACCCCCGGCACCCAGGCCAGGGCGCCGTCAAGGCCGATGCCGAAGGGCCCGATCTTGAAGAGGTTGTCGGACAGGCCGCCGACCCGGGCGAGTCCGGCCCGCGCGCTGGCGACCTGGGCGTGAGTGCGGGCCTGGAACATCGACACCTCCGTCTCGCGCCAACCTGCACCCTGGGCGATGGAGCGCCAATAGGCTCAGGCTGTTCATGCGAGATTGTTCAGGCGCAACGCGGGCCGGCCTCGATCGATCCGACGGCCAGCGGGCGCTAGGGCTTGGTCGCCAGCTTGGTCTTGGCCTTCGCCTTGGGCGCCGCCTTCACCGCGGCCGTCTCGGTGACGGCGACCGGGGCGGCCTTGACCGTCTTGGGCGAAGAAGCGACGGCGGCTTTAGGGGCGATGGATTTCGGGGCAACGACGGGCTTTTCCACCTTCGGCGCCGCCTCGGCCTTCACCACCGGCGCGGGCTTCACCGCGGGCGCGGTTTCAACGACCGGTTCGATGTTCTTCATCGGGGCCGGGGCGGGTTTCGCCTCGACAGGCGCGGCGACCTCCGCCTTGGCGATCACGGGCGCTGGGACCACGGCGGGCGTCGCCGCCGGCGCCGGTTCGGCTTCAAGGGTCGGCGTAACTTCGGCGAGCACTTCCGCCGCCGCCGCCGGGGCGGCGTCGATTACCGCGGGCGCTTCGACGGCTACCGCCTCGATGGCCGCCTCGACCTTGTCGGCGACGGAGGCGGCGGCCTCGACGACCGGGGTCGCGACGGCTTCCACGGTCTCGGCGACCTTGGCGACGGGTTCCGGCAGGGCGTCGTTCACGACGACGGCGAGTTTGGGGGCTTCGACGGGCGCCTCGGCCGGCCGCATCCAGCGGGTGAACCACCAGTAGGCCACCCCGGCGCTCGCCGCGCCGACAAAGGCCAGCCAGAGCGGCGAGGCCGCGCCGAGAGGCGCGCTGAAGGTCTTTTCCGGATCGAGGCCGAACACCGACTTGGGGGCCGTCGGCGTTGCTTGCAGGATGGCCATGTTGAGCGCTCCTTGGTCAGTCTGGGGGAAATTGTGCGCCGCAACATATCACAGCCACCGACGTTCGCACCTGCAAAAATTCGGCTGTGAGGAGAAGGTTGCGAGGCTGGGTTTAGGGACCGCAGCCTCCCCCTTTTCCGTCCTGGCCGGGCTTGTCCCGGCCACCCAGGATCACGAGCGGTGCATGCAAACCTGCACTCTCGCCGCTGAGTGTCTGTCCGAAATCATATTGAA
>PLSW01000034.1 GCA_003165275.1 Caulobacteraceae bacterium
AAGCTCGGCGCAACCGGCTTCTGGTCGATGATCGTTTTCCTGGCCGTCCTCACCGTCGGCTTTGCCTATGAATGGAAGAAAGGCGCGCTCGAATGGGATTGAGCCCCACCGCCACCACGCCAGGATTCGCGCCGGCGGTAGCGCCGGCCGCGACCGGGATTCTCGATCCCTCCACCGGCAAGCCGGTCGGGGCCAACGACCCTTACTTCCTCGAGGTCAATCACGAGCTGTCCGACAAGGGCTTCTTCGTCACCGCGACCGACGATCTGATCACCTGGGCGCGCACCGGCTCCCTGATGTGGATGACCTTCGGCCTGGCCTGCTGCGCCGTGGAGATGATGCAGTCGGCCATGCCGCGCTACGACCTGGAGCGCTACGGCTTCGCCCCCCGCGGCAGCCCGCGCCAGTCGGACGTGATGATCGTCGCCGGCACCCTGACCAACAAGATGGCCCCGGCCCTGCGCAAGGTCTACGACCAGATGCCGGAGCCGCGCTACGTGATTTCCATGGGCTCGTGCGCCAACGGCGGCGGCTACTACTATTTCAGCTATTCCGTCGTGCGCGGCTGCGACCGGGTGGTGCCGGTGGACATCTATGTGCCCGGCTGCCCGCCCACCGCCGAGGCCCTGGTCTACGGCGTGCTGCAGCTGCAGAAGAAGATCCGCCGCACGGGGACCATCGAGCGATGAGCTACGGCCTGACCGACGAGGCCCTGGAGACCCTGGGCGCCCACATCAAGGCCGCCAGCGACGGCGCCGTGACCGACTACGCCGTCGCCTTCAACGAGCTGACCCTGCACGCCCCCGCCGAGCGCATCATCGGCCTGCTGACCTTTCTGCGCGACGATGCGGACTGCCGCTTCCATCAGCTGATCGACCTGTGCGGCGTGGACTACCCTGAGCGGCCCAAGCGGTTCGACGTGGTCTACCACCTGCTGTCCATGACCAGGAACCAGCGTGTGCGGGTCAAGGTGCAGACCAACGAGGCGACGGCGGTGCCCAGCATCACCCCGCTCTTCCGCGGCGCCGACTGGTTTGAGCGCGAGGCCTTCGACCTTCTCGGCATCTATTTCGACGGCCATCCCGATCTGCGCCGTATCCTCACCGACTACGGTTTCCAGGGCCATCCGCTGCGCAAGGATTTCCCGATGACCGGCTATGTCGAGGTCCGCTACGACGACGCGCAGAAGCGCGTGGTCTACGAGCCGGTGAAGATCACCGAATTCCGTGACTTCGATTTTCTGTCGCCCTGGGAAGGCGCTCAGGGAGCTTACGGTCTGCCGAATGCAGACCCAAAAGGGGGATAAGTCATGTTTCGTCAGCCGATCCGGTCCGCGGCGGCCTTCTTCCTGGTCACCTTTTCGACCGCCTTCCTGATGACCATCGGCATGCGGCTGACCGGATGGTTCTCGCACCAGCCGCAGACGACCCCGCAACAGAATGAAAGCCTGGGCATCGCGATGATGATCGCGGTGCTGACCCTGGCCATCGGCGCCTTCCTGCGCCGTATGAGCGCCATTGAACTGCGTAGCGCCCTCCTGGGCGCCGCCTCCGTCCTGCTGGCCCTGCCGCTCTCCGAGGCGGCGATCACCCAGCAGTGGAATTTGGCCACCACCATCATCTCCGGCCTCGGGCTCATCGCCCTGATCGCCGGTCTGCTGGTGTCGGTGGGCCTGGTCGAAAGAGAGCCCGAACCGCCCCATGGCTGACGATTCACACCCGATTCCCGAGTTTTCCACCTCGCAGGCGACCGAGGACCACAAGTTCTCGATCAACTTCGGGCCGCAGCATCCCGCGGCCCACGGGGTGCTGCGCCTGCTGCTCGACCTGGACGGGGAGGTGGTCGAGCGGGTGGATCCGCATATCGGCCTGCTGCACCGCGGCACCGAAAAGCTGATGGAAGCTCGCACCTACCTGCAGAACATCCCCTATTTCGACCGCCTCGACTACGTCTGCCCGATGAACCAGGAGCACGCCTTCTGCCTGGCCATCGAAAAACTGATGGACGTTCAGGTTCCCATCCGCGGCTCGCTGATCCGTGTGCTCTATTGCGAGATCGGCCGCATCCTCAACCACCTGATGAACGTCACCACCCAGGCGATGGATTGCGGCGCGCTCACCCCGCCGCTCTGGGGCTTCGAAGAGCGCGAAAAGCTGATGGTGTTCTACGAGCGGGCCTGCGGCGCGCGGCTGCACTCCAACTACATCCGCCCCGGCGGCGTGCACCAGGACCTGCCCCCCGAGCTGATCGAGGACATCGACGCCTGGTGCGACAGCTTCCCCAAGATCCTCAACGACATCGAGGGCCTGGTCACCGGCAACCGCATCTTCAAGCAGCGCAACGTCAACATTGGCGTGGTGACGAAGGAGGAGGCCATCGAGGCCGGTTTCACCGGGGTGATGCTCCGCGGCTCCGGGGTCGCCTGGGACCTGCGCCGCAACCAGCCCTACGAGTGCTACGACGAGATGGAATTCGAGATTCCCCTCGGCAAGCACGGCGACAACTACGACCGCTACCTCTGCCGCGTCGAGGAGATGCGCCAGTCGGTGCTGATCATGAAGCAGTGCTGCGAGCGACTGCGCAAGACGCCGGGCCCGGTGCTGGTGCAGGACAACAAGGTCACGCCGCCCCGCCGCGGTGAGATGAAGACCTCGATGGAGGCCCTCATCCACCACTTCAAGCTCTACACCGAGGGCTTCCACACCCCGCCGGGGGAGGTCTACGCCTGCGTTGAGGCGCCCAAGGGCGAGTTCGGCGTCTATCTGGTCAGCAACGGCACCAACAAGCCCTACCGCTGCAAGATCCGCGCGCCCGGCTTCCCGCACCTGGCGGCCATGGACTGGATGAACCGCGGCCATATGCTCGCCGACGTCTCGGCGGTGATCGGCTCGCTGGACATCGTGTTCGGCGAGATCGACCGGTAGTATATTCCGGCGCTCATCCCCGCGAAGGCGGGGATCCAGGGGACTGGGCGCCGGTCTTTGCTAACCCCCTGGATCCCCGCCTGCGCGGGGATGAGCCCAATCACTGGAGCTAGCTCGTGTCCGTCCGTCGTCTCGCCAAGGAACAGCCCGCCACCTTCGCCTTCACCGAGGCGACGATGGAGCAGGCCAAGTGGTGGATTTCAAAATATCCCACCGGCCGCCAGCAGTCGGCGGTGATCCCGATCCTGTGGCTGGTGCAGAAGCAGGAGGGCTGGGTGTGCGAACCCGCCATCCGGGCCATCGCCATGCTGCTCGCGATGCCGGTGATCCGGGTGCTCGAGGTGGTCACCTTCTACACCATGTTCCAGCTCGAGCCGGTGGGCTCGGTGGCCGTGGTCCAGGTCTGCGGCACCACCCCCTGCATGATCCGCGGGGCGGAGGAGTTGATGCGGGTCTGCAAGGAGAAGATCGGCCCCAAGGACCACCGCTCGGCGGACGGCAAGTTCAGCTGGGAAGAGGTGGAATGCATGGGCGCCTGCGCCAACGCCCCCATGGCCGCCATCAACGACTACTACTACGAGGACCTGACGCCGGAGTTCCTGGAGCAGATCCTGGCCGAATTCGCCCTGGGCAAGACCCCGGAGCCGGGCTCCTTCGCCGGCCGTCATTCCTGCGAGCCGGAGGGCGGGCCGCTGACCCTCCTCGACCCCAGCCTCTATGACGGCTCCCGGGCCGAGCCGATCAAGGCCCTGCCCAACGCCCCGACCCCGGCATGAGCGATCCCACGGCCGCCGAGATCGCGGCGTTCAAGGATGAACTCGACGCCGCCGGACAGCCCTGGAGCCGCATCGGCGTACGCACCATCGGCGTCGGCTTCATCGGCTGCCTCCTGACCCTGATCGGCGGCTCCTACGTCGCCTTCATCTTCGTCGAGCGCATGGCCTTCTTCATCGTCTCCCTGGCGGTGATCGCCGCCGGCTGGGTGTTCATCATCATGGCCATGCTCAAGCGCCGTCAGTGGGCCAAGACCCAGGCCCTGCAGATGCCGCCGCTCTCCGGCTCGGGCCAACCCGGCGCCCAATGAGCGGGCAGACGCCCATCTATGTCGCCGTGCAACGGCGGCGCTTGATGATTATGATCGCCATCGATGCTGTCTGCGTGCTGGTGGCGCTGGTTGCGATCATCGGCGCGCTCAGCTTTCATGTGGCGTGGATGCTGGGGCTGTTCGCCCTGGCCGTGCTCGCGGGGTTTGGAGCACAGGTGTGGTTGGTGCTGGGATTGATTCAGAGCAATGCCGGGCCAAAATCCGGCGGCTAAGCTCGTTTCGGCGCAGCCTTCTCCCCCAGGGGGCGAAGGGAGTCCGCGTCGTCGCCGCAAGATGCGCAAATCATAAGGACTTGACCGTCATCAGACCGATAGGCTGGCGCCGTACAACGCCGGTTCTGCTCCAGTGTCACGGGGGACCTGCGTGAGCGCGCCAGACGATCCCGCCGATGGGCCCGCCGATCCGTCCGGCGCCGGCCCCGTCGGCCCGACAGTTCCGTATAAGCACGTGCCGTATCGCCGCGGCTCGCGGTCCCGGCTGATTCTCAATCTCTTGGGCGCGGCCGCCGTCACCGGAGCCCCTGTCATCGCGGTTTCGGACGTACCTGAGGCTGCGGCGGGGGCCATAAATTCCAGGGGAAACACGTCAGAGGACGGCAAGTCCGATTCCCGGTTGGTTTCCCAGACGACAGGCGGTATGTCCGGCGCCGAGTCCTCGTCCGATAGCGAGGGTCAGGGGCAGGGGCCTTCGCCCACGCCGGCTGATCCAGGCGCGCGGGATGCGGCGATCAAGGCGGGCGTCAGTCCGTCCGATCCCGATCCATCGCGCCATCGCCAGTCGAGCCTGGTGCTGCGCGGCGGTGAAGACAGCCTCTGCGCGGTGTATCAAAGCAGAGGTGGCATGGTCGGCTTGCTCGAAGACAAGGATCGCATCTTCACCAACCTTTACGGCCTCCATGACTGGGGCCTGGAGGGCGCCAAGCAGCGCGGCTGCTGGAACGCGGTGGGCGACATGCTGTCGATGACCCCGGAATGGATCTGCGACCAGATCAAGAACTCCGGCCTGCGCGGCCGGGGCGGCGGCGGTTTCGCCACCGGCCTGAAATGGACCTTCATGCCGAAGGTCGAGAGCGAGCGGCCGCACTACCTGGTGGTCAACGCTGACGAGTCCGAGCCGGGCGCCTGCAAGGACCGCGAGATCATGCGTCATGATCCGCACCTGTTCATCGAAGGCTGCCTGATCGCCAGCTACGCCATGCGGGCCCACGCCTGCTACATCTACATCCGCGGCGAATATGTCCGCGAGCGCGAGCACCTGGAAGCCGCCATCAAGCAGGCCTACGAGGCCAAGCTGATCGGCAAGAACAACATCCACGGCTGGGACTTCGACTGCTACGTCAGCCACGGCGGCGGCGCCTACATCTGCGGCGAGGAAACCGCGCTGCTGGAGAGCCTTGAGGGCAAGAAGGGCCAGCCGCGGCTGAAGCCCCCGTTCCCCGCCGGCGCCGGCCTCTACGGCTGCCCGACGACGGTCAACAACGTCGAATCCATCGCCGTGGTCGGCGCCATCCTGCGCCGGGGCGCGGACTGGTTCGCGGGCTTCGGCCGGCCGAACAACCTCGGCGTCAAGCTGATGGCCGCCTCCGGCCACGTGAACACCCCGTGCGTGGTCGAAGAGACCATGTCGATCCCCCTGCGCCAACTCATCGACGAGCATTTCGGCGGCGTGCGCGGCGGCTGGGGCAATCTCAAGGCGGTGATCCCGGGCGGGATATCCATGCGCATGATCCCGGCCCACGAGGCCGAGGAAGCCCTGATGGACTTCGACAGCCTGGCGGCGCTGAAGTCGGGCCTGGGCACCGCGACCATGATCGTCATGGACAAGTCCACCGACCTCGTCCGCGCCATCGCCCGGGCGTCCTACTTCTACAAGCACGAGAGCTGCGGCCAGTGCACCCCCTGCCGCGAAGGCACCGGCTGGATGTGGCGGGTGATGGAGCGGATGGCCGCCGGCGAAGCCGACCCCAGCGAGATCGACACCCTGCTGGACGTCGCCAGCCAGGTCGAAGGCCACACCATCTGCGGCCTCGGCGACGCCGCCGCCTGGCCGATCCAGGGCCTGTTCCGCCACTTCCGCCCGGAGGTGGAGGCGCGCATCGCCAGCTATCGGTCGCGGCGGGGGAGTTTCCCCGGCGCGACTCTGGCGGCGGCGGAGTAGGGGGCGATGGCCACCTTCAACAATCTTGCCAACCCCAACCCGTCACCACCGGACTTGTCCCGGCGGCCCAGGATCGCTGGCGTTGGTCGAATGTCACTCGGGATCGCCTCGCTTGGTCCGTGTTCCTGGGTGGCCGGGACTTCGCCCGGCCATGACGATCTGAGAGACGGCGGAGTTCGCGAATAATGCCCATCGCCAAGGTCAACGGCGTCGAGATCGAGTTCACCGCCGGCATGACGGTGCTGCAGGTGGCTGAGCTGGCCGGGGAGGAGATTCCGCGGTTCTGCTACCATGAGCGGCTGTCCATCGCCGGCAACTGCCGCATGTGCCTGGTCGAGGTGAAGCCTGGGCCGCCGAAGCCGCAGGCCTCCTGCGCTCTGCCCGCCGCCGACAAGCAGGAGATCTTCACCAACACCCCGATGGTCAAGAAGGCGCGGGAAGGGGTGATGGAGTTCCTCCTCATCAACCACCCCCTGGACTGCCCGATCTGCGACCAGGGCGGNNGGGCGGCGAGTGCGACCTGCAGGACCAGTCGATGGGCTACGGCCGGGGCGCCACCCGCTACGACGAGAACAAGCGCGCCGTCGAAGAAAAGTTCATGGGCCCACTGATCAAGACGGTCATGACCCGGTGCATCCAGTGCACCCGCTGTGTGCGCTTCATTTCCGAGGTCGCCGGCCAGTCGGAGATCGGCCTGATCTCCCGTGGCGAAGACGTTGAAATCACAACCTATCTCGAGCAAGCCGTCACCAGCGAGTTGTCGGCCAACGTCATCGACCTCTGCCCCGTCGGCGCCCTGACCTCCAAGCCCTACGCCTTCAACGCCCGGCCCTGGGAGCTGAAGAAGACCGAGAGCGTCGACGTGATGGACGCCCTCGGCTCGGCGATCCGCGTCGATGCGCGGGCCAACGAGGTGATGCGCGTGCTGCCGCGCACCAACGACGACGTCAACGAGGAGTGGATCTCCGACAAGACCCGTTACGCCTGCGACGGCCTGATGCGCCAGCGGCTGGACAAGCCGTATGTCCGCATCGGCGGCAAGCTGAAGCCGGCGACCTGGGGCGAGGCCTTCGCCGCCGTCGCCGCCAAGGTCAAGGCCGCCAAGCCGGAGCGGATCGGCGTCATCGCCGGGGACCTGCAGGACGCGGAGTCCATGAAGGCCGCCCTCGACCTCTTCGGCGGCCTCGGCGCCACCAGCCTCGACTGCCGCCAGGACGGCGCCAAGATCGGGGAGGGCGCCCGGGAAAGCTGGCTGTTCAACAGCACCATCGCCGGTCTCGACGACTGCGACGCCCTGCTGATCATCGGCTCCAACCCGCGGCTGGAATCGCCGGTGCTCAACGCCCGCATCCGCAGGAACTGGGTCGGCCGCAACCTCAAGGTCGGGCTGGTCGGCGAGCGGGTCGACCTGACCTACGGCTACACCCACCTGGGCGCGGGCGCGGCCTCCTTGGCGGCCCTGGTCAAGGGCAAGGACGACTTCGCCAAGGCCTTCATTGAGGCCAAGAAGCCCGCCGTCATCATCGGCGCCGGCGCCCTGTCGCGGGACGACGGCGCGGCCATCCTCGCCCTCGCCGCCGAACTCGCCGGCAAGGCCGGGGTGGTCGCCGAAGGCTGGAACGGCTTCAACGTGCTGCATGCGGCCGCCAGCCGCGTCGGCGGCCTGGACATGGGCTTCATCCCCAAGGCCGGGGGCCTCGCCGCCCCCGCCATGGTCGCCAAGGGCGCGCTGGACGTGCTGGTGCTGCTGGCGGCCGACGAGATCGACCTGTCGGCCACCGACGCCTTCGTCGTCTACCTGGGCACCCACGGCGACGCCGGCGCCCACCGCGCCGACGTGATCCTGCCGGCGGCCGCCTACACGGAAAAGGACGGCCTCTACGTCAACACCGAGGGCCGGGTGCAGATGGGCGAGCGGGCGGTGTTCCCCAAGGGTGACGCCAAGGAGGACTGGTCCATCCTGCGCGCCCTGTCCGACCACCTGGGCGCCACCTTGCCCTACAACACCCTCGACCAGCTGCGCGCCAAGCTCTTCGCTGACCATCCCACCTTCGGCCAGATCGACCATGCGCCCGGGTCCATTCCCGCCGGGCTGGACCTGAAGGCGGTCGGCGCCAAGGGCGAGACCTCGGAAACGCCGCTGGCGTCGCCGATCAAGGACTTCTATTTCACCAATCCCATCGCGCGGGCCAGCGTGACCATGGCGGAATGCTCCGCCAGCGTCGCCGCCGCGCGCGGCAAGCTGATCGCGGCGGAGTGAGCATGGCCGTTCCCTCGTTCTGGACCACCCCCATCGGCTGGACCTTGCTGACCGTCGGCGAGGTGCTGCTGGTGCTGGTGCCGGTGCTGATCTCCCTGGCCTTCCTGCTCTGGGGCGACCGCAAGGTCTGGGCCGGGGTGCAGATGCGCAAGGGCCCCAACGTGGTCGGCCCCTTCGGCCTGTTTCAGTCCTTCGCCGACTTCATCAAGTTCGCCCTGAAGGAAATCGTCATCCCTGACGGCGCCGACAAGATCGTCTTCCTGCTCGCGCCGATGATCAGCTTCACCCTCGGCTTCGCGGCCTGGGCGGTGATTCCCTTCGCCCCCGGCTGGGTGGTGTCGAACATCAACGTCGGCATCCTCTACCTGTTCGCGGTCTCGTCCCTGGGCGTCTACGGCGTGATCATGGGCGGCTGGGCGTCCAATTCGAAATATCCGTTCCTGGGCGCGCTGAGATCCGCCGCCCAGATGGTCAGCTACGAGGTCTCGATCGGCTTCGTGATCGTAACCGTGATCCTGCTGGTCGGCTCGCTGAAGCTGTCCGATATCGTGCAGTACCAGTCCGGCTGGTTCTGGCACTGGAACGTGTTCGGCGGAAAGGGCGGACCCATCCACCTGATCATGACCGCCGTCATGCTGCCGATGATGGTGATCTTCTTCGTCTCCGCCCTGGCCGAGACCAACCGGCCGCCCTTCGACCTCGCCGAGGCGGAGTCCGAGCTCGTGGCTGGCTACCAGGTGGAATATTCCTCCACCCCCTACCTGCTGTTCATGATCGGCGAATACGCCAACATCGTGCTGCTCTGCGGCATGATCTCGGTGATGTTCTTCGGCGGTTGGCTCGCGCCCTTCCCGACCCCCTGGCTGGCCTCCTGGCCGCCGATCCTCGCCGGCCTGTTCGGCACGGCCTGGTTCGCGGCGAAGATCGTCTTCTTCTTTTTCATGTTCGCCATGGTGAAGGCCATCGTGCCTCGCTATCGCTACGACCAGCTTATGCGACTTGGCTGGAAGGTGTTCCTGCCGACGTCCCTGGGCGCCGTGGCGCTGGTCGCCGCTTGGCGCGTGTTCGGACCGGTGGGCTAGGAGAAGTCATGAACGTCGCCACCCGTGTCACCCAGGCCGTCAAGGGCGCGGCCCTGCTGGACTTCACCCAGGCCTTCGGCCTGGCCATGAAGCACATGCTCGCCCCCAAGAAGACCGTGCAGTACCCCCACGAGCGCGGCCCGCAGTCGCCGCGCTTCCGCGGCGAGCACGTGCTGCGCCGCTATCCCAACGGCGAAGAGCGCTGCATCGCCTGCAAGCTCTGCGAGGCCATCTGCCCCGCCCAGGCCATCTACATCGAGGCTGAACCCCGTGCCGACGGCTCGCGCCGGACCACGCGGTACGACATCGACATGGTCAAATGCATCTACTGTGGCCTTTGCCAGGAGGCCTGCCCTGTCGACGCCATTGTCGAGGGGCCGAACACCGAATTCGGCGTCGAGACCCGGGAAGAACTCTACTACGACAAGCAGCGGCTGCTGGATAACGGCGACCGCTGGGAACGGGAAATCGCGAAGAATCTGGAACTGGACGCGCCCTATCGTTAAGAGGGGCGCGACTCAATGGGGGGCTGACCCGCGCCGACCGGCGCAGCGGCCCTCGCGTGTGTGTGACTAGGGGAGCTCTAGGGCCCATGGCCTTGCAGGCGATCGCCTTCTATCTGCTCGCGGCCGTGACTCTCGGCGCCGGATTTGCGGTGATTTCATCGCGAAATCCCGTGCACGCGGTGCTGTTCCTGATCCTCACCTTCTTCAGCGCCGCGGGCCTGTTCGTGATGCTGGGCGCCGAGTTTTTGGCGATGCTGCTGGTGGTGGTCTACGTCGGCGCGGTGGCCGTGCTGTTCCTGTTCGTGGTGATGATGCTGGACGTCGACTTCGTGGCCCTGCGCCAGGGGTTCGTGCAGTACATGCCCTTCGGGTTCGGCGTCGCCCTGGTCCTGGTCGCCGAGATGTTCTTCGTGATCCTGGCCGTGGCGGGCAAGGGCGCCACCGCCGGTCACCTGGCGGCCACCCCCACCAACATCAGCAACACCGAGCAGATCGGCCGGGTGCTCTACACCGACTACGCCTACTTCTTCCAGGCGGCCGGGCTGGTGCTGCTGGTGGCCATGATCGGCGCCATCGTGCTCACGCTGCGCCACCGCGCCGGGGTCAAACGCCAGGATGTCGGCGCCCAGGTGGCCCGCACGCCGAAGACCGGCATGCACAAGGTCAAGATCAAGAGCGGCGAGGGGATCAGCGAATGACCATCGGCCTGACCCACTATCTGACGGTGGCGGCGATCCTGTTCACCATCGGCGTGTTCGGGATCTTCGTGAACCGCAAGAACGTCATCATCATCCTGATGTCGATCGAGCTGATCCTACTGGCGGTGAACATCAATCTCGTCAGCTTCTCGGTCTACCTCCACGACGTGGTAGGGCAGGTCTATGCCATGTTCGTGCTGACCGTGGCCGCCGCAGAGGCGGCGGTGGGCCTGGCCATCCTCGTCACCTTCTTCCGCAACCGCGGCGACATCGCGGTTGACGACGCCAATATGATGAAGGGCTGAAGCGTTGAGTCCCTCACTCCTCGTCACCCTTCTGGTGTTCGCGCCCCTGCTGGGGGCGACGATCGCCGGCCTGACCGGTCGCCGGATCGGCAACAATGCGTCGCAGACGGTGACCACCGGCCTGCTGTTCTTCTCCGCGGCCCTGGCCTGGACCACCTTCTACCAGGTGGTCTGGGGCGCCTGGAGCCATCCGTTCACGGTCGAGATCGCGCCCTTCATCAACGTTGGCGTCTTCAGGTCCGACTGGTCGATCCGCATCGACACCCTGTCGTCGGTAATGCTGGTGGTGGTGACCACCGTCGCCGCCCTCGTGCACCTCTACAGCTGGGGCTATATGGCGACCGACGACAGCCGGCCGCGCTTCTTCGCCTACCTGTCCCTCTTCACCTTCGCCATGCTGGCCCTGGTCACCGCCTCGGACTTCATGCAGCTGTTCTTCGGCTGGGAAGGGGTGGGGCTGGCCTCCTACCTGCTGATCGGCTTCTGGTACAAGAAGCCCACCGCCTCGGCGGCGGCGATCAAGGCCTTCGTGGTCAACCGGGTCGGCGACTTCGGCTTCGCCCTCGGCATCATGACCACCTTCTGGATGTTCGGCACCGTCCGCTTCGCCGAGATCTTCCCGATGGTGGCGGCCCACGCCCACCAGAGCTGGGAATTCGCCGGTTACATGTGGCCGGCGATGGATCTGGCCTGCACGCTGCTGTTCATCGGGGCCATGGGCAAGTCGGCCCAATTCTTCCTGCACACGTGGTTGCCCGACGCCATGGAGGGCCCGACCCCGGTCTCGGCCCTCATCCACGCGGCGACCATGGTCACCGCTGGCGTCTACATGGTCTGCCTGCTGTCGCCGATGTTCGAATACGCCCCGGTCGCCAAGTCGATCGTCACGGTCATCGGCGCGGTCACGGCCCTGTTCGCGGCCACCGTCGGCCTCGCCCAGAACGACATCAAGCGGGTGATC
>PLSW01000060.1 GCA_003165275.1 Caulobacteraceae bacterium
TTAGATTTTATGGGGGGAACCATGAAGACCATTGCATTCGCCATATCCGCCATCGCGCTCACCGCCAGCCTTGGCGGCTGCGCCACCGTCACGCGCGGCACCACCACTGCCTTCCAGGTCACTTCCACGCCGCCCGGCGCGGCGGTGAAAACCTCCAACGGCTTCAGCTGCGATGCGACGCCCTGCAGCATCAAGATGCCGCGCAAGGACGCCTTTGACGTCACCCTGACCAAGACGGGCTATGCGGCCAAGACTCTGCATGTGCGCAGCGCCGTCGCCGGCGGCGGGGCGGCCGGCATGGCCGGCAACCTGCTGTTGGGCGGAATCATCGGCATGGCGGTCGACGGGACCAACGGGTCGATGAACGACCTGACCCCCAACCCCATGGACGTGAAGCTCGACGCGGAGGTCGCCGACGCCCCCGCCGCGCCGCCCGCCGACGCGCCCGCGCCGTCCGCGGCGCCCTCCCCGATGGCGTCGGCCGCCACCGCTCCGTCCACCGGGCCCAAGTAGCGGCGGCATGACCCGGTCACGAACCGTCCTGCGACCTGTGCTCGCGGGCCTTGGACTGCTGCTGCTCACCGCCTGCGCCACCGCCACCACGCCGGAATCGATGTCGATCTCGTCCGGCGCGGCGCCCGCGCCGGTCGCCGGTTCGCGAATGGACCACACCTTCCGCATCGGCGAGGTCACCGGGGGCGGGGCGACAAGTTCGATCGGGCTTTCGGACATTTCCAACGATGTGCTGCGCACCGCGCTTTCGACCTCGCTGCGCAATCTCGGCTACATGTCCGCCGACGAGACCAGGGCCGGCTATGTGGTCAGCGCGGACCTAGTCGATCTTGATCGGCCCGTCGCCGCCCTGGATCCGGTGCTGATCTTCGTGCCCATCGACCTGTCGGTCACCGCGAAGATTCGCTACACGGTCACCCCCGTTGGCGCCAACAAGCCCGTGTTCAGCGAGCTCGTGGCCACCACCGGCACGGCGACCGCCAGCGATGCGGCCACGCCGGCCGGGCGGGTGCGCAAGGCCAATGAGGCGGCGATCAAGCTCAACACCGTGGCCTTCCTGAAGCGCCTCGCCGACGACTGGAAATAGGCCAGACGGCGCCGGCCGAGCCCTCCCGACGGCAACGCCGAAAGGGCGTCACATTCCGGCGGGTTCTGCAAGCCGGCGTGAGCGGCGCCTATCGCGCGATGCCGCCCTCGGGCCAGTAGGACAGCACCCCGCGCAGGGCGGCCACCAGGGCCAGCGGCTGGTCGACCATGATGTGATGCTCGGAGTCGGGGATGACGATCCGGTGCACGTCGTCCGGCACCCGGTTGCGAGGATCGTCGCTCATCCGGCGGATGATGGCGGAGTGTTCGCCGTAGATGTGCACCATGGGGGTCGCCCGCGGGCCGGGCAGGAGCATCTGGCCCATGATGCTACGGTCGAGCTTGCCCCAGAGGAAGGGGTCGAACCGCCAGGTCCAGCCCTCGCCGCCGCCTTCCAGGGGCGCGCGCTTGAGGGAGCGGCGAGCGATGAAGTCGGCGATGAAGGGGTTCTTGCAGCCCTGCGGCGGCATGAAGCGGAAGCGGGCCAGGGCCGCCTCCAGGGTCGGATAGACCCGGTTGGGCTGGGTGCGGGCCTGGGGCTGGCGAAAGCCCTCCGCCGCCGGCGGCGGTCCACCGAAGCCGGTGTCGACCAGCACCGCGGCGCGCATCCATTCCGGGTGGCGGGTGGCGGCGTAGAAGACCTGGCCGCCGCCGAAAGAGTGGCCGATGAACACCGGCTTCTGGCCGTTGTCGTAGAGACCGGCCGCCACGGCGCCGCCGTGGACCTCCTCGGCGAAGCTCTCGAAGGAATAGGTCTCACGCCAGTCCGAGGCGCCCATCCCCGCCAGGGAGACGGCCGCGACGCGGAAATCCAGCGCCAGAAACGGGGCGATGAAGCTCCACCAGTCGGCATGGGCGCTGTTGCCGTGCACCAGGATCAGCCCGGGCTTGCCCCGCTCGCCCCAGGTGAGCAGCTCGATGTTGGCGCCATTGACCGGAACCATGGAACGCTCGGGCTCGTGGGCGAGGGCGGTGGTGAACCATTCCGGCGCCGGCGGCGGCTCGCCGTGGAAGGCCGCCAGGGGCGGTTCGATCTCAGGCCATTCGGGGAACGCGGCGTCGGGCATGGGCGGTCTCAAACACTTGTTCGACGTCCTGACTAAACGTGGTTCAGAGAAACGCAAGTCGGGGGATGGGGGCGCGGCACCAGGGTGCGTGCTTCGACACGCGCCAAGGGGCGCTACTCAGCATGACGTAGGGTCTTGCCGCCCACCCGTTTTCGTCATGCTGAGTAGGGAGCGCAGCGACCGTGTCGAAGCACGCGGGGCGATTCAGCCCCCCCTCAGACCAGGGCTTCGAACTCGTCCACCAGCCGCTCTAGGCGCGTGCAGCCCGCGGCCCAGAAGGCCTTTTCGCGGGGATCCAGGCCGAAGGGTTTCAGGGCCTCGACATAGGTGCGGCTGCCGCCGGCGGCGAGGAGCTCCTCGTAGAGCGGCGCGAAGGCGGCCGGGTTCTGGCGGCGGGCCTCCATCAGCGCCTCCACCAGCAGGTTCCCGAAGGCGTAGGCGTACACATAGAAGGGCGTATGGGCGAAATGGGTGACATAGGCCCAGTAGTGCTCGTAGCCGGGGTTGAGCTTCACGGCGGGGCCGAGGCTCTCGCCCATGGATTCCAGCCACAGGGCGCCGATGTGGTCGGGGGCGACCTCGCCATTGGCGCGTTCGGCGTGGAACTTCTTTTCGAACCGGTGGAAGGCGATCTGGCGGACGATGGTGTTGAGGCCGTCCTCGATCTTGCCGGCCAGCAGGGCGCGGCGGTCGGCGGGGGCGGCCTCATTCAGCAGCCGGTCGAACACCAGCCCCTCGCCGAAGATCGAGGCGGTTTCGGCCAGAGTCAGCGGGGTGTCGGCCAGGAGGGTGCCCAGGGGCGACGCCAGGGTCTGGTGCACGGCGTGGCCCAGTTCGTGCGCCAGGGTCAGCACGTCCCGCCGCTCGCCCATGTAGTTCAGGAACACATAGGGGTGGCGGTCGGCGGTGACCGGGTGGGAGTAGGCGCCGGAGGTCTTGCCGGGCCGGGGACGGGCGTCGATCCAGGGCTGGTCGAAGAAGGTCTTGGCCTTGGCGGCGAAACTTGGCGCCAGACTGGCATAGGCGTCCAGGACGATGGATTCGGCCTCGCCCCAGCCGTACTGGCGGGGGGTCGCCTGGTCGAGGGGCGCGTTGCGGTCCCAGTGGTCCAGGGTCTTCTTGCCGAGCAGCTTGGCCTTCAGGGCGTAGTAGCGGTGCGAGGTGCGCGGATAGGCCTCCACCACCGCGGCCTCCAGGGCGTCCACGGCCTCGGCGTCGACCTCGTTGGCCAGGTGGCGGGAGGCGGCGGGGGTCGGGAACTTGCGCCAGCGGTCCTCCACCTGCTTTTCGGCGACGATGGTGTTCAGGGACAGGCTGAGGATCGGCGTCGTCGCCTCCAGCGCCTGGGCCAGGGCGTTCGCGGCGGCCTTGCGGCGGGCGGGGTCGGAATCGGAAAGGCGGTTGAGGGCCTCGGCCAGGGTCAGCTCGTCCCGGCCGACCTTGACCACCATGCGGCTGAGCGTCTCGTCATAGAGGCGCGACCAGTTGGCCACGGCGGGGGCGCGGTCGACGAGGATCCGCTCCAGGTCCGCCGACAACTCATGCGGCCGACCCAGGCGCACCCGGCGAAGCCAGGGGCGGAAGTAGGCGGCGTTCTTGTCGGCCCGCAGGGCGGCCTCAATCTCCCATTCCTCCAGCTGGTTCAGCTCCAGGGTGAAGAACAGGCTTTCCGCGCCGATGGCCGAGGCCTTGGCGCGGACGTCGGCCTCGAACTTGGCCCAGGCCGCGTCGTCCCGCGCCACCGAGGCGGAGAGAGAGGCGTAGGCGCCGACGGCCCACAGGCCGTTGGTGGCCTGCTCGTAGAGGCCGATGCCCTGGGCGAGCAGCAGGCCCAGGCGCGAGGCGTCGCTCCGGGCGCCGAGGAAGGCGCCCTTGAGCTTGACTAGGGCGTCGTTGGCGGCGGCGGCGGCGGCCAGGGTGGTCTCGATCCGCGGATCGTCGCGGCCGGAGAAAAGGTCGGCCAGGCTCCACTCGGGCAGGGCCTCGGCGGCGGCGTCGGGTTTGGCGTGTACGGTCATGGGCGAAAGCCATAGTCCTCCACCCGGGCGCCGGGCAAGGCGGGGCCGTTAACCCCTCGCGAACCTCCCCTCAACCGCGCCTTTACCCCGACCCGCTACAATAGCGTCAAAATCAGTCGCCTCCAACGAGGGGCGACGACGACGGTGGCGAGTGCGAAAGATGAGCAAGACGGTTCTGGTCGTCGACGACGACCCGACGCAGCGGCGGCTGATCCAGGCGGTGCTGGAGCGCGAGGGCCTGGTCGTGGCCCACGCCGAGAGCGGCGAGCAGGCCATCGACCGGCTGGTGGCCGGCGGCGCCGCCGACGCGATCATGCTCGACCTGATCATGCCGGGCCTCGGCGGCCTCGCCACCCTCAAGGAAATCCGCCAGCGCGGCTTCACCCAACCCGTGGTGGTGCTCACCGCCACCGGCGGCATCGATACCGTGGTCTCGGCCATGCAGGCCGGCGCGCAGGACTTCTTCGTCAAGCCGGCCTCGCCGGAGCGGATCATGGTCTCGATCCGCAACGCCCTGCAGCTGAACGACCTCAAGGGCGAGGTCGACCGGCTGAAGAAGCGCAGCACCGGCAAGGTCACCTTCGCCGAGCTGATCGGCGCCTCGCCCGCCATGCAGATGGTCAAGCGTCTGGGCGAGCGGGCGGCGAAATCCTCGATCCCGATCCTGATCCTCGGCGAAAGCGGCGTCGGCAAGGAGGTCATCGCCCGGGCCGTGCACGGCGCCTCCGAGCGGTCGGGCAAGCCCTTCGTGGCGGTCAACTGCGGCGCCCTGCCGGAGAACCTGGTCGAATCCATCCTGTTCGGCCACGAAAAGGGCAGCTTCACCGGCGCCTCCGACAAGCACCTGGGCAAGTTCCAGGAGGCCAGCGGCGGCACCCTCTTCCTCGACGAGATCGGCGAGCTGCCCCTGGACATGCAGGTCAAGCTGCTGCGGGCCCTGCAGGAGGGCGAGATCGACCCGGTGGGCGCCAAGCGCCCGGTCCGCGTGGACGTGCGCATCCTGTCGGCCACCAACCGGGATCTCGCCCGCCAGGTGGCCGAGGGCCGGTTCCGCGAGGACCTCTACTACCGCCTGAACGTCTTCCCCATCGAGGCGCCGTCCTTGCGCGAACGCCGGGAGGACATTCCGGCCCTGGTCAGCCACTTCATCAGCCGCTTCAACGTCGAGGAGGGCCGCCGGGTGGTGGGCGCCTCCAACGAGACCCTGGCCCTGCTGAGCGCCTTCGACTGGCCGGGCAATGTGCGGCAGCTGGAGAACGCGGTCTACCGCGCCATCGTCCTCGCCGACGCCCCCTATCTGCAGCCCTACGACTTCCCGGCCATCTCCGGCCTGCAGGCGCCGGCCCCCGAAGCGGTCGCCTCCGCCGCCATGACCGCCCTGCCCTCGGCGCCGACGGTGCAGCAGCTGATGGAGACCCTGCCCAAGGATTCCCCCGTGCGCATCCTCGACGACCGCGGCCACCTACGCACCCTGGAAGACATCGAACGCGACCTGATCCAGCTGGCCATCGAGATCTACGCCGGCCACATGAGCGAGGTCGCCCGCCGGCTGGGGATCGGGCGGTCGACCCTGTACCGCAAGGTGCGGGAGCAGGGGTTGGAAGGGGTGTTCGACGAGGCGGTGTAGGGTCGGGGCCTATTCGTCGGGCCATTGGCGCGCGCCGTGAAGGACACGCAGGATGCGGACCTCGTCTTCGACGATGGCGTAGATCGCAACATACGGCGCGTTACTCACCACAAGTTCGCGAGTCCCATCGACCCGCCCCATTCGACCTGATCGCGGAAACAGCTTCAGTCGATCCACGCTTGCGGCGATGCGTTCATCCACGGCCAACGCCGCCCGAACGCTGTCCGCGGCGATATAGTCAAGGATCAGATTGCGGTCGGCCCTGGCAACGGCCGTCCAGGTGAGTCTCAATCCTCACCATCGTCGATCCGCTGTTGCAGCTCCGCCCGCCGGCGCGTGAAGTGGGCGGAGACCTCTTCGTCCGGAGTCGCCGGACGCATGTCGTCGAGCGCCTCCTGCACCTTGCCGCGAAACCACTTGTCGTAGGCCTCGGGCGTCGGGCCGATCGAGAACGGCAATGCGCCTTCGTTGGCCGTGCGGGTCAGCAGGATGCGAACAGCGTCCGACACGGTAAGCCCCAACCGATCGAGCACCTCGGTGGCGCGATTCTTTACGTCGGCGTCAATGCGGGTTTGGACCAGGGCGTTGGCGGTCATGACGGACTCCGATTGCGGTTCGCTCACTGTAATTCATATGACTTACATCGTCCACTTGCCGCCATTGCAAGACCCTAAGATTGTCCGCCCTTCAGTTGGTATGGCGTGGCGGTCCGAGCGCCGATATTGTCAAGCCATGCTCCGCCTCAAGGAAAGACATTGCTTGCAAAGGCTTCTACTGGACGGCCTTGCCTCGCCGATCGAGCGGCCAGTCGATGCGGTGTATTTTGATCGGCTGCGACTGCGGGCGCGCAGGCAAGAGGCGGGATCGACCAAGCCATCGCCACGCATCGCTTGCGATGATGATACGCCCTGAACCTTTTGGCAGATCGTCGCGCCCTGTCCTTGACGCGATCAGGACAGGGCGAAAGCTGGCCGTCAAGAGGCTAAGGGGGATTGGGTTCAGGGGTGTAGTAAGCCTTCTCCCGCAAGGGGAGAAGGCCTCTGGAATTACCCCAACACCTCCGCCAACGCCCCCACCACCCGCTCCACGTCCCCCAGCTCCATCCCCGCGAACAGCGGCAGGCTCAGGCACCGCGCATAATACCCGTCCGCCCCCGGCAGATCCGCCTCGCCGTAGCGGGCGCGGTAGTAGGGTTGGCAGGGGACGGGGATGTAGTGGACTTGGGTTCCGATCCCCCTCGCCTTCAACCCGTCCATCGCCGCCTTGCGGGTGAGGCCCGCGGCCTCGAAGTCGATCAGGACGATGAACAGGTGCAGGGCCGGGTCGCTGCCCGGGCGCGGCTCCACGGCGCGCACCAGCGGCGTCAGGGGGGCGAGCAGGGTCCGGTAGCGGGCCGTCAGGGCCCGGCGGGTGGCGATGAAGCGGTCCAGCTTGGCCAGTTGGCTGAGGCCGAGGGCGCAGTTCAGGTCCGGCAGGCGGTAGTTGAAGCCGAGGTTCTGCATCTCATAGAACCAGGGATTGGCGCCGCCGTCCGCCGGGTCGAAGGCCATGGAGCGCAGCTCGAAGTCGCCCGGCTCGCGGGTGATGCCGTGGCTGCGCAGCAGGGCCATGCGCCCGGCGAGACCTTCGTCATTGGTGGTGATCATCCCCCCCTCCCCCGTGGTCAGGGTCTTGACCGGGTGGAAGGAGAAGCAGGCCATGGCCGAGTGGCGGCCGTCGCCGGCCCGTTCGGGGCGGTTATCGAAGGCCATGGTCGTGCCCAGGGCGTGGCAGGCGTCCTCGACTACCGCCGCGCCCGCCTCGTCGGCGAGGCGGCGGACGGCGGGCAGGTCGACGATCCCGCCGCCCAGATGCACCGGCAGGACGGCGGCGAGGCGGCGGCCCTGCAGCCGGTCCATGGCCGCTTCCAGGGTCTGGCGCGTCATCAGGCCGGTGTCGGGGTCGACGTCGGCGAACACCACTTCGGCGCCCTGGTAGCGGGCGGCGTTGGCGGTGGCGGCGAAGGTGATGGCGGGGACGATCGCCACATCGTCCGGCCCCACGTCGAGGGCCATCAGCGCCAGATGCAGGGCGGCGGTGCCGTTTGAACAGGCCACCGCATGGCGGGCGCCGACGGTCTCGGCGAAGGCGGTCTCGAACTGCGCCACCCGGGGGCCGGTGGTCAGGTAGTCTGCGCGCAGGGCCTCGGTGACCGCGGCGATGTCGTCGTCCTCGATCACCTGCCGGCCATACGGCAGGAAGGGGAGGCTGGGCGTCTCAGCCATGGCCGGCCAGCAGGGCCTTCAGGCCCGCGGCATCCAGCCACTCAGTGTTGGTGTCGCTGGAATAGGTGAAGCCGTCGGGGACCGCCTGGCCGCCGTCCTCGCTGAACGGTCGCCGGGTGTATTCGACGAAACCCGGCTCGATCACGTAGCGGTCGGGGAGTTCCGTGGTCATCCGCGCGTCGTCGCTGGAAATCATCATCTCGTGCAGCTTCTCGCCGGGGCGGATGCCCACTGTGCGGTGGGGCAGGTCCGGCGCCAGGGCGCGGGCGACGTCGGGCATGGTCATGGAGCCGATCTTGGGCACGAAGATCTCCCCGCCGCGCATCATCTCCAGGGACGACAGGACGAAGTCGACCCCCTGATCCAGGGAGATCCAGAACCGGGTCATGCGCGGGTCGGTGATCGGCAGATCGGCCGCGCCCTTGGCCGCCAGCCGTTCGAACAGGGGCGCCACGCTGCCGCGAGAGCCCGCCACATTGCCGTAGCGGACCACTGAGAACCGCGTGCCGATGTCGCCGGCGAGGTTGTTGGCGGCGACGAAGGTCTTGTCGGACGCCAGTTTGGTGGCGCCGTAGAGGTTGATCGGGTTGCAGGCCTTGTCAGTCGAGAGGGCCACCACCCGCTGCACCCGATTGTTCAGGCTGGCCCAGACGACGTTCTCGGCGCCGAGCACATTGGTGTGGATGCATTCGGAGGGATTGTACTCCGCCGCCGGCACCTGTTTCAGGGCCGCGGCGTGGATCACCACATCGGCGCCGCGCAGGGCCAGGGTGAGGCGGCTCTGGTCGCGCACGTCGCCCAGGAAGAAGCGCATCTTGGCCAGGACCGCCGGGTCGAACTGCTCGCGCAGGGCCTCCTGCATCTCGTACTGCTTCAGCTCGTCGCGGGAGAAGACGATGAGCTTCTTCGGCTGCTGTTCGGCCAGCGCCCGCTGGACGAAGCGGCGGCCGAAGGAGCCGGTGCCGCCGGTGATCAGCACCACCTGGCCGTCGAGGACGGGCTTTGTCGGGGCGAAGGAGCGGAGGGCGGCGGAGGCGGCCGGCACGGGCGGTATCCTTGAAGACGCGCGGCGAATCACTCGCCACGCGGTCAGTCTCGCGCAACCGCGCCGCCGCCGCATCAAGGATGCGGCTGCAGAGTCCTATTGTCGCGGCGCAGGCGGGCGCCCCGCCCTATTGGCCGATGGTGTAGACCCCGCCCTTTTCGATGGCCCGCTGGTAGGCGGGACGGGCGTGCAGCCGATCGAGATAGGCCGACAGGCTGGGAAAGGCGTTCAGCCGGCCCATGGCCCGGGCCATTTCCAGCACGAAGCTGATCTGCACGTCGGCGCCGGTGAAGTCCGCCCCCATCAGGAAGTCGCTGCTTCCGAGGGTGTTGGCCATATAGGTGAGGTTGTTTTCGATCTCGCCATTCACCCGCGGGGTCAGGGGCGCCGCGGCGTCGCCCAGGCGCATCAGATAGAAGGCGAGCATCAGCGGCAGCATGGCCGAGCCCTCGGCGTAGTGCAGCCATTCCAGATAGACGAGGTGGGCGTCGGATTTCGCCGGTGGCTGGAAACGGCCGCCGCCGTAGCGCTCCACCAGATAGTCCACGATCGCCCCGCTCTCGGCGATCCGCACTGTCCCGTCGGTGATCGCCGGCGACTTGCCCAGGGGATTGACCGCCTTCAGCTCCGGCGGCGCCAGGTTGGTCACCGGATCGCGCTGATAGCGGACCAGCTCGTAAGGCTCGCCCAGCTCCTCCAGCAGCCAAAGGATGCGCTGGGAACGGGAGTTGTTGAGGTGGTGCAAGGTGACCATGGCGCGGGCTCCGGCGGCGTTCGAGCAAACAGGGGATCAGGTGCGAAGGGTTCGCGCAAGCGGGTGCGGTGGGTTTGCGAACCGCGAACGCCGGGTCGCCCCCACGCCACCCCGCCGAGTAGATCGTCCGCATCATTTCATGATGTTGGCGATCCCTGAAACCCTTGGTCAGAGGATGACGTCGAGGGGTGGGTTGCAAAGGTCTTCGTCATGCTGAGCAGCGCGCCCTTCGCGCGCGCGTCGAAGCACGCACGAACACCCCGGCCTCGCCTCAGGGCAGGTATTTCTTCGGGATCGCCGAGACCTCTTCAGGGCTCAGCCGGCGCAGGTCGCTCACCGGGCATTTTTCGGTGATTCCGTGGTCGGTAAAGCCGACGTCCAGGTCGAGGGCGCCGCAGACGGAGCCCGAGCCGGTGGCGGTCTTCAGCACCAGGGTGTGGCGGAAGGTCAGGCCGGGGCAGTCGCTCATCAGCCCGGCGCGGTAGATGTCGCGTCCGACGCGGATCAGGATCGTGTGGTCGTCCTGCGCACTGTAGCCGTTGATGCTGTTGGTGTAGAAGCACTGCCGGCCGGGCTGGGCCTGGGCGGCCGGTGGCGCGGCCAGGCTGGCGGCGCCGATGATCGCCGCGACGCCGGCGGCGGCGCCGACAGTGACAATGGTTGCACGCTTCATCTGTGTTCTCCCTGGCTCGGGTTCCGGGCCTTCGCCGTTCAGGCCACCGGTTTAACCCTCAAACGCGCGAGACGGCGAGTCCGTCGCATGTCGAACCGTCCCGGCGCGACGATGGCGGCGAGGGCCGCCGGCAGGGGCGACGGGGCGCCGGTCGCCAGGGCCGCCACATGCTCCGCCAGCAAAGGCGCGGCGCAGAAGCCGCGGGAGCCGAGGCCGGAGAGGACGAAGAGGCCCTCCCCCGCCTCGCCCGCCCCCGGCGCGGCGCCGGCCAGGGGCAGAAAGTCGGGGGTCACCGCCCGCACCCCGGCCCGGCCGCCCAGGCTGTGGGGGTCGATGTCGGCGGCCAGCCTCGGCCGGCCCTCGGCGAGCTGGGCGAGGTTGCGGACATGGTCGAGGGGGCGCACGTCCGTGTCTATGTCATCGCGGTCGTGGGTGGCTCCGAAGAGCAGGCCGTTTCGGGTGGGGATCAGATAGCCGCCCCAGATCCCCGCCGGCGGGGGCGGCGCGCCTTGGGCCACGCTCACCTGGCCGCGCACCGGGCGCAGGGGCAGGCCCGGCGCCAGGGCCGCGGCCTCTACGCCGTTGGCCAGGCAGACGATGTCAGCCTGGGCGATCTTAACCCCTGAAGCGTCCAGCAAGCGCCAGCGGCCGCCGTCGCGGGCCAGACCCGCCACGGCGACGCCGTGGATCGGCACGCCGTCCAGCCAGGCCGCCAGCAGCGCCGCCGGCTCGACCACCAGCGCCTCGGCCAGGGCCAGGGCGCCGACGCTCGCGGGCTCCCCGAGGCCCGCCGAGGCCTGCGCCGGCGCCAGCCGGGTCACGGCGCCCGGCGCGAAGAGCGGGCTGGCGGCGATGCGATCAAAACGGCTGGGGTCCTTCTCGCCGGCCTCCAGCTGCAGGGCGCCCCGGGCGATGACCGCCTTCGGGACCGTGCCGATGAGATCGTGCGCCCGCGCGATCGCCTGGGCGTAGAGGGCCGCCACCGCGCCGCCGCCGGCGTCGAGGCGGGGCATGATCAGACCCGCCGGGTTGCCGGAGCCGCCGGCGCCAAGTCCCGCGGCCTCATACACTATCGGGGTAAGGCCCAGGGCCATGAACGCCCGCGCCAGAGAGGCCCCGGCGATCCCGGCGCCGATGATGGCGACCTGGGGACACACAGGCCGGGCGCCCGGCGCCGAGGCTGGGTCGGCTTCGGTGGCGGACAGCCGCGCCTCCAGCCGTTCGCTCTTGCGGCCGAAGCCGGGCTTCTTCTCGACGACGAAGCCCTGGGCGGCCAGCCCACGCCGCACGGCGCCGGCGACGGTGAAGGTGGCCGCCCGCGCGCCGGGCGCGGACCGCCGGGCCAGGGCCGCCAGCACCGGCTCGCTCCACATGTCCGGATTGCGGGAGGGGGCGAAGCCGTCGAGAAACCAGGCGTCGGCGAGGCCGGTCCAGGCCTCAAGGGCGTCGGCTGCGTCCATGATCGCCAGGTCGAGGCTCGCGCCGCAGTCCGGAAAATCGAGGCGGTGGAAGCCGGTGGCGGCCCGCGGCCAGCGATCGGTCAGCAGGGTGGCGAGATCGGACAGCTCGGGCCAGGCCGCCAGGGCGCGCCGGGCGTCGTCGGCGCTGATCGGAAAGGCCTCCACCGAGAAGATGTGCAGCCGCGCGCCGGGGGCGCGGGTGCGACGCCACAGATCGAGCAGGGCCATGATGTTGAGACCCGAGCCGAAGCCGAGCTCGCCGACCACGAACCGGTCGCGGCCGTCCCAGGCGTCCGGCAGGCCGCAGCCCTCAAGGAAGACCGCGCGGGTCTCGCCCAGGCCGTCGGCGGTGGAGAAATAGATGTCGTCGAACCGGCCGGAGCGCGGGGCGCCCGCGTCGCTCCAGTCCACCGGCGTGAAGCCGCCATTGGGGGTGTCGGTGGGGGGGGTGTTTGCGGGGAGGGTGTCGGGCCGGCCGGTCATCGGGACTCAAGACGCCCGCGAGGCCGCCGGATCAAGATCAAAGGGTCCGTTGGCCCAAACAAGCGTGACCCCAAACAAAAAGGGCCGCCCGCGAGGGCGACCCTTCCCGTCGTTTCGCGTGAAGCGAAAGCTTACTTGGAGGCCGGGGCGGCGGACGCGGCGGCCGTCGAGGCGGCCATCGAAGCGTCGGACGCGGCGGCGGTGGCCGCGGCGGCGTCGGACGCGGCGGCGGCGGCGTCGGAAGCGGCGGCGTCAACGGCCGGCTTCTTATGGCAGGCGGCGGTGCCCATCAGGGCGACGGCGGCGGCGGCGAACAGAACGGTGCGGATGGTGCGGGTCATGGTTATTTTCCTGATTAGGTGGGTCGGCTGGATCACCGGGAGGCGCCGTGTGACGTCCCCGGCAAAGGGATGGTTACGCTTACTTGGAAGCCGGGGCGGCTGCCGCGTCAGAAGCGGCCGCGGCCGCATCGGAGGCGGTCGCCATGGCGGCGTCGGAAGCCGCCGCGTCAGAAGCGGCGGTGTCCACCGGCTTCTTGTGGCAAGCAGCGACGGAGAGCGCGGCGACGGCGACGCCGGCGACGAGGATCTTGCGAAGAACTTCGGTGGTCATTGTGCCTGGTCCCCATTTGGGAAGTTGCCGCGCTCGGCACGGATTCGTCGAAAGGGCCGACCCGCAGAGCGAATCGGACCAAACGACGCACCCATGTGCGCTGAGACTGAATATGCCGTCATTGGCGGGAAGCACAAGCACCAAGTTCACGGGGGCGTGATCAATCGACACGCCTTCTGCAGCCTGTATACGAGGGCCGGCGGGGCGCCGAAGGGTTAGGCGCTGAAATTCAAAAGCTTAACCGTAGGCTGGCCGGGGAACGCCGCGGCCTCAGCCCTCGGCGGGAATGGTGCTCAGGGCCTCTTCCAGCTCCAGGAAGCTGGGCTGGGCGGTCGAGGGCACGCTGCCGCGGCCGATTTCCACCGAGATCTGGGCGGCGTTGCCGTGCAGGTGGGCCACCAGCACCGACTGGATGATCTTGTAGAAGGATCCATCCTCCTCGGTGACCGCCTGCATCCGCGCCGCCATGGGGCCGACGAGGCCATAGGCGAGAAACACGCCTAGGAAGGTGCCCACCAGGGCGCCGCCGATCATCATGCCCAGCACCTCCGGCGGTTCGGTAATCGAACCCATGGTCTTGATCACCCCGAGCACGGCGGCGACGATGCCGAGGGCGGGCAGGCCATCGGCCACCGCGGCCAGGGCGTGGGCCGGGGCCTGAGCCTCGTGGTGGTGCTTTTCAAGCTGCTTTTCCATCGCGTCTTCCACCTGGTGGGGATCCTCCAGGTTCATGGTCATCATGCGAAGGGTGTCGCAGATGAAGTCCACCGCGAAGTGGTCCTTCATGATCTTCGGATAGCGGGAGAAGATGGTGCTCTCGTGGGGGTTTTCGATGTGGCTTTCCAGGGCGATCACCCCCTTGGACTTCATGGTCTTGGTGAGCAGGAAGAGCAGGCTCAAGAGGTCCTTGTAGTCCGACGCCTTCCACTTGGGCCCGCCGAACACCCGGCCGAAGCCGCCGCCGGTGGCCTTGATCACGGTCATGGAGTTGGAGATCATAAAGGCCGCGACCGCCGCGCCGCCGATGGCCATCATCTCGTGCGGCATGGCCTCAAGGACCACGCCGATCTTGCCACCGGAGATGATGAAGCTGCCGAAAACCAGCCCGAACAGCAGGACGATGCCGATGATCTGAAACATGGAGAGGGGGCCCGGTTTTGAAGTCTCGACGGACGACCTTGGCGGTTAATGCTTAATTCCGCGTTTTCGAAAGCCTTATCGCGGCGGGTTGCGGGCGGGGCGACGCCCTCTATGTTGCCGCGGCGATGAACGCCCTCACCAATGCCTGGACCCGGTTCAAGAACCGGGCGCCGGAAACCGCCGACCAGGTGCGCAACCGATCGTTCGGCGTGCTGTTCTGCGTCTCCGTGGTCACGGCCCTGGGCAACACCGGCCTGCAGTCGGTGCTGCCGGCGATCGGCAGGCAGATCGGCATTCCCGATCCGATGGTGGCGGCGATCTTCTCGCTGTCAGCGCTCTTGTGGGCCTTTTCCTCGCCGATCTGGGCCAAGCAGTCGGACCTGCGCGGGCGCAAGCCGCTGATAATGCTGGGCCTGACCGGTTTCATGGTGTCGATGATCCTGTGCGGACTGGTGGTCTCGGCCGGGGTTCGGCACCTGGCCGCGCCGATGGTGATCTTCGTCATCTTCCTGCTGGCCCGGGCAGTGTTCGGCCTCTTTGGTTCCGCCGCCAACCCCGCCACCCAGGCCTACGTGGCCGAGCGCACCAGCCGTGAGCAGCGCACCCAGTCCATGTCGACCCTGGCCGGCGCCTTCGGCCTGGGCACCATCGTCGGGCCGCTGGTTGCGGCGATGTTCGTCCTGCCCTTCGTGGGGCTGGCTGGGCCGTTGTTCGCCTTCGCCATTATCGCCGCCATCATGTTGGCCGTCGTCGTCCGTTGGCTGCCGGAGAGCAAGTCCAAGCCCGCGCCCCTGGACGACGACGAAATTCGCCGCATTCCCGCCGAGGCCCTGGCCCACGCCGGAGACGGCCCCGCCAAGCCTACGCCCTTGTGGCGGGATCCGCGGCTGATGCCCTTCCTGACCTACGGCTTCCTGGTCGCCACTTGCCAGACGGCCCTGCAACAGACCCTGGGCTTCCTGATCATCGACAAGGTCAGGCTGAGCCCCATGGACTCGCTGAACTTCATCAAGATGGCGATGGTGACGGGGGCCATCGCCAGCCTGCTGGGCCAATGGGGCCTGATCCGCATGTTCCGCATGAGCCCGCGGCACCTGCTGCGCTGGGGGGCCGGCTTGGCGGCGGTGGGCAGCCTGATCGTGGCCCTGTCGCCCGACTATTGGACCGTGGTGATCGGCTACGCCCTCTCGAGCCTGGGGTTCAGCTTCGCGCGCCCCGGCTTCACCGCCGGCGCCTCCCTGACCGTGGGGCAGAACGACCAGGCCCGGGCGGCCGGGGCGATCGCGGCGGTGAACGGGGTGAACGTGGTGCTCGCCCCCCTGTTCGTGCTGCTCTACCAGCGAGTGGGCCACGCCTCTCCGTTCCTGGTCACCCTGGTCGTCCTGCTGGGGCTATTGGCCTACGCCTTTCTCAACACCATCCTGCGGGGGGCCGGCGAGAGCGCCACCTCGGAGGACGACGCGACGGTGTCGATCCTGGAGAAGAGCGAGGAGGGCGGGCTTTAGGGGGAGCTCCCTCCCTCTCCGTCATCGCCGGGCGCAGTCCCGGCGACCCAGGAACACAGACGTTTCCGAACGAGAAAGGCTGGCGCCGGCGGGACCGGCGGCAGGCGGCGACCTGCGGGGATTCCCTGAACCGTTCGTGATCCAGGGTGGCCGGGACTTCGCCCGGCCATGACGGGCTTTATGGGGCGCCGGGGGTGGTCTGAGCGGCTGGAGCCGGGGCGGTCGGAACCGCCGGCGCGACGCCCAGGGTCGCCTCGGCCACCAGCCGGCCGACGATATCCACCGACAGATAGCCGTCCGCCGGCAGGCCGCGGGCCCTTTGCCAGGCGCGCAGGGCCATCCGCGTGTTGGAGCCGATCAGCCCGTCCGCCGAGCCGGGATCGAAGCCGAGCTTGGCCAGGGACTCCTGGGCGGCGATCCGGTCGGCCAGGGAGAGGGGAATCTCCGCCGGCCACGGCCGGGTCAGGGGCGGCGCCCCGGCGAGGCGGTCGGCCAGCAGGCCCACTGCCAGGGCGTAGGCCACGGAGTTGTTATACTTGCGGATCACGAAGTGGTTGGGAAACGCGAAGAAGGCCGGTCCGGCGGCGCCCGTGGGCAGCAGCAGTTGGGCGGTGGCGCCCGCGTCCCCCGGCCGGGCCATTTCCGGCGCCGCCGGGCGAACGCCGAGGGCCGCCCAGGCCGCCGGGGTGAGCCGCTCGCCCTCGGCCAGGCCGTAGTCGAAGCCGGCCGGCAGGATCGCCTCCGCCTGCCAGGACTGGCCGGGGGCCCAGCCGGCCTTGGCCAGCAGATTGGCGGCGGAGGCCAGGGCGTCGGCGGGCGAGCCCCAGATGTCGCGCCGCCCATCCCCGTCCCCGTCCACGGCGGTGGTCAGGAAGGTTTCCGGCTCGAACTGGGTCTGGCCCATGGCGCCGGCCCAGGAGCCCTTGAGCTGGGCGCGGGCGGCCTCGCCGCTGGCGATGATCTTGACCAGGGCGGTGATCTGCGCCTCGGCCCAGACCCGGCGGCGGCCTTCGGCGGCGAGGGTGGCCAGGGACCGCAGCACGTCGAAGTCGCCCATCACCGCGCCGAAGCCGGTCTCCATGGCCCAGACGCTGACCAGGACTGGCGCCGGCACGCCGTACAGGGTCTCGATGGCCGGCAGCTGGGGTACGGCGGCCATGTGGGTGCGGGCGCTGGCGGTGCGGGCGTCGGTGACGGCGCCCTTGATGTAGTCGCTGATCGGCTTGGAGAACTCCGGCTGGCGGCCGTCCAGGGCCAGGACACGGGGGTCTGGGGTCAGGCCGGCGAATTCGCGGCGCAGGACCGCGCTGGGGGCGCCCGCCTGTTCGCTGCGGGTCACATAGTCGGCGGCCCAGGCGTCGAAGGCGGCGTCGCCGGAGCGCACGGGGGTGTCGGTGTCCGTGGGCGGAGGTGACGGCTCGGTGAGGCTCAGCGGCCCGGGGCCCGGATCGGCCGCGCCGGCGAAGGTGAGGATCAGGAAGGCGCGGCGGTCCATGCGGTCAAGGTAGCTGGCCCGCCCCCGGCCGGGCAAGGGCCGGGGGCGGTAGGTGCGATGACAGATGCGGCATGTGGCCGGCGAAACCTGGCCGTTGCGACAGGATGCGTGGTTCGAGACGCGCGCGAAGGGCGCGCTCCTCACCATGACGAAGACCACGCCATCCGCTACCCTAGTCATGGCGAGGAGCGACCAAAGGGAGCGTCTCGAACCACGCAACCACGGCGTGGGGGAATCTCGAAGCCGGGGGCCCGAAGCCGGCCGTCGTGGTATCGTCGATCAAGGCGCCGCTGAGCGCCGGTTGGGAGAACAGACCATGACCGAGGCGGCGGGATCGGGAACGCAGGAGGACCCGTGGCGGCTGACCACGCCGCCGGGTTCGTCGGCCTTCGAGGCCTATCTGGCGCCGGACGCGCCGGTCCGGGCCCTGGTGGTGACCGTCGGCAAGACCGAGCTGCGCTACGCCCTGCGGTGCATCGACGACCTGCACGCCATGCTGCTGGCGCATGGCGACTGGATGACCCTCGGAGGGGCCGACGAGCAGAAGCCGGCGCCGGAGAACAGTGTCGAGGCCTGGGGGCGGGCCGAGTCCAATCCCGTCGGCGGATGGTATGGCTTGAAGAAGGGCCTGCGCGGCCGGTTCGGGGTCTATGTGCCGCCGGTTCTCGAGCGCCTCGGCCTGGCCGAGGTGGAGCACCAGCCGCGCAACAATCGCATGCGCGCCTTATCGTCTTGAACGCCTTCGGCTGGGGGTCTTGACGGCCAGGGCTCCGAATCCGGGTTAA
>PLSW01000267.1:0-345 GCA_003165275.1 Caulobacteraceae bacterium
GGCAATGTCGAGGGCGCCAAGCCCGGCGAAGTGGTCGAGACTGGCGGGGTCAAGATCGTCGGCTACACCAACCTGCCCGGCCGCCTCGCCGCCGACGCTTCCAACCTCTACGCCCGCAACCTCACCGCCTTCGCCGCGCTGCTGGTGGACAAGGAGGGCGCCCTCGCCCCTGACTACGAGGACGAGATTCTCAAGGCGGCCCTGCTCACCCAGGGCGGCGCCATCGTCCACCCGACGTTCAAGGCGTGAGCCAAACCCCCGCCCTTTCGCTGCCTGGAGCGCCGAGATGGAAACTGTAGACCCCACCGTGTTTCGCCTGGCGATCTTCGTCCTGGCGATCTTCGT
>PLSW01000267.1:351-4108 GCA_003165275.1 Caulobacteraceae bacterium
GGCGCCCTGCTGGCCGCCGCGGCGCACCCGGATCCCAACGTGGCCGTCACCGGCACCGTATGGATATCCAAGGGCGCCGGCGCCATCGCCGCGGGCCTGGTGGCGGTGAACATCTTCGGCGGCTTCCTNNGCTTCCTGGTCACCCAGCGCATGCTCGCCATGTACAAAAAGAAACAGAAATAGGCCGGGGCGAACGCGCATGACCGCCAATATCGCCGCCATCGCCTACATAATCTCGGGCGTCCTGTTCATCCTGGCGCTCAGGGGGCTGTCCAGCCCGGTGACCAGCCGGCGGGGTAACCAGCTGGGCATGATCGGCATGGCCATCGCCGTGGCGGTGACCCTTTGGACCCTCTGGGTCCAGCAGGCCCTCGACACGGTCACCGTCGCCCTGATCCTGGGCGGCGTCGCCATCGGCGGGACCATCGGCGCGGTGATCGCCCGCCGGGTGGCCATGACCGCCATGCCGCAGCTGGTGGCCGCCTTCCACAGCCTGGTCGGCATGGCCGCCTGCCTGGTCGCGGTGGCGGCCATCTACACCCCGGCCGCCTACCACATCACCAATCCGGACGGGTCGGGGATCAAGCTGGAGAGCCTGATCGAGCTCTCCCTGGGCGTCGCCATCGGCGCCGTCACCTTCACCGGTTCGGTGATCGCCTTCGCCAAGCTCAACGGCAATATGAGCGGCGCGCCGATCCTGCTGCCCGCGCGGCACCTGATCAACATCGTCATCGCCCTGGCCATCGTCGCCATGATCGTGATGCTGGTGATCTCCGGCGGCGAGGCCAAGTGGGCCTTCTGGGGCATCTTCGCCCTGGCCCTGATCGCCGGCGGCACGTTGATCATCCCCATCGGCGGCGCGGACATGCCGGTGGTGGTCTCGATGCTGAACTCCTATTCAGGCTGGGCGGCGGCGGCCCTGGGCTTCACCCTGGAAAACACCACCCTGATCATCACCGGCGCCCTGGTGGGATCCTCCGGCGCCATTCTCAGCTACATCATGTGCAAGGCCATGAACCGCAGCTTCGTCTCGGTGATCCTGGGCGGCTTCGGCGGCGACGACGCCGCGGTGGCCGGCGGCAAGATCGAGACCCGGCCCGTCAAGCAGGGCTCGGCGGAGGACGCCGCCTTCATCATGAAGAACGCCTCCAAGGTGATCATTGTCCCTGGCTACGGCATGGCCGTCGCCCAGGCGCAACATGCCCTGCGTGAAATGGCCGACAAGCTGAAGGCGGAGGGGGTCGAGGTGAAATACGCCATCCACCCCGTCGCCGGCCGCATGCCCGGCCATATGAACGTGCTGCTGGCCGAGGCCAACGTGCCCTACGACGAGGTCTTCGAGCTGGAGGACATCAACGCCGAGTTCCCCACCGCGGACGTGGCCTTCGTCATCGGCGCCAACGACGTCACCAACCCCGCCGCCAAGACCGATCCCAAGTCGCCGATCTTCGGCATGCCGATCCTGGACGTGGAAAAGGCCCGCACGGTGCTGTTCATCAAGCGCGGCATGGGCTCGGGCTACGCCGGGGTCGAAAACGAACTCTTCTTCCGCGACAACACCATGATGCTGTTCTCCGACGCCAAGAAGATGGTCGAGGGGATCGTCAAGGCCCTGTGAGGCCACGCCTCCCCTCGTCATCCCGGCCGCAGCGAAGCGGAGAGCCGGGACCCAGGAGACTGGACGCCGGCCCCTGCGAACCCCCTGGATCCCGGCGCTCCGCGGCTACGCCGGCTCCGGCCGGGATGACGAGGAGGGGAGGGCCGGTCGACATCAGCCGCCTCACTGCTAAGCTGCACATCGACTACGGCTGGTCTTGAGGCGATCATGAGCGGTGTTGAATCAACCCATCGCCGGCCCTCCGCCCCGGCCCGCCTCGTCCGCTTCGGCTTACGCCTCCTCGCCGCCATCCTGCTCCTCTACGTCGCCCTCGTCGCCGCCGCGACTGTCTTCCAGCGCCAGCTGATGTACCACCCGGACCCGACCCTGGTTGCGCCCAACGTGCCCGGCCTGCCGATCCAGCAGGTCCGGCTGACCACCGCCGACGGCGAACATCTGGTCGCCTGGTATCTGCCCCCCGCCGCCGGCAAGCCGATCATCCTCTACTTCGACGGCAACGGCGGCGTGCTCAGCCGGCAGACCGACCGCTGGTGGGCGATCGTCCGGGCCGGCGCCGGCTTCCTGGCCGTTGGCTATCGCGGCTATTCGGGCTCGACCGGCCACCCCACCGAGGCCGGCCTGCACGAGGACGCCCGCGCCGCCTACGCCTGGGTCGCGGCGCGCTATCCGGCGCGCGACATCGTCATCCAGGGCCATTCCCTGGGCAGCGGCGTCGCCGTGCGCCTGGCCGCCGAGCGACCGGCGCGGGCGCTGATCCTGGAGTCGCCCTTCACCTCGACGGTCGATGTGGCGGAGCGCTGGGCGCCCCTCCTGCCGGTTCGGCTGTTCATCCGGGACCGCTTCATGTCCCGCGACTGGATCGGCCGGGTCCATTGCCCGGTGCTGGTCGTTCACGGCGACAGGGACGGGGTGATTGACTTCACGTCCGGCCGACAGCTCTTCGCCCTGGCCAACCCGCCGAAGACCTTCGTGCGCATGCCGGGGGGCGGGCATGACGACCTTGTGGGCCGAGGGCTTTATGACCACATCTGGCCCTTTCTGGGGGTCGCGCCGGAACCCGGGACCATCGATGCGATTCCTCGCTAAGGTCCTCGCGGCCCTGGTTCTGGCCCTCGTCGCCTTCATCGCCCTTGGCGAGGCCGCCCTCGCCGTGTCAGGACCCTTGCCCATGCGCGGAACCCTGGTCGACATCGGCGGACGGCGGCTGCACCTGATCTGCGAGGGCCCGAAAGGCGCCGCGCCGACGGTGCTGTTCGAGCCCGGCGCCTTCGGCTTCTCCGCCGACTTCGCGGTGGTGCAGGACAAGGTGGCCGCCCAGGGCCTGCATGCCTGCGCCTACGACCGCGCCGGCATGGGCCTCTCCGACCCGGGTCCCGCGCCCCGGACCTCGGCCGCCATCGCCGCCGATCTGGAAAAGCTCCTCGCCGCGGCGCGCGAGGACGGCCCCTTCATTCTGGTCGGCCACTCCATGGCTGGCCTGCACCTGCGCCTCTTCGCCACCCGCAATCCCGGCAAGGTCGCCGGCCTAGTGCTGGTGGACGCCACCACCCCCGAGGCCAGCGACCTGCCCCAGGTGCGCCAGTTCATCGGCGCCTTCACCCGCGCCAGCCAACTGGCCAGCCTGGGCGCCAAGACCGGCCTCTACGCCCCCCTGTCCTTCACCTGGTTCGGCGACAAGATCGGCCTGACCCCGGTCGCCTCCAAGGAAAAGCGCCGCGCCTTCGCCTCGCCCCGGCACAACAAATGGGCCGCCGAGGAGGTCAGCCAGTGGCTGGTCTCCGCCGAAGAGGCGAAAGCCGGCGCCCCGCTGAACCCCGACTGGCCCGTGGCCGTCGTCACCGCCGGCGCCAGCCACGGCCGCCTGGGCTGGAAATCCCTCCAGGCCGCCCCGGCCCGCGAGAGCCGCCACGGCTATGTCGAGAATGTGGAGGACGCGGGCCACGCCACCCTGCTGGGGGTGAAGCACGCCGACGCCATCGTGCGCGGGGTGGACCACGTTTTGGCGGCGTGGAAGGCGGGACCGGTGGGGAGATAGCCGTCGTCCTGCGGGAACGGCGTTGCACCACGACCAGTGCGTGGTTCGAGACGCTCCCTTCGGTCGCCCTCACCATGACTAAGAATTTGGACTGCAATAATAAT
>PLSW01000115.1 GCA_003165275.1 Caulobacteraceae bacterium
GTTTATGGACGCGAACTAGCTAGTCGTTCGCATTCAGGCTCGCGAGGAGCTGGTCGGCGGAGCCAACCTTCACCAGGTCGCCCCGGCGCGCCGCCTTCATGGCCTCGATGGTCTCGGCGTTAGGGATCAATGGCTCGAAGGGGAGCGCCTTTTCGGCGGCGATCCGCGTCATCATCAGGCGGAAGGCGTCCGACACCGTCAGTCCCATGGCGCTGAGCACAATGGCGGCCTCGGCCTTGATGCGTCCGTCGATGCGGGCGCGGACAACGGTGTTTTCGGTCATGGGGTGATCCTTTGGGCTACATTGTAGCCCAACTCGCGCAAGTCGCCAACGCATTCGCCCCCTCCCCTCGTGGGAGAATGGCTTTTCCCCTGAACAAACGCCGCCTCATCTCCTCTCACATTCATAGGAGAGGTGAAGGGCATCGGCGCCAACAACAGCCCCTGAACCCACCGCCCCCAAGCCTCCTGGCGATGAGTTTGCGCCCTGGCCATGAGGTTCAGGGGTGATTTTCAGCCGAAATGGGTGGCCTCCACAACTCCTAGCCCTGATCTGGCAGGCGCCAACGCGTCTGTGAGTTGGACGCCGGAATGGTCATGCCAAGACCGCCCTTCAATCCGCAAAGGAAACCAATGTCCGACGAGGCGCTGATAGTGGAACCGGACGCGTTGCTGACGTCCGGCGTGTGTGAGTGTTGCGGGCGCTTGAGCCGGACGCTGACCGGATATGTCCATGCCGGTGACGCGACCTTGGCCGCCTACTGGCTCCACTGGACCGTTGGCCACTTCCCCGACCTCAACGCGAATATGGACATAGTCATAGGCCGGTGGGGTGAGTCGTCGACGGCCGATGATCGCGTGGCCGTCAGCCTTGGGATCGCTTTGGTTGATGGACGGGAGTCCTATCGGGTCATCGACGCTGCGAGCCGTTCGATCGCAGAGAGCGGCCTCGCCGGGGCGGCGTTGCAGCGCGACGCGGTAATCGGCACGCCGCTTGCCGCTCAGGTCTTTGCCGCAATCGACGCCATCCATCTTCAGGACAAGCGACTGCCAATTATCATGGCGCCGGAATAGCGCCGCACGGTTCGAAGTCGGGCTAGCTGGCTGGGCGATCTTCCCCCCTCACTCCACCGTCACCGACTTCGCCAGGTTCCGCGGCTGGTCAACGTCCGCGCCCTTCTGCACGGCCACGTGGTAGGCGAGCAGCTGGATCGGGGCGGCGAAGATCAGCGGGGCGATGAGGGGATCGCAGGCGGGGGCGACGATGACCCTCGCGCCCTCCGGCGCGTGAGGGGCGCCGTGTTCGTCGGTGATGAGGATCACCTTGCCGCCCCTGGCGATCACCTCGCTCATGTTGGACATGGTCTTGTCGAAGAAGGCGTCGGAGGGGGCGATGATGATCACCGGAGTGTCTTCGTCGACCAGGGCGATGGGGCCGTGCTTGAGTTCGCCCGCCGCGTAACCTTCGGCGTGGATATAGCTGATTTCCTTCAGCTTCAGGGCGCCTTCCAGAGCCAGCGGGAACATGGCCCCGCGGCCGAGGTAGAGCACGTCCCTCGCCCTCGCCAGGTCCTGGGCCAGCACCCGGATGGAGTCCTCCAGCTGCAGGGCCTGGCTGAGCAGGCGGGGCGCCTCCATCAGCACCGCCACCAGCCGGGCCTCCTCGGCGGCGTCGATGCGGCCCCGGGCGGCGGCGGCGGCGACGGCGAGGGCGGTCAGCACGGTGACCTGGGCGGTGAAGGCCTTGGTGGAGNNTGGTGGAGGCGACGCCGATCTCGGGTCCCGCGTGGGTGGGCCAAAGGATGTCCGCCTCCCGGGACATGGTGGATTCCGGGGCGTTGACGATGGCGGCGATGGCCAGGTCCTTGGCCTGGCAGTAGCGCAGGGCGGCCAGGGTGTCGGCGGTCTCGCCGGACTGGGAGACGGCCAGGGCGAGGGTGCCCGGCCGCACGGCGGGCTCGCGGTAGCGGAACTCCGAGGCGATCTCCACGTCGGTGGGCAGGTCGGCCAGCTGTTCGAAGGCGTATTTGCCGATCATCGCCGCGAAGGAGGCGGTGCCGCAGGCGACGATCTGCAGCCGCTCGATGGCGGCGAAGTCGAAGTTGTCCGGGGTGGTGGCCCGGCCGGCGATGGGGTCCACATAGCCGGCCACCGTGTTGCGGCAGCTGTCCGGCTGTTCGTGAATCTCCTTTTCCATGAAGTGGCGATAGTTGCCCTTCTCCACCAGGGCCGCGCCGGCGGAGACGATGCGGATCGGCCGCTCCACCGGCTTGCCATCCGCGTCGAAGATGCGGGCGCTGGTGTGGTCGATGGCCACGTAGTCGCCCTCGCCGAGATAGGCGACGCGGTTGGTGAAGGGGCCCACGGCCAGGGCGTCGGAGCCGATGAACATCTCCCCGTCGCCATAGCCGACCACCAGGGGGCTGCCCCGCCGGGCGCCCATGACCAGCTGGTCCTCGCCCTTGATCAGCACACCGAGGGCGTAGGCGCCCTCCAGCCGGTCGAGGGCGGATTTGAAGGCGGCGAGGGGGGCGAGGCCGGCGTTCAGGGCGTTGTCGACCAGGTGGGCGATGACCTCGGTGTCGGTGTCGCTCTCGAACACATGGCCTTCGTCGATGAGTTCGCGCTTCAGGGCGGCGAAGTTCTCGATGATGCCGTTGTGGACAACGGCGACGCGGCCCCAGATGTGCGGGTGGGCGTTGCGCTCGGACGGGGCGCCGTGGGTGGCCCAGCGGGTGTGGCCCATACCGGTGGTCCCGGCCAGGGGATGCTCCCGCAGCACATCGTCCAGGGCGCGGATCTTGCCCTTGGCCCGGCGCCGGGCGAGGCCCCCATGGGCCACCACCGCCACCCCGGCGCTGTCATAGCCGCGGTATTCCAGCCGCCGCAGGCTCTCGATCAGCCGGTCGGTGACCGGTGCGTTGCCGACGATGCCGATGATGCCGCACATGGATGGAAGGCTCCGGGAACAGGGGACGCCACCCGGACATTTCCGAACGGCGACAATGTGGTCTAATGGGCGCTGACGCGACGTCCGCCCGCCGCCTTTAGCATTCGCTGACCAATGATCGAATAAATCCGTATTTCCGATCGTTTCGACGCCCCTGGAGTTCCCGATCCCCATGAGCAACCGCGCCTATTTCGGCACCGACGGCATCCGCGGCCAGGCCAACCGCCATCCGATGACCGCCGAGGTGGCGCTGCGCGTGGGGCTGGCGGCCGGCAAGCTGTTCCGCACCGCCGGGGACCGCCGCCACCTGGTGGTGATCGGTAAGGATACAAGACTTTCCGGCTATATGATCGAGCCGGCCCTGGTGGCGGGTTTCACCAGCGTGGGCATGGACGTGCGCCTGTTCGGCCCCCTGCCGACCCCGGGGGTGGCGATGATGACCCGCTCCATGCGCGCCGACCTGGGGGTGATGATCAGCGCCTCGCACAACAGTTTCGCCGACAACGGCATCAAGCTGTTCGGCCCCGACGGCTACAAGCTCTCCGACGAGATGGAGCTGCAGATCGAGGCCCATATGGACGAGGGCCTGCAGGAGGGCCTGGCCGAACCCACCGACCTTGGCCGCGTGCTGCGGGTGGACGACGCCCAGGCCCGCTATGTGGAGATCGTCAAGGCGACCTTCCCGCGGCTGTTGAACCTCAACGGCAAGCGCATCGTCATCGACTGCGCCAACGGCGCGGCCTACAAGGTCGCCCCCACCGCCCTCTATGAGCTGGGCGCGGAGGTCAAGGAGGTGGGGGTGTCGCCCAACGGCCTCAACATCAACGACGAATGCGGCTCGACCTATCCGCAGACCATGGCCAAGGCCGTGAAGGAGTATCGCGCCGACATCGGCATCGCCCTGGACGGCGACGCCGACCGGCTGGTCATCTGCGACGAGCGCGGCCAGGTGGTCGACGGCGACCAGATCATGGCCATCATCGCCGACAGCTGGGCCAAGACCGACCGGCTCAAGGGCGGCGGGGTTGTGGCCACCATCATGTCCAACCTCGGCCTGGAGCGCTTCCTGCGCGAGCGGGGGATGGACATGATCCGCACCCCGGTGGGCGACCGGGCGGTGATGCAGAAGATGCGCGAGGGCGGCTACAACCTCGGCGGCGAACAGTCCGGCCACGTGATCCTGTCGGATTTTTCCACCACCGGCGACGGCCTGATCGCCGCCCTGCAGGTGCTCACCGTGCTGGTGCGCTCCGACAAGCCGATGAGCGCGCTCGCCCGCCAGTTCGAGCCGGTGCCGCAGATGATGGAGAATGTCCGCTTCGCCGGCGCCGCCAAGCCCCTGGAGAACGCCCAGGTCAAGGCCGCCATCGCTGACGGCGAGGCATTGCTGAATTCCACGGGCCGTATCGTGGTCCGCGCCTCCGGCACCGAACCCCTGATCCGGGTGATGGCCGAGGGGGACGACGCCAAGCTGGTGGCCCAGGTGGTGCGGGAAATCGCCGGGGCGGTGAAACAGGCTGCGGCCTAATCGCCGCCCAAGATTAATTCCTTGCAATCTTTTTCAGTCGTGGGACGTTTCCCCTAACGACCGCGCAACCTAAACCGCGCGGCGCTTACGAGGAAACAGTTCATGCGGATGGCGTTGAAGACGCAGGTGCGCCCAGGGCCCCGGGACATCAGGCGAAATCCCCTGACTTGCGCCGTGGCGACAGTCCTGGTTGCGGCGAGCTTCTGGATCGGAATCGTCTGGGTGGCGCAGCAGATTCGGCTGTAGGCTGAGGGTTCGCGGTCGGTTGGCGCGGGCACTAATGCAGTCCCCGCTCGCTGGAGCGGGGGAATGCCCAGCGGCTGTTGGTCTGCCCGTCGGCCGAGCGGATTGAAACCGGCCTCTTCGCCGCGTCGCTTCGGCGCGACGGCTCCCCGCACGCGGCTATGCGACTCACACATATCCAAAATGCTCGTTAAACAACGATTTCGAGCGTTACGAGGGAGGCCTTCTCCCCTCGAGGGGTCGAGAGCGCGGGCGCGCTTTGCGCGCCCGATGCGTTCGCTAGGGGCGAACGCCGCTCTCGACGGTGGCGCGCGAATGCGCGACGGATGAGGGGCCGCGCCGGCCCATCCGACTTTCTTGTTGAAGCTGAATTTAGATCGTTGAAACGACACGGCAATCGCCGGCGCGGCCCCNNCGCGGCCCCTCATCCGGCCCTTCGGGCCACCTTCTCCCTCGAGGGGAGAAGGCCTAGGTCAATTGGACTTCGGTTGTATTGAACGAGCCGTCTGCAGCTGTGTGCATCCCCAGCCGCACGCGGGGAGGTCAAATACCCCCTCCACTGGCATAATCCTGCCTGATCAGGCTTAATGCCCCCGGAACCAGCCTGGCCTTGGGGGGCGAACGCGCTTGGCGATCAAGTGGTTGACGAGAATTGCCCTCGGGCTGATCGCGCTCAGTGTGGTCGGCTATCTCGCCTTCTATTTCGGCTCCCAGCTGGTCATGGACAAGAAATGGCCGGTGCGGCCCGACCCCGTGCGCGCGGCCGAGGGGCCGAATGCCGTGACGCAGGGCGCCCGGCTCGCCCGCCTCTACGGCTGCCAGGACTGCCACGGGACGGAGCTGCGCGGGCGGCTCTATGTGGACGAGCCCGGCATCGCCAGCCTCTGGGCGCCCAACCTGACCCTGAAGGCGCAGACCTATTCCGACGCCGACCTCGCCCGCGGCATCCGGGCCGGGATCGACCCCAAGGGCCGCGCCCTGATCACCATGCCGTCGGTGGCCTATTCGCGACTATCGGACGCCGAGATCGGCGAGATACTCGCCTATATCCGCTCCCTGCGCCCCGGCGGCGAGGTGCGGCCGCTGTCCAATGTGGGCTGGATCGGCCGGCTGGGCCTGATCACCGACGACTACCGCACCGCCCCGGTGGAGGTGGCCAACGCCCGGGACCATCCGCTCCCGGATTTCGGCCCGCGGTTCGCGGCGGGCCGGGGCCTCGCCCGCGCCTGCGTCGAATGCCACGGCGCCGACCTTTCCGGCGACCGGGGCGTCGGCACGCCCAACCTGAACGTGGTCAAGGACTACACCGAGGCGCAGTTCGAAAAGCTGCTGCTCACCGGGCGCTCCAACACCGGCCACGAGCTGGACCTGATGAGCGCCACCGCGCGCCGCCGGTTCAACGGCCTGTCCAGCGCGGACATGGCCGCGCTCTATGGGTATCTGCGCCAGAGGGCGAAGACGGCGGAGTAGGGGCGCAGGCTGAAGCGGCCTGCGTGCTTCGACACGCGCGCGAAGGGCGCGCTACTCAGCATGACGACTTTCTTTGCGGCCCACCTCTCTACGACATCCTGAGTAGGGAGCGCAGCGACCGTGTCGAAGGACGCAGGGTGGGATGGCCGCCCCCTACATCACCCCCGCGCGCAGCAGGTCGTGGACGTGCAAGATCCCCACCGGCTTGCCGGCGTCCACCACGAACAGCACCGTCGACGGGGCGCCGACGCCGGTCATCAGGCGAAGGGCCTCGGCGGCCAGGATGTCCGGGCGGACGGTCTTGGGGGTGCGGGTCATCACCTCGCCGGCGGAATGGGCCAGCAGGCCGTCGATATGACGGCGCAGGTCGCCGTCGGTGATCACCCCGGCCAGCATCCCGGCCGAGTCGCAGACCCCGACACAGCCGAAGCGCTTTTCGCTCATCACCAGGATGGCGTCGGCCATGGGCGCCTCGGGGGCGACCAGGGGCAGCTCGGCCGGGCCGTGCATCAGATCCGCCACGGTGCGCAGCATGGCGCCCAGCTTGCCGCCGGGGTGCAGGACCCCGAAGTCGTTGGCGGTGAAGCCCTTGCGCTCCAGCAGCGCCACGGCCAGGGCGTCGCCCAGGGCGATCTGCAGGGTGGTGGAGGTGGTGGGGGCGTTCAGCGCGCCGGTGGCCTCGGGGGCGTCCGGCAGGACCAGAACGATGTCCGCCGCCCGGCCAAGGGCGCTGCCTTCCACCGCGGTGATGGCGATCAGCGGCATGGCGAAGCGCTTGGTGTAGGCCAGGATGTCGGCCAGCTCCCGGGTCTCGCCGGTCTTGGACAGGGCCAGGACCACGTCATCGACGCCGACCATGCCGAGGTCCCCGTGACTCGCTTCGGCGGCGTGCACGAACATGGACGGGGCGCCGGTGGAGGCGAGGGTGGCGGCGATCTTGCGGGCCACGTGGCCGGACTTGCCGATGCCGGTGCAGACGATGCGGCCCCGGGCCCCGGCCAGGACCTCCACCGCCCGGGCGAAGGGTTCCCCCAGCCCGTCGGCCATCTCGCCCAGGGCCTTGGCCTCGCAGGCCAGCACCCGGCGGGCCACCGCGACCGCGTCGAAGGGATTGGAGGCGGCGACGCTCATCGGGCGGGCTTCAGTCCGGCCACCGCCGCGGCGCCGCCGTGCTTGCGCGCCTGTTCGGCCGCCGCCGCCCGGGCCATGAGCGCCTTCATCTCCGGCGTCTGCTGGACGGGGACATGGCCGAAAGGCCCCGGGGAGCGGGCGCCATAGCCCTGGGGCCAGATGGCGGCGAAGCCGATCAGGGCCACCGTGAGGGCGGCCATGAGCGAAAGAAGGACGCGGTCGTTCATGGGCGGACATATAGCAGCGCTCGGCCCTGAGACCACCCCCGGCGCCGGTTGCCCGGCCATGCGGCTTTTCTATTGTCGCTGAAGCCGTGTCGGCTTTTAAGAACCCTCCGCGTCGAAAGGATGTGGCTTGACCGAGAGCGCAGTGTCGAACCGTGGTTCATCAATCTTTCCGTCACCCCCGGGCTTGTCCCGGGGGTGGGGGAACACAGACAGTGAAATCGTCGCATCGATGTCCGCCTCGTCCGGTTCGTGTTCCCTTGCCCCCGGGACAAGCCCGGGGGTGACGGGCAAAGCTTCGCTAGTCCGCCAACTCGACCCCACATTTCCATAATACCGGAGCCTCCATGCCCACCCTCGCCCTGATCCGCCACGGCCAAAGCCAGTGGAACCTGGAAAACCGCTTCACCGGCTGGGTGGACGTCGACCTGACCGCCGAGGGGGAGGCCCAGGCCAGGCGCGGCGGGGCGCTGCTCAGGGACGCCGGCCTCGCCTTCGATCGCGCCTACGCCTCGGTGCTGATCCGCGCCATCCGCACCGCCGATATCGCCCTGACCGAGGCCGGCCAGCTGTGGATCCCGCTGACCAAGGACTGGCGGCTGAACGAGCGGCACTACGGCGGCCTGACCGGCGGCGACAAGGCCGAGGCGGCCAAACAGTTCGGCGACGACCAGGTGAAGATCTGGCGCCGTTCCTACGACATCCCGCCGCCGCCCCTGGCCCCCGGCGGTGAGTTCGACTTCACCAAGGACCGCCGCTACGCCGGCGCGCCGATCCCCGACACCGAAAGCCTGAAGACCACCCTGGAGCGGGTGCTGCCCTACTGGACCGCCGAGATCGCGCCGAAGATCGCGGCCGGGGAGACGATCTTCATCGCCGCCCACGGCAACTCCCTGCGCGCCATCGTCAAGCACCTGTTCGCCGTCCCCGACGACGCCATCGTCGGGGTGGAAATTCCCACCGGCAATCCGCTGCTGATCGAGCTAGGCCAGGGCCTGAAGCCGACCGGGGCGCGGTACTTGGACGCGGGGCGGGCGGAGGCCCTGCCGGCGATCCCGGTCTAGTCGTCTTCCACCGAAGCCGCCCTCAGCCCGTACAGGCTGTTGCCGACAAACACCTGGTCCGCGCGGCCCAAGTCCGCCGGCGTCAGCATGCCCTCGACGGCGCGGCCGTCGGCCAGCAGCGCGCCCCGCAACACGCCGGGCAGGACGCCGCAGTCCAGGGCGGGGGTGACCAACCGGCCATCCAACCGGACAAAGAGGGTGTTGCGGGAGGCTTCCGCCAGTTCGCCGCGCCGATTGAGGAACAGCGCCTCGTCGAATCCCGCCGCGGCCGCCTTGGCGAAGGCGCCCTCGTAGACGCCGCGGCGCGTGGTCTTGTGACGCAGGAAGGGATCGCCCGGGTCGAGGCGGGGCTCGGCCAGGGTCAGGCGCAGCGGCCGAGCCGGTTGCGGCGCCGCCGGCTGATGGGAGAGGTCAAGGTGGCCGGTTCGGGCCAGCTGCAGGCGAACGCGGCGGTCGCCGGCCGCGCTGTCCCACCTTGCCCCCGCGGCCGCGAGCATGGCTTCGGCCGCCGGTCGGTCGAAGGCGAAGCCCAGCCGCCCGGCCGAGGCCGCCAGTCGGTCCAGGTGGAGCGCCAGGCGGACGAAGCCCACCGAGGTCGACCAGCGGAAGGTCTCGATCAAGCCGTAGTCTTCGGCGAGATCCGTCAGCACCCGCGCCTTCAGCAGGGCCTCGTCATATTCCGCATCCGGATCGGAGTCGGCGACGATGCCGCCGCCCACTCCGTATCGGCCCTGGCCGTCCGCGCCGATCACGGCGGTGCGGATGGCGACGTTGAATCGCATATCGCCGCCCGGCGCGATCTCGCCGATGGCGCCGGTGTAGATCCCGCGGGGCGCGGGCTCGAGGTCGCCGATGATCTCGGCGGCGCGGACCTTCGGGGCGCCGACGATGGACCCGCAGGGAAACAGGGCGGCGAACAGGTCGCCCAGGCCCAGCTCCCGGCGCAGGCGGCTGGTCACTGTCGAGGTCAGGGCGTGGAAGCCGCGATAGGTCTCCGGGGTGAAGAGGGCGGTGACCCGCACCGAGTCCGGGGTGCTGACCCGGGCCAGGTCGTTGCGCAGGAGGTCGACGATCATCAGGTTCTCGGCCCGTTGCTTCGGATCGGCGAGCAGGGCCGCGACCGCCGCCTGGTCGGCGGCGGCGTCCGCGCCTCGCGCGGCGGTCCCCTTCATCGGCCGGGTCGTCGCAACCTCGCCTTGAACCTCGACCCAAAGCTCCGGCGACACCGACAGGACGGCAAGGTCGTCCAACATCACCACGCCCCCATGGGCCACCGGCTGGCGGGCGCGCAGGGCGGCGTAGAGGCCCAGGGGATCGCCGCCGAAATCGAAGTGGGCCGGGAAGGTCAGGTTGACCTGGTAGACGTCGCCGGCCGCGATGAGGCTGAGAACGGTCTCGATCTTGGCGCGGTGGCGCTTCCGGTCGTGGCCGAGGGCCAGGCGAGCGATCGGCGGCGGCGGTCCGAGGGCGGCGAAAGCGGCGTCCAGCGCCTCGGCGGGGATGATTCGCGGAGGCGGGAACAGACCGAACCAGAAGAGCGGTTCTCCCGACGGCGGCGTGGCGCGCCAGGCCAGGCGCGGCTCGCTGGCGAGGCCCGCTTCGAAGGCCGCCATGCCCGCCGCATGCAAGCCCCGGGCGAGGGCGGCCTCGACGGCCGCGAAGGCGGAGGGAAGATCGCCAGCATGGTCGCAGCGCACCACGGCGGCGGGATTCTCGAAGAGCCGCCCGCCGCCAGAACCCGTCCGGTCTTCAAGCAGGACATAGGGCGGCCGGACTCCGTCCAGGAAGGGAGGGGTCAGGCTTGAGGGGGGCGAAGGTGGGGGCGCGGCCGCCATGACTCTCCATGACAGAGCCTCCAAGACCTGTCAGTTCCCGTTTGCGCAAGACGCAATTGAACGCGGGCGATACCGCTGGTTGTCCCGCATGGCTTACTCGCTAAAGCATTGGCCGAGCAGCGAATGTCGGAAATCGGCGCCGCCGGCCCGAAAGGGTTGCGTTAACCGCTTTCATGCAAAGTCCGTTCAAAGTTTCGTAATCGGACCCGTCCCATGCAAGCCTTCGGCACCGCCGGGATGCATCGCCGCCTGAGCCAGGAAGAGGCGGACAGCATCTGTGCAAAGCATGACCGCCTTTGGAGCGCCAAGCCCGGCGGCGCGCGGGCGGTATTCTCATGGATGGACGTCAGCGGTCTGAACTTCCGCAATCGCAGTCTGTGCGACGCCGACTTCACCGGCGCGGTGGCGGTGGGCGCCAAGTTCTGCAACGCCAAGCTCGACCACGCGGTGTTCTTCGGCGCCGACCTTCAGCAGGCCGATCTCACCGAGGCCACCATGCGCCGCTGCGACCTGCGCGGCTCCTGCCTGCGCGGCGCGGACCTGTCCGGCGCCGACCTGTTCGAGGCCGACCTGCGGGAAGGCTCCATCGCCGCCATCGACAAGGGCCGCGGCCTGCGGCTGCTGGAGCACGCCACCCGGGTGTCGGAGGCGCATGGGGCCACCCTGGTGGGCGCCAATCTGGAGCGATCCAAACTGTCCGGCATCCTCGCCGTGCGGGCGGACTTCACCGACGCGGTGCTCAAGGACGCCAAGCTGGTGCGGGCCAATCTCAAACAGGCGAGCTTCGCCGGCGCGAACCTGGCCGGCGCGGATCTGTCCGGCGCGGACCTGTCCGGCGCGGACCTGACGGATTCGGTGCTGATCGGCGCGACCATCTACCTGTGCAACACCACCAACGCCCGCATGGAAGGCGCCCTGACCGACCTGCCGAGCGGCGTCGACGTCACCGAACTGCCCTACGCGCAGATGATGGCCGAGCACGCCCAATGGTGCGAGACCAGCGGCGCCAAGGGCCGCCCGTCGGTGTTCGACGGCGCGGATCTGCGGGCCCTGAAGTCGGTCAAGGGCTACAACCTGACCGCCCTTTCGGCCAAGGGCGCCGTGCTCTACGGCCTCGACATGGAGGGGGTGCAGCTGCAGGGCGCGCACCTGGAGGGCGCGGACCTGCGGGCCTGCAATCTGCGCCGGGCCGACCTGCGCGGCGCGCGGCTGATGGGGGCGAAGCTCTCGGGCTCCGACCTGCGCAATGCACAGCTGGGCCCGCTGATGATCTCGGCCGAGCGGGTGATGGCCAGCGACCTGAGCCGGGTGATCGCCAAGGGGACGGATTTTTCGGATTCAGACCTGCGTCACGCGGTGATGGTGCTGTCCGATCTCAGCCGGTCCAACTTCACCGGCGCCAATCTGCGCAACGCCGATTTCACCGGCGCCCACCGGGTGGGCGCGCGGGGCCTTGAGGCGCTGCAGATCCCACAGGGTTAACCTCTCGCCTACCGGTGTTCGTCTAAAAGGCCCCATGCAACCCACGCAGAAATCCACAGTCCGCCGCCGTTTCAGCCAGTCGGAACTGAACCTGATGATGGATGCGCACGAGCGGTTCGTCACGCGCAGACCCGGCGGTCGGTGCGTCTGCCTGCGTTACGTCGACCTGTCGGGCCTGGACCTCTCCGGTCGTAACCTGTCGGACGCCGATTTCGCCGGCTCGATCATGGCCGGCTGCAACATGGCCGGCGTCCGGCTGGAGCGGGCGAGCCTGTTCGGCTGCGACATGCGCGAAGCCAACCTCAGCGGCGCGGTCATGGCGAGGGCGGACCTGCGCGGGGTGAGCCTGCGCGGCGCCAACGTCACCTGCGCGGACCTGACCTGCGCGGATTTCCGCGAGGGCCAGATCGGTCTCGCCGATCGCAAGTCCGGCCTGTCGATGTTGCGCCACGACGGCTCGGAAGGCGGCCTGGACAAGGCTAATTTCGCCGGCTCGACTCTCGACGGCTCCCAGTTGAACGACGTCTCCGCCTGCGCGGCCGACTTCACCGACTGCTCGATGAAGGGCGCCAACCTGGCCGGGGCCAATCTCAAGGACGCCAACCTCTATGGCGCCGACCTGGAAGGGGTCGAGGTGGCCGGCGCCAATCTGGAAAACGCCCGCCTGACCAACGCCGTCCTCACCGGCGTCGACGTTCGCCGGGCGCGCAACACCCTGGGCGCGGACCTGTCCGGCAGCATCAGCGCGCCGAGCCCGCAGGCCATGGCCCGGGTGGACGAGATGAAGGCCCGGGCGACGGCCAACCACAACTGGTGCGAGACCGGCGGCGCATCCGGAACGCCGGCCCGCTTCGACGGCGAGGACCTGCGACCGCTGGAGCGCCAACTGCGCGGCCTTCGGCTGAGCGCCATGTCGGCGAAAGCCGCCTGCCTGATGGGCATCGACCTCTCCGACGCGCAGCTGCAAGGGGCGAATTTCGAGGGGGCGGATCTGCGCAGCGTCGATCTGCGGCGGGCGGACCTGCGGGGCGCCAAGCTCCTGGGCGCCAACCTGACCCGCGCCGACCTGCGCGGGGCGATCCTGTCGCCGGTGCCCCTGAGCGCCGGCCGGGCCAATCCCGTCAACGCCGCCGGAGCGCGCCTCTGCTACGCCCAGGTGCAGGAGGCGGACCTGCGGGGGGCCCTGCTGGACGAGGCGGACCTGCGGGGGGCCGACTTCACCGGCGCCCGGCTCGACGGCGCCAGCCTGAACGGCGCCAAGGCCATGCACGCCGTGGGCCTGCCCAAGGGCTGAAGGGGCGCAGAGGCCGGAAGGACTCAAGGGCTAGTCACTTTGTGATCAGCAGATCCGGCGGGTTGCGGCGGACCGACGCCCCCTCCGACCCTCCGCTTCGCTCCGGCCCACCTCCCCCGCTTTGCGGTGGAGGACAACGATCGCTTTGCTCCACCGTGAANNCGGCGAAGCCGACTGAGGGGGCGTCAGGCCGCCGCAACCCTGTTGGTGATCCCGACTGAAGCCAACCCGCGTAACGACAAAGGGGCGACGCATCGCTGCGCCGCCCCCGAAGGCTTCACGGATGAAGGATCGCTTACGCGGCCTTTTCAGCCTCGATCAGCGGGCTCGGCGACGCCGACTTGATCGCGATCTGGCGCGGCTTCAGCTGCTCGGGAAGTTCGCGCTTGAGCGAGATGGACAGCAGGCCGTCGGCCAGGTCGGCCTCGGTCACCAGCACATAGTCGGCCAGCTGGAAGCGGCGCTCGAAATTGCGCTCGGCGAGGCCCCGGTGGAGGAACTTGCGCGGCTCGTCATTGGCCGTCTTGCGGCCCTGGACGGTGAGCAGGTTTTCCTTGACCTCGATGCTCAGTTCTTCCGGGCGGAAGCCGGCGACGGCGATCTCGACGCGGTAGGCGTTCTCGCCGGTGCGTTCGATGTTGTAGGGCGGATAGCCCGAGGCGCTTTCGGTGCTGGCGGCGGCGTCCAACAGGTCGGCCAGCCGGTCAAAGCCGACGACGGAACGATAAAGGGGGGAAAAATCGACGGTTCGCATAGGTCACATCCTCCTGCAAAAGCAAGGTTGCGGTTTGGGTTCGGATCGGTGCGCGAGCCTTTGATCTGGCCTCGCGCGGACCCGGAAGGCCCGGACATCCAGCGCCTTCGCTGCATAGGTGGGAGGCGTGATGGCCCATTCAAGGGGGTGCGGCCTTCCCGCGGCGTGGCGGCGACTTTGACCCCGACGGGCGACCGGGCTAAGCCTGTAGCCGCGGGGCCGGGGGGCGGACGCCTTAGTCAGCGAGTGTGCGCTTGGTGAACGGCTTGGCCCTGGATGTCTCGCGACGCGCCCTGCTGATCGGCGGCGTGGCGGCCTGCGCGGCGGCCTGCCATCGGGGCGGGCCGGACGCTGGGCCCGCGGCGTCCTCCTCCGCGTCCTCCGCCAATCCGGCCGCCACCCTCGACGGGGCCATCGCCGGCGCCTGGCGCGCCCCGCAGGACAAGGCTCGCGACCGGTGGCGCCATCCCGCCCAGACCCTCGCCTTCTGGGGGGTGAAGCCCGGCTCGACGATGGTCGAGGTCTGGCCCGGCGCCGGCTGGTACACGGACATCCTGGCGCCCTTTCTCACCGCGACGGGGGGCGTTCTCTACGCGGCGGAATTCAAGCCGGACACCCCGGCGGCGGCGGCCGTCGTCGACACCTTCCACCATCGCCTGCAGGCCGACCCGAAACACTACGGCGCCGTGCGCCTCACCGCCTTCGGCCCCGCGTCCGGCCCGCTGGCGCCGCCGGCGAGCGCCGACACGGTGCTGTTCCTGCGCAACGTCCATGACTGGATGCACGGCGGCTTCGCGGACAAGGCCTTCCATGACGCGTTCCAGGCCCTGAAGCCCGGCGGCGTGCTGGGGATCGAGGAGCACCGGCTGCCCGCCGGCGGGACCCAGGACGTGCTGGCCACCAGCGGCTACGTCCAGGAGGCCTACATCAAGCAGATGGCCAAGGACGCCGGCTTCGCCTTCGACAAGGCCAGCGAGATCAACGCCAATCCCAGGGACGACCACAACCACCCCTTCGGCGTCTGGACCCTGCCGCCCACCCGCCGCTCGGCGCCCGCCGGCAAGCCGCCCAACCCGGCCTTCAACCACGCCCCCTACGACGCCATCGGCGAGAGCGACCGGATGACGCTGCGGTTTGTGAAGCCGCGGTGAGGTTTGAGCGATTTGGGGCCCCGGGGTGGCCCCGTCCCTCGTCATCCCGGCCGTAGCGTAGCGAAGAGCCGGGACCCAGCCTTTGCGCCAGCCCGCTGGGTCCCGGCTCTCCGCGCAAGGGCGCTACGGCCGGGATGACGACCAGGGGAGGGGGAAGCGTTGTAAAATCCATACACTAGCGCGGCCCTTGGATCAGGACTTGGCCAACTCGGCCTCAATCTGGGCGAGGGTGTCCTTCAATTCGGCGAGGACCTCGCTGTTGTCGGCGAAGTCGCCGACCGCAGTGCCGATTGAACTTGGCCCAGCCTTCAGAACTTCAATTTGGCGGCCCACGTCATCGCGCGCGGCAATCAATTGCTCTCGCAGCGGCTTCTCCGGGACGGGCGTCTTCTTCCACCACATGGGCGTAGGATACCGACGTGTCTCGCCGGGCGCCATGCCTCGAACATCGCCCGCCGTTTACTCAGCCCCCCGCCCACGGCAAGGTCATCCCGAGTCGGACGATGAAGCGGGGCGCGGCGTGGCCAGTTTGCAGGAGATCACCGAGGCGATCCGCGAGGCGGTGCGGATCGATCCGGGGCTTGGCAAGACCCTGAAGCTGGATCTGCGCGGCGAGGGCTGCATCTTCCTGGACGGCTCGGCGGTGTCCAACGAGGACCGCGACGCCGACTGCACCCTGGCCCTCTCCAAGGACGACTTCGAGGACCTGGCCCGGGGCCGCCTCGACCCGGCCACGGCGATGATGCGCGGCCGGCTGAAGGTGCGCGGCGACATGATGGTGGCGATGAAACTCCCCGGCATCCTGGCCAAGGGCAGGCCTTGACCGCCGCGGCCGCCGAACCCGCTCCCATCGACGCCGCCCCCCTCGCCGAGACGCCAGGGGCTAGCCTGCCGCCGGGGCAGGCCGAATGGTGTCTCGGCGTCGGCGGCGCAAGGCTGCGAGCGGCCCTGTTTCCCGCCAAGTCCCCGATCGGCTCGGTGGTGCTCAGCCCCGGCCGTACTGAACATATCGAGAAGTACGTCGAGGTGATCAACGAGTTGGTGGGGCGCGGCTACACCGTCCTCTGCCACGACTGGCGAGGGCAGGGCTTGTCCGCCCGTCTGCTGTCCGATCCCCTGCGCGGCCACGCCGACGGCTTCGGCGACTTCGTGGCCGACTACAGCAAGATGCTCAACGTCTTCGAGGCGCGCCTGCCCAAGCCCTGGATCGCGGTGGCCCATTCCATGGGCGGCTGCCTGTGCCTGATGGCCCTCGCCCGGGGGGAGGCAAGGGTCTCGGCGGCGATCCTTTCAGCGCCGATGCTGTCGATCAACGCGGCCAAGCCCATGCATGGTTTCGCCGAGCCGGTGACCTGGCTGGTGGCCCATTTGGGCTGGCGGGCGGTCTACGCCCTGGGCAACGCCTACGATCCCGCCGCCGTCACCTTCGAGGACGACAAGCTGACCCACGACCGGGCCCGGCACGACCGCACCCGCGCGCAGATCGTCGCCACGCCGGAGCTCCAGCTCGGCGGGGTCACCTGGGGCTGGGTCTCCAGCGCCACCCGCGCGATCGGCTGGCTGTCGCGCACGCCGCTGCTGGCCAGGATCGAGATTCCGATCACGGTGCTGGCGGCCGGCGCCGACCTGCTGGTCGACAACGTCGGCGTGCGGGCGGTGACCGCGCGGCTGCCCCGGGGCCGCTACGTCGAGATTCCCGGCGCCTATCATGAAATCCTGATGGAGACCGACGACATCCGCGCCGTCTTCTGGCGGGAGTTCGACGACCTTGCGGCGCCGTTCAGGGCGAAGCGGCCAAGAGCGAAAGCGCCTGCGAAAGGCACGCCTCGCCCCCGGAAATGACCACGTCGCCGCCGTGGGACCCCACTGGCGCGCCGGACCAGTCGGTGACGAAGCCGCCGGCGCCGGCGATCACCGGCAGGGCGGCGTCGATGTCCCAGCTCTTCAGCCCCCGCTCGATCACCATGTCCAGGCAGCCCGCCGCCACCATGGCGTAGGCGTAGGCGTCGCAGCCGTAGCGGGCCAGCCGCACCGCGGCGCGCACCCGCTCCCAGGCCGCATGCTGCGCGCCCTTGAACAGATTGGGGTCGGTGGTCGCGATCACCGCGTCGGAAAGCTGGGCGCAGGGGCGCACGCGCAGCGGTCGCTGGCCGTCCCGCGCGATGAGCCGGGCGCCGCCGGCGTGGCCGATGAAGACCTCGCCCACATAGGGCTGGCCGATGGAGCCGAGCACCGCTTGGCCCTGGAAGCGCAGGCCGATCAATGTGGTCCAGACCGGCAGGCCGGCGATGAAGGCGCGGGTGCCGTCCACGGGATCGAGCACCCAGACGAACTCGGCGTCCGGCCGGTCCTCGCCGTATTCCTCGCCGATCACCCCGTGCGCGGGATAGTGGGCGGCGATCAGCTGGCGGATGGCCGCCTCGGCGCCCTTGTCCGCCGCGGTGACCGGGTCGAACTGGCCGGGACCGGCCTTGTTCTCCAGCGCGTGCTCGGCGCGGAACAACGGCAGGATCACCGCCCCGGAGGCGCGGTTCAGCTCAAGCAGGAAGGCGTCGAGGGTCTCGAGCTGGTCGGCGGCGAGGGCAGGCGGGTGTGTCGGCATGGGGCAGACTTAGCCCTTCGCCCGGGAGGCGAAAAGGGGGGCCATCCCCATGCTCGTCATCCCGGCCGGAGCGCCCTTGCGCGGAGAGCCGGGACCCAGACGGTTCGCAATGGCGGTGGGCTACCGCTGGGTCCCGGCTCTCCGCTACGCTCCGGCCGGGATGACGAGGAGAGGGGCGGCTCAAGGTCGGCCGGATGCCTTACCTGAACCGTTCGTGATCCCTTGCCCCCGGGACAAGCCCGGGGGTGACGGAACAACGTGGACGAAAAACCAACCCCTACGCGATCTCGACTTCGCCGTTCAGCGACTTGGCCAGGTCGAGCAGGCGGCGGCGGGGCCGTTCGCCAAGCTGGTAATAGGCGCGGATCAGGTCCAGCGTCTCCTTGCGGGCGAGAATCTCGCCGCCGTCCTGGCGCTCGGCCGCCGAATCGCGGTGGGCGGCGTCGGCCAGGCCGTCGTAGAAGTAGCCGACCGGCACCTCAAGCGCTTCGGAGAGCGCCCACAGGCGGGCGGCGGAAATGCGGTTGGCGCCGCATTCGTACTTCTGGATCTGCTGGAACCGCACGCCAACGGCGTCGGCCAACTGTTGTTGCGTGAGGCCGAGCAGCCGGCGACGGCGGCGAAGGCGCTTGCCGAGATGAAGGTCGATATCGTTGCCCACGTGCGTCCCTTTCAATACCCTGTGTCCCGATGCGGGACGTCTGGGTGAGTCAGGGGCAAGCCACATGCCGTGGCGGTTGATCCCCTCGGGGCTGAGTGCGCACCCGTGTGGCGCGTGTCTGTCGTACGGTCGACATCGATGAGCGGATCAAAGGCCGGCGTCGGCCAGCGCGCCCTCTGGCGGATCGAGGCCTTCGGCTATGATGTCGTGACCGGGCTGCTCCGACTGATGCCCGTCGACATGGCCTCCGCGTTCGGCGGTAACCTGTTGAAATTGCTGGGTCCCTTGAGTGGGGCCCACCGCACGGCTCACCGCAACCTGCGCCTGGCCTTTCCCGATATGACCCCCGAGCGCCGGGCCCAGATCGTCAAGGCGCAATGGGAGAATTTCGGCCGCTACATCGCCGAGATGACCATGATGGACCGGCTGACCCCGGCCAGCGGGCGGGTGGAGGTGGTGGGCGCCGAACGGCTGCACCAGATCGCCCGCGAGCACACGCCCACGGTGTTCGTCTCCGGCCACCTGTCCAATATGGAGATCATGCCGTCGGTGATCCTCGCCGAGGGGGTGGACTGCGTCATCACCGGCCGGGCGATGAACAATCCCTATGTGAACGCGCGGGTGATCGAGAGCCGGCGGCGCTATGGGGTGATCCTGTTCGCGCCCAAGGGCAGCGACGGCACGCGGGAGATGCTGCAGGCCCTGCGCCAGGGCCGCTCCGTGGCGCTGATGAACGACCAGAAGAACAACCAGGGCGTCGCCGCCCCCTTCTTCGGCCACCTGGCCCACACCGCCTCCGGCCCCACCAAGATGGCCCTGCGCAGCGGCGGGGTGATCCAGCCGATGTCGGTGCAGCGGCTGAAAGGCGCGCGGTTCCGGGTGGTGGTGCACGATCCCATCGTCCTGGCCCAGACCGGCGACAGGCACGCCGACGTCGAGGCCGGCGTGCGCCAGATCAACGCCTTCATCGAAGCCCGCGTGCGCGAGCGGCCGGAGGAGTGGTTCTGGGTGCACAGGCGCTGGGCCAAGGAGGCGTATGACAGTCTGCAGGCGGCCAAGCCGGGCGACTGAGGCCGGGTCTCACGCCGGCGCGCGGGCGCCCACCAGCAGCATCGGGTCCAGGTTGCGGCCATGCCATTTCAGGCGCCAGCACAGGTGCGGGCCGGTGGCGCGGCCTTCCATGCCGACGGCGCCGATCCGCTGGCCGGTGACTAGGGCGTCCCCGGCCTTCACGTCGACCCGCGACAGGTGCAGGTAGCAGCTGATCAGCCCCTGGCCGTGGTCGAGGAGGACCAGGGCGCCGTCGAAATGCAGGCCGGTCTCGGCGAAGCTGACGACGCCCGGCGCCGGCGCCAGCACGGGGGTTCCCAGGGGCGCGGCGAGGTCGGAGCCGTAGTGCGGCCGCTTGGGATCGCCGTTGAGGATGCGCTGGCCGCCGAAGCGGGCCGACAGCCGCGCGCCGGTCACCGGCAGGAGGAAGCCGTCCTTGAAGTCGTCGGCGTCGACATTGCTGGAGAAGCCGACGGCCTTGCGCGCGACCTCGGCCTTGATGCGGGCCAGCAGGGCCGGATCGCTGGGTTCGACCTGGTCGGCGGGCAGGCCGTTGATGCGCTGGATGTCGAACCGGCCGGGGGCGACGGCGATCTGGCGGGCGAACTCCCCGTCGGTGGTGCGGACCGATAGGGCGGCGCTCGGTGGGCTGTCCCGATCGAAGCCGATGACGAACAGGCCCTGGCGCGACGCCTGGCCGACGGAGACGCCGTCGACGAACAGGTCCGCGCGGGGGGCGGTGCGGCCCAGGGCGAACCCACCCTGCTGATAACGGCCCGCCAGTTGCAGCGCACCGCCGGCGGCGAGGGCCGGCCCGGCCAGGCTTGCGGCCAGTCCGGAGACGATCAGGCCGCGGCGGGTGGGGATCAGGGCTTGGCGTCCGGGGCGTCGATGCCCGGATTGAGCTCGCGCCACCTAGCCAGGGCCTCGGCGGGGCCGGCGTAGGCCTCCTGGTTCACCGGGTTCCAGTAGCGCAGGGCGTCCAGGGGGATGCGCGCGCCGCTTACCGCGCACAGCACATACTTGCCCGGCTTGAGCACGGCGAATTCACCATCGCCGTAGTGGAGCACGGCAATGTCGGCGGGGCGCGGGAGGTCGCGGTCGTGGGCGTTCATGGGGGGAATTTAGGCTGCATGGCGCTCCGGGTCCAGGGCGGGTGCTGCTCAACCCCACTTCCGAGGTCGCGAATCCTATGCCTTCTCCCCTTGCGGGAGAAGGTGGCCCGAAGGGCCGGATGAGGGGTCGCGCCGGCGAATGCCGTGTTGCTTCAACATTTTATCGGATGGCCGGCGCGACCCCGTCCGTCCGCCTACGGCGGCCCCCTTCTCCCGCAAGGGGAGAAGGTCTTCGGAGCTCTTCCGCGCCAACACCTGGGAGCCCTAAGTCAACGCGATCCAGCGTCAACGCCGCCGCCCGCTCAGTTGTTGTCGTCGCTCTTCGCCGCGCTGTCGCTCTTGGCCAGCTGACCCAACACGCTGGGCGGATTGGCGATGAACGACAGTTTGCCCAGGGTCGGGGCCATGGCGGGGGAGGCGCCGTGCATGGGGGCGATGACGTCGGACTGGGACGCGATCATCGCCGCCGTGGGCTTCGGCGCGGCCAGAACGGCCGAGACCCCCTGGCGGGTGATGACCTTGGTCAGGGGCAGGCCGTTTTCAACGGCGAAGCGGTAGTCCACATAGCCGATGGAATTGCGGGTGTCCTCGACGGCGCTGGCGACGGCCGCGTCGCCCTGGCCGGCAACCATGCCGGTCAGCCCGGACGGGCCGGCGTCGGCGCGGCCGATCTCGCTCTGGGCGGCCAGGAAGCTGGTGAAGGAGAAGGTGGTCGGCGAGGCGTCCCGCGGGCGAATGACCACGATGGCGGCGTGGGGCAGGGCGACCCCCGGGTTCCAGTGGGCGATCTGCGGCGCATCCCAGCGGGTGATCTTGCCGGAATAGATGTCCGCCAGGATCCGGCCGCTCAGCACCAGCTGGCCGGGGCGCAGGCCCTCGACATTGACCAGGGAGGCGACGGCGCCCTCGGGGGCGGCGGTCGGCGCGGCGGTGTGATGGGGCCGAGCGGGGGCGGCCGGTTTTGCGGCTGCGGCGGCCGTTGCGGCTGGAGCCGCGGCCTGGGCGGCGCCGCCGGTGAGCAGAACGGCGGCGAGCGCCGCGATCGACAGTCTGGCCAACATGACGCCACTCCCAACACGCCCGGCGTCTACGCCGCCGGATCCCCAGGCGAACCATAACCCCAGACGGCGGTTTTGCCGAATCGTTGCGCGGGGTGCGTTGTGCGGCGGCCGGACGCTCCTCAGTCGGCTTCGCCGACAGCTCCCCGCACGCGGCTTGAGGATGCAGACATCTCCAATAGGACCGCAAAAACATTCATTTAGGTATGTTTCAAAGGAGGCCTTCTCCCCTCGCGGGAGAAGGTGGCGCGCGAATGCGCGACGGATGAGGGGCCGCGCCGGCCCATCCGTGCGATGTC
>PLSW01000337.1:0-6305 GCA_003165275.1 Caulobacteraceae bacterium
GATCCGCGGCTGCATCCCCTCTAAGGCGCTGATCCACGCCGCAGGCCAATTCGAGGCCATGACGGCCGCGTCGCGAGCGCCCCGCTTCGGCATCAGCCTCGCGTCGGAACCGCAGCTGGATCTGGCCGCGACCGTCGCCTGGAAAGAGTCGATCGTTGGCAAGCTCAATGGCGGGGTGGCCGGCCTGTTGAAGCGCGCCAAGGTGAAGGTGCTGAACGGCTGGGGCCGGTTCAGCGACGCCAAAACCTGTCACGTCGCGACGGCCGAAGGCGAACTTATCGTCGAGGCGGAACACGTGATCCTGGCCACCGGATCGGTTCCGGTGGAACTGCCGTTCCTGCCGTTCGGCGGACGGGTGATCTCGTCGACCGAAGCACTGGCGCTCGAAACCCTACCCAAGAGGCTGGTTGTCGTCGGCGCCGGCTACATCGGTCTCGAACTCGGTTCGGCGTTCCGCAAGTTGGGGTCCGAAGTCACGGTCGTCGAAGTCGCGCGCCATATCCTTCCGCTCTACGACCGCCAGCTGGTCGAACCGGTGCGGCAATGGCTCGAGCGTCACGGTGTCGCCTTGCACCTGGAAGCCCGCGCCACCGGGCTGACCGCCGCGGGGGGGGGGACGGATTGACGATGGTCGACAAGTCAGGCGCCGAGCACGTGCTGCCGGCCGACAACATCCTGGTCACTGTCGGCCGCCGACCGCCGACCGAAGGCTGGGGCTTGGAAGAGATGGCCATCGAGCGCGACGGCGCCTTCGTCAAGGTCGACGACCAATGCGCCACCTCGACCCGCAATGTCTGGGCGATCGGCGACCTGGTCGGTGAGCCGATGCTGGCGCACAAGGCCTCGGCCCAGGGAGAGATTGTCGCCGCGATCATCGCCGGACAGCGGCGGCGGTTCGATCCGGCGGCGATCCCGGCCATCTGCTTCACCGAGCCGGAGATCGTCAGCGTTGGCCTAGATCCGGCTGCAGCCGGGCCAAGCGCCATTGTCGGGGTCTTTCCCTTCCAGGCCAACGGAAGGGCGCTCTCAATGGACGCTGGCGCGGATCGCGGATTCGTCCGGGTCGTGGCGCGCGCCGACAATCACCGGCTGCTCGGCGTTCAGGCGGTCGGTCAGCACGTCTCCGAGCTCTCTGCGGCCTTCACCCAAGCGTTGGAGATGGGGGCCGTATTGGAAGATATCGCGGGCGTCATTGCCGCCCATCCGAGCCTCGGCGAAGCCTTCCACGAGGCGGCCCTCAAAGGCCTTGGGCACGCAATCCATGTCTGAATTTGGCTCGACCTGGCAACGGAACAACCAAGTCCGGAACGCCGGAGACAAGTGACTTTCCGATGTCCCCAGACACCTCTTTTCTTTGTTTATGACCCAGGATTACCTCATGACTCTCCAAATCCAAGACTTGCCTAGCGAGACCCACGAAGCGGTCTACCGATGGGAAAATGAGGCCCTGGGAGTGATCGGCTTCATCGCCATTCACTACACCGTGCTGGGACCGGCTTTCGGCGGGGCGCGGGTCTGGCTTATGCCAGTGAAGCTGAGGCCCTGACGGATGCGCTGCGCCTTTCCGAGGGCATTACCTACAAGAACGCGCTCGCCGAACTTGGCACCGGCGGCGGCAAGTCTGTCTTGTGGACGCGCGGGCCGCTAGCCGCTCGGGAAGAGGTGTCGCCTGTTTCGGCGAGGTCGTCGAACTACTGCGCGGCCGTTACTTCTCGGCGGAGGATGTCGGCACCACCGTCGCAGACATGCAAGGTGTGCGGCAGCGAACCCGCTTCGTCGCAGGGTTGCCAGCGGGCGAGGGCAAGGCGGACCGAGACCCCTCGCGCTGGACCGCCCTTGGCGTCATGTCCGCGATCGAAGCAAGCTGTCGAGATTTTTGGCCGAATGCGCACTCAGGCTAACCATCACATAGGCCGTGACGCCAAGCTTCAGGCGGTCGCGGCTGAGCACGGCCGTATAGTGGTCGATGACGCCGAGGCTCTCCAGCCGCTGCACGCGCCGTGAACACTGCGACGCCGACAAGTGTACGCGCTCGGCGAGGCGCGAATGGGTGATCGCCCCGTCGCGCTGCACTTCCTTCAGGATCTTCAGGTCAAAATCGTCAAGCGGGTACACGCGGAATTCTCGCGGAAATTACCTTTGGGTCATCGATATCACGCGCCCCAGGTCGAGTTTAGCGGAGTTTTGCGCGGAAATCGCGTTGGCCATGACGTACCATGCATCATGGCTGGGGTGCGATAAGCGCGCCAAACGGCTGAGTGTAGCGATGACCATCAATGCTTGAAGACCTCCGGCAGCAGCCCGCCGATCCGCTCCTTTCAGTGATCAGCATGTTCGCGGCGGATTCCCGCCCGCAAAGGATCGATCTTGGCGTCGGCGTCTATCGCGACGAGGCAGGGCGAACGCCGGTGATGCGCGCCGTTAAGGCGGCGGAGCTGCGGCTTCTTACCGAACAGGCAACCAAGTCCTATGTTGGTCCGAGCGGCGACTTGGAGTTTTTGGAACGGCTCCGGGGCCTAATATTCGGAGCGGGCTCGGCGGACGACCGGCTCGTCGGGCTGCAGACGCCTGGCGGCACCGGCGCCCTGCGTGCCGCCGCCGATCTTATGGCGCGGGGCGGCATTGAGGGGATATGGGTGGGGCGGCCCACCTGGGCCAATCATGACCCCGTCCTCGTCGCCGCCGGATTGACGGTTCGCGACTACGCCTATTTCGATCCTGTCAGCCAGAGCGTGGACTTCGCGGCAATGACCGCCGCCTTTGAGAGCGCCGAGCGCGGCGACGCGGTTCTGTTGCAGGCGGCTTGCCACAACCCGACCGGCGCGGACCTCTCGATTGATCAATGGCGAGAGATCGCCGAGATCGTCAGCCGGCGCGGCCTGGTCCCGCTGATCGACGTCGCCTACCAGGGTCTGGGCGCTAGCCTGGACGGCGACATGGCCGGCGCCCGCACTGTCCTCGCCGCCTGTGGAGAAGCCCTGGTCGCGGTTTCCTGCTCCAAGAGCTTTGGACTCTACCGCGAGCGAACTGGGGCGCTGTTTGTGCTTACGGCAAGTCCGGCGTCTCGGCCAAAGGTTCAGTCCAACATGTTGGCCATTGCGCGGGCGAACTATTCGATGCCGCCGGACCACGGCGCCGCGGTTGTCCGCATCATCCTCTCAGATAACGGTCTCACCGAGGATTGGAGTAACGAACTGAGGTCCATGTGTGCTCGGATCCAGGGCACGCGGCGGCAACTTGCGCGAATTGGCCGCCTGGGTCCGATCGATCTTTCGGCCCTCGGGGCGCAGCGCGGCATGTTTTCGCTTCTCCCGCTCAATACGGAGCAGATCCGGATCTTGCGCGAAGAGCACGCCATCTACATGGCCGGATCAGGACGGGTGAATCTTGCCGGCTTGAATGCCGGCGACATTGACGCCCTGGTCGCCGGCCTGACGAAGGTCGTGGCGCGCGAGGACTTGCGCCAACCTGTTGACGCGGTCTCTTTGCGTCCTCAATAATCGTCCGACCGGACGGACTTTTTATGTTTTTCCGCTGAACAGGTAAGAATTCTATGCCCGTAGTCGCCAAGGCTGACCGCGCGACCGACCTGCGCAACAGTCCCAATCCGGCCTTCGATTGGCGGCGTGTCACCTATCTACTGCACGTCTCGCGCGCGCTGGACGCGCTTGAGGAACAGACGCTGGTCCCAGAGAAGAAGGTTCTCTATCAGTTCTCGGCCCGCGGTCACGACTTGGCGCAGATCCTCCTGGGATCCCAACTGACCGATCCCAATGATGCGGCCTGTGGCTACTATCGCTCAAGGCCAATGCTGCTCGCCTTAGGGGTCGACATCGAAGATGCGCTTGGCTCGTCAATGGCCCGCGCCGGCGGGTATTCCGACGGGCGCGACATCGGCGTTGTTTTCAACTACCCCAACCAAACTGGCGCATCCGCCCTGCCGATGTGCGGCGGGGTAGGCGCGCAATATACGCCCACCGTCGGGTGGGCGCAGGCGGTTGAATATCACCGCAAGGTTCTTGGCGAACCAGGATGGGAAGGGGCGATCGGCGTCGCCCTTGGCGGGGAGGCCTCAGTCGCGACCAACGGATTTTGGTCCGCCCTCACCATCGCAACCACCCAGCATCTGCCGATGCTTTTCTACATAGAGGACAACGGCTACGGCATTTCGGTCCCGTCAACCTTCCAGACGCCGGGCGCCGACATCGCGGCGAACTTGGCCAGCTTCAACGGACTACATGTCCTCTCAGGGGACGGCGCCGAGCCGTCAGAGGCGGCGCGACTGGTCAAGGCTGGCATGGATCACGTCCGGACTACACGGGGGCCCTGCCTGCTGCGCCTGACCGTCCCTCGCCTGCAGGGTCACAGCTTCCAGGACACACAGACCTACAAGTCCGCGGAGACCGTGGCCGCCGAATGGGCGCGCGATCCCCTGCCCCGGCTGAAGGCCTATCTCGTACCAGCCTTGATGGCCGAGGCGGAATGGGATCGGTTAGGCGAGCAAGCCAGCTCGATGGTGGAAATCGCGCGGGAGAACGCTGAGCGTCGGCCGGTGGCGGACCCGGCGCAGACCGCCCGCTTTGTCTTCTCCGATCCGGACGTAATTCAGGAACAGGGCGGGCAGCGCGCGGGCGGCTATTCGCCGCCAGAATCGAACGATCAGCCCTCCCCCGAGGGCGCTCGGATTAACATGGTCACCGCCATTCGCCGCACGCTCGAACACGAGCTGTCGATCAATCCCCGGGTGGCCATCTTCGGCGAAGACGTCGGCCCGAAGGGCGGCGTTCATGCGGTCACGCTTGGGCTCCAAGACAAGTACGGGGTCGGCCGGGTGTTCGACACCAGCCTGTCGGAGGAAGGCATTATCGGTCGAGCCGTCGGCATGGCCTTGGCCGGGCTAGTTCCGGTGCCGGAGATCCAGTTCCGAAAGTACGCGGACCCCGCTGTCGAGCAGATCAATGACTGCGGCACTCTGCGTTGGCGCACGCGCAACCGGTTTGCAGCCCCGATGGTGGTGCGAATGCCGGTTGGCTTCTTCAAGTGCGGCGATCCTTGGCACAGCCAGACCAACGAGGTGCAGTTTGTCCATTCGCCGGGATGGCGCGTCGCGGCGCCGTCAAACGCCGAGGACGCGGTCGGCCTGCTGCGCACGGCGCTTCGCGGCGACGATCCGGTCATGTTCCTTGAGCATCGGGCGATGCTCGACGCTGCCTGGGCTCGACGTCCCTATCCCGGCGACGACTACGCCCTGCCCTTTGGGCGGGCCAAGATCACCCTCCCAGGCGAAGACATCTCGCTGATCACCTGGGGGGCCATGGTCGAGCGCTGCGAGGCTGCGGTGAAAGCCAGCGGCCGATCCGGCGAGGTCGTTGATCTGCGGACACTGTCGCCATGGGACCGGGAAGCTGTTCTGGCCTCTGTTCGCAAGACCCACCGTTGCCTGATCGTGCATGAGGATCTGAAGACCGGCGGCTTTGGCGCCGAAATCGCAGCGGTTGTCGCCGACGAAGCCTTCATGGATTTGGACGCGCCGGTGGTCCGCCTGACCATGCCGGACATCCCAAGCCCCCACAACGCTGTGCTGATGGAGGCGGTGGTCCCTTCGGTGGATCGCATCGCCGAGAAGATCACTGAGCTGGTGGGGTTCTGATCGTGGGCGTCGCAGAGATCGCCCTGATCGACCTTGTCGCCCCTCTGGAACAGGAGGGCACGAAGGCCACGATCCGCGCATGGTTCAAGTCGCCCGGCGAACGCTTTGAAGAAGGCGAGGCTCTGGTGGAGCTGGAAACCGATAAGGTGGCGGTCGAGATTGCGGCGCCGAGCGCTGGCGTCCTGGTCGAGCAGCTGCTTGCCGAAGGTGACGAGGCGACGCCGGGTTCGGTCCTGGGCAGGATGAGCCTGGGCGTTGAACTGTCGTTGGCGGCGCCGACAATGCTGGCTGCGGCTCCGCCCGCTGACGGACCAGAGCCGGAGCCGGCCGAATGGCCCTCGTGGGGACCGGAGATGCGTCTATCGCCGGCCGTTCGCCGGCTATTGGCCGAGAGCGGCATCGACCCGGCCGGCCTAATCGGCACCGGCCGGCATGGGCGCCTGACGCGGGACGACGTGTCGGCCGAAATCGACAAGCGGAAGGTTTCGGCTTCGGCGGTTCGGACCGATATGGCGGCCCCCTCCCCTTCGCCTCAGCCCGCGCCGCGGACGTCGCCGATGCCGATCGCTACCGGGGCGGCGCCGGGGACCAGCGAGCGCGTTCCGCACAACGGCATGCGGCGGCGGATCGCCGAACACATGTCCCATTCGCTGGC
>PLSW01000337.1:6313-28459 GCA_003165275.1 Caulobacteraceae bacterium
GCGGCGCCGACGGTCAACAGCCGCTGGCATGACGACTTTCTCGAAGTGTTCGGCGACATCAACATCGGCGTCGGCACGGCATTGGGTGACAAGGGCCTGATTGTCCCTGTTATCCACCAAGCCAACAGTCTGTCATTGCTCGGGTTGGCCACTCGGCTGCAGGACCTCACGGAGCGCGCTCGCACCGGCAAGCTTGCGCCAAGCGATGTCCAAAATGGCACCTTCACCATATCCAACCACGGGGTCTCTGGGTCGCTGATCGCCACGCCGATCATCATCAACCAGCCGCAGTCAGCCATTCTTGGCGTCGGAAAGCTGGAGAAGCGGGTCGTGGTGCGGGAGGTCGGCGGCGCCGACTCCATTCAGATTCGCCCGCTCGCCTTTGTCTCCCTGTCCATCGACCATCGTGTGTTGGACGGTGCGCAGACGAACGCCTGGCTAACCCGCTTCGTCGAGGTCCTGGAAACCTGGCCGTCCTGATCCGCTGGGCCCCAGCCTTGAGCGTTGGCCACATTGCGCCTCGCTCACCTTGGGCCAAACCCCTTCATCGGGAGCGCGCTACTCAGGAACGGTCCGCGGTTTAGCTCAGGCTCCGCTGATCAAACACGCGCTTGGCCTTGCCCTCTGAGCGCGCGATGGCGCCCGGTTCACGGACGACGACCTTGGCGGTTATGCCAAGCCGGCTTTTGATGCGATGCGTGAGGTTTGATCCGGCCGTTTCAATGTCAGACACAGCGACAATCACGGCGCGCTCCACCACCACGGTCATGTGGTCCATGGAGCCGTCGCGCTGAATGTGGATCTGATAGTGAGGAGCCAGTTGCGGCGACTCCAGGATCAGTTCCTCGATCTGGCCGGGGAAGATGTTGACGCCCCGGACGATGAGCATGTCATCGCATCGTCCAAGGACGCGCTCCATCCGCCGGTAGGGATAGGGGGGCACGGGTTCAAGGAGGCGCGTCAGATCGCCGGTGCGATAGCGGACAACGGGCGTCGCCTCCTTGGTCAGCGAGGTAAGCACCAATTCGCCGAATTCTCCTTCCGGGAGGGCCGCGCCCGTCACGGGATCGATCACTTCTGCAAAGAAGTGGTCTTCCCAAATCGTCAGGGCGCCGAGCGCATCGGCGCGCTCCTGAGCCACCCCAGGGCCCATCACCTCCGAGAGGCCGTAGATGTCGAGTGCGACGATATTCCATCGCCGCTCGATCGCCGCGCGCATCGCTTCGCTCCACGGCTCCGCGCCATGGATACCGATCTCAATCGAGGTGTCGCGCGGATCGACCCCAGCTCGCTCCAAGGCCTCGGCCAGGACCAGCATGTACGACGGGGTGCAGGCGATGAGCCGGGGTTTCAGATCAAGAATGAGCTGCACTTGCCGCTCGGTCTGGCCGCCCGATGCCGGGACGACGGTAAGCCCTAGACGTTGGGCGCCGTCATGGATGCCGATTCCGCCTGTAAACAAGCCGTATCCAAATGCGTTGTGCAGGATATCGCCTCGCCTGGCGCCCGCCGCCGTCAGGCAGCGAGCGACCAGTTGGCCCCAGGCATTCAGGTCGTCTTGCGTGTAGCCGACGATGGTGGGTTTTCCGGTTGTCCCGGACGAGGCGTGCAACCGCACGACCTCTTCGCGAGGTACGGCCAACATGCCGAAGGGATAGTGGTCGCGAAAATCCGTCTTCAGCATGAAGGGAAGGCGCGATATCTCCCTCACCTGATACGAACTGGACGCCGATAGTCCGGCCGCCTCGAAGCGATCGCGGTACCAGGGCAGAGCGAGCGCGCGATTCAGCGTCGCCGTCAGTCTCAGCGACTGGATATCGTGCAGCGCCCCCGGTCTCACGGGTCGATGCTTTCTGCGATCAGAANNACCTTCTGCAGGCCCGGCGTCAGCTTCACGAGCGGGGTGTGCACCTCTTCATAATGTTTGAAGAAGGCCTCGGCGTCGTCTGGCTGGTCATAGACGGCGATCAGCTTGATGGTCATGGGAAGCCTCCATTATGTGAGCTTGAGGGGAAGATGGGTGAAGCCGCGGAACCGGGCGCGCCGCGCGCGCATGGGCGGTCCGTCCAGCTGATACCTGGGGAAGCGGGCCAGGAAGCGGCCTAGGGCGACACGCCCTTCCATCCGCGCCAGGTTCTGCCCGGCGCAGCCATGAACGCCGCCGCCGAAGGCCAGATGGCTATTCGGCTGTCGCTGGATGTCGAAGCGATCAGGGTCGCTGAACACCCTGGGATCGCGATTGGCGGCGCCAATGCCTAAGGTGACGAAGGTTCCGGCCGGCAAGCTTACACCGGCGATCTCCACCGCCTTGGTGGTGACGCGATTGCCAAGCTGGTTGGAGCTTTCAAACCGCAGGATCTCCTCCACAGCCCCTTGGAGCAGGCTCGGGTCCGCCAGGAGTTTGCCGCGCTCGCCAGGAAACCGGGCGAACAACTCCAGCCCGTTACCTATGAGGTTGCTGGTCGTCTCGTGGCCTGCGTTCAGCAGGAAAATGCAGTTTTCGAGTAGCCCCGGCTCGGACAGTGGCTCGCCGCCTTCGCCGAGGATCAGGCGGGTCAGGACGTCGCGTTCAGGATCGCCCGGCTGCCGACGGCGATCCGCGACCAAGTGTTCCAGATAACCAAGAAAGTCGGCGAGCGCGCGCTCTCCACGTTGGAGGGCCTCGGCGTCGACAGCCGGCTCGAGCGCTCCGAGTATGGCCAGCGACCAGCCCCGCAACGGCGCGCGATCGTCCCGCGGGACGCCCAAAAGATCGCCGATGACTTCCACCGGGATGGCCGCGGCGAAATCCTCGATGGCGTCGATCGCGCCTCGCGCCTCGGCCGCGTCCAACAGTCTGTCGACCAGGGTGGTAAGCCGCGGGCCAAGGGGTACGAGCGCCCGTGGAACCAAGGCGCCGAGGATCTGTCGTCGGACGCGGGCGTGGTACGGCGCGTCGTTGAACACCAGGCTGGTGGTGTGATGTCGAAGAAGCCTGGGGGAATTTGCGAATTTCGGAGCAAATTCCATCCGCTTGTCGGAGCTGAACCGCACCGCATCCTGGTAGACGGTCAGGACGTCCTCGTAGCGCGATACGAACACGCCCCCCGCGGGCAAGTGATGGACCGGCGCGCTCTGTTGGACCGCCCGGTAGATCGGATATGGATCGGCGTAAAAGCTATCCGCCAGCGCGCGAAGGTCGAAGTCGATGGCTTCGGGCCCGATAATTGGTGCGGTTAGTCCGTCCATGAACGCACCCATCGCCATACCTGCTCAGGGACTTCGATCATGGCGTTGTGGCCGCTGTCGGCGATATCCGCCGCGGCCGGGTCGTGGGTCTTCAGTGTCTCCAGACTGACGAGCGGGTCTGCCGCGCCCCTCGCAAGATGGATGGGGCAGCGCGCCGCCGACGTGAGGCGATGCATATCCGGCGCCCCAACCGCGTTTGCCGCCGGATCCACGGCGATGCTCCACCCACCCTCGCAGGCGATGACTCCGACCTCGGCCGCAGGGTCGTCGGAAGCGATCAGCCCGTTCAGTCCGCATACCAAGAGGTGCCGCTCGATCGCCGCCTTACGGGTCTCGACGATCCGGGCTGGACGGGCCGCGATCTCCAGCATTCGTTCAAGTTCGGCAGCGGACCATTCGACCTTGATCCCAAGGCCGAAAACTGCGCGCGGCGGCTCGCCGACGGGGATCGAGGCCAGCTCCATCGCCACAACTCCGCCTAGGGAGTGGCCGAGCACAACGGCGCGGTCGCTCGCCGATCCGACAGTTTCCAGGACGTCCATGGCGAGCAGGTTGGCGGAATAGGCATCGGCGCGCTTCGAGCGTCCATGGCCTCGCAAGTCAGGGCTGAACCAACGCCATCCCCCTTCGGCCTCGATACATTCGATCAATGGTCGCCAGACCTCGGCGTTGGCGCCCAGGCCATGCAACAGCAAGCAGGTCCGTTCGCCGCTACCGCCGCTCTCAAGATGAAGTCTCAAGGGATTAGGTCCGGACTAATTGGGAGAAAAAAGGCGCGCGCCCATGTGAGCGCGCGCCAAGTACCGAGCGTCCCGTCGGGGAGGAGGTGACGGCGCCCGCAAACCATGACCGGACTAAACCGCGTTCATGGTCAGGAGATCGTAGGTAGCGGCAACGTCGCCATCCTGATTGGTGACGACAACGCCCCAGCGAACTTCGCCCATCTGCGGATTGCGCAGAGCCTTGGACTTCGCGGTCAGCGCCACCGACATGCTATCGCCCGGCTTCATCGGCTTGACGAACCGAAGGCTCTCCAGGCCGTAGTTGGCGAGCACTGGACCGGGCGCGGGGTCCACGAACAGGCCCGCGGCGAAGGACAGGATCAGATAGCCGTGCGCCACCCGCCCTCCGAAGATCGGGCTGGCCTTGGCGGCCTCCTCATCCATGTGGGCGTAAAAGGTGTCGCCCGTGAAGTGGGCGAAGTGTTCGATGTCCTCCAGGCTGATCGTGCGGGACGTCGTGTTGAGGGTGTAGCCGAGCTCCAGCTCGCCATAGCGTTTGCGAAACGGGTGGACGTCCCCGGTGGTTTGCGGTGCGCCGATCAGCTGCTGGCCCACAATGGCGGACAAGGTGCGCGGCGAACCCTGCAACGCGGTGCGTTGCATATAGTGGGTGACCCCGCGCACGCCGCCCATCTCCTCGCCGCCGCCGGCCCGGCCGGGGCCCCCGTGCACGAGCACCGGCAACGGCGAGCCGTGACCGGTCGATTCCTTGGCGCTGTCGCGATCGATGATCGCCAGCCGGCCGTGGAAGGCGCCCGCGCCCAACACCGCCTGCCTGGCGACCGCAGGATCATAGGTGAACAGCGAGGCGACGAGGGAGCCCTTGCCACGGTTGGCGAGGGCGATGGCGTCCTCAAGATCGCCGCAAGGCATCAGCGTCGCGACGGGGCCGAAGGCTTCGACATCATGGATCGCATCGCCGGCCCAAGGGTCGATGCAGCGAAGCAGGACAGGCGACATGAAGGCGCCAGCCTCTGCATCGGCGCCGCTGACCTCAACGGTCTGGGGATCGCCAAAGACCACCGTCGCCACCTCGGAGAGCTCGGCGACCTTGGCGCGCACATCGTCGCGCTGTGCGCGGCTGATGAGGGATCCCATGCGGGTGGTCTCCGCCCGTGGATCGCCGACCACGACCTGCGACAACCGGGCGACCAGGGCGACTTCGACATCGTCCATCCAGGCGGCGGGAACGATCACGCGCCGGATCGCGGTGCATTTCTGCCCCGCCTTGACGGTCATTTCCTTGGCGACTTCGCGGACAAAAAGATCGAATTCCGGCGAGCCCGGGGCCGCGTCCGGCCCGAGAATCGAAGCGTTGAGTGAATCCTGCTCGGCGATGAAACGGACACCTTCTCGGATCACCGTGGGATGCCCCTTCAGCTTGGCGGCTGTCGCAGCCGAGCCTGTGAAGCTGATGACGTCCTGGCCAGTCAGATGATCGAGCAAATCTCCGGGTGACCCGGCGATGAATTGCACGGCGCCGGGGGGAAGAACGTCGGCGGCGATCATTATTTTGAAGGCGTGCTCAGCCAGATAAACGCTAGCCGAGGCGGGCTTGACGATCACCGGGACCCCAGCGAGGAGCGCCGGCGCCAGTTTTTCCAGCATGCCCCAGACAGGGAAGTTGAAAGCATTGATTTGGACGGCCACGCCCTGTAGCGGCGACCAGACATGCTGACCGATAAAGCTGCCGGTCTTGCCGATTTTCTCCGCTTCACCGTCAATCAGTAGCGTTGCGTCCGGCAACTCGCGCCTTCCCTTGGAGGCATAGCTGAACAGCGTGCCCGCGCCACCCTCGATATCGATCCATGCGTCCTGGCGTGTGGCGCCCGTATGGTAGGAGATCTCGTACAGTTCCTCCTTGCGGGCCATGAGGGCTTCGGCCAGCGCCTTGAGAATTTTGGCGCGGTCGTGGAATGTCAGCGCGCGCAGGTTCGGACCGCCGACGCAGCGAGCGTATTCGGCCATGGCGGCGAAGTTGAGCCCTTGCGAGCCAACGACGGCGACAACGTCGCCGGTGACCGCGCACATCACCTCCGCCCAGCCGCCGATGGGCTCAATCCAACGACCATTCGCATAGTTCAAAACGTAGTGCGGTTTCATTCGAAGGACTTTCTCAGCGGCCCGAAAAACGGGGCGCGCGTTTACTGGTGAAGGCGTCGACGCCTTCGGCGTAGTCGGCCGTGCGGCCAAGCGCGCGCTGGGCGTCGCGTTCCGCGTCAAGCGCCTGGTCAAGGCCGAGACCCCAGGCCGCGCGGATCATCCGCTTGGTTTCGGCAAGACCCTTTGTTGGGGCGTTGGCGAACTTATCGGCCAGAGCGTCGACTTCCGTGGCGAGCTGCTCGTCGTCGACGCAGCGCCAGATCATTCCCCAGGCCTCGGCCTGCTCGGCCGAAAGGGGCTGGCCGGTCAGCGCCAATCCCAAAGCGCGTGTTTGACCGGCCAGCCTCGGCAGCGTCCAAGTACCCCCAGAATCCGGGACGAGGCCGATTGCGGCGAACGATTGAATGAATTTGGCCGATCGGGCCGCCAGAACGATGTCGCAGGCCAGCGCAATATTCGCGCCGGCGCCCGCGGCGACGCCGTTAACGGCGCAAATGACCGGAAGCGGCAGCTCTGTGATGGAGCGGATGAGGGGGTTGTAGCGCTCCTCGAGAGCAAGGCCGAGATCGGCCCCCTCCGGGCCCGGCACTATCGAAGGATCAGAGAGATCCTGGCCGGCGCAGAAGCCGCGGCCCGCGCCTGTGAGCACCAGCACCCGGGCGCCCGCAGCCCGGACATGGGCCAGCGCGTCGGCGATTTCGCCGTGCATCTCGCCCGTAAAACTGTTCAGGCGATCTGGCCGGTTCAGCGTCAGCCGGGCGACGCCATTCTCCAGCTCGAATTGAATGGTGAGGTAGGTCACCGCTTCTCCCCGCCTAGTCACCCGCTCTTCGGAGGCATTCGCAAACCCTATCGCTGCCCGTCCGGTCGGTCAATTAATGAATTTGCCGGACGGGACCGTTCTCGGCCGAAGCCGGTTCCGCGGGCGGGCGCCCACATACGGCCGCGGTGGCCAACGCCTGAATATTAACCCGACCGGTCATACAATTTATGATTCGAGTGTTTCGCGTAGGTAGTCAGTCAATCGCCCAGCCACCGTAATCGATCCAAAATGGTGACGAGAAATGCATCGACTGCGCAGGAATTGGAGACGGGCAAACTTGGGTAATCGCCTCAGATTCCAACTCGATGACTTTCCCGTTCCATCGCTTATTGCTGATTTCAGTAACGGCCAATCTCTTCAACGGCGCAGGGAGAGTGGCGATGGCGGCCCCTTTTCCCGCGACGAAGCAGCCGAACTGCTGGCGACAGGCCGCACCACGGGGGCCAACCAAAGCGCCCTCGATCTGCTTCAAGTGTCATCCCTGGAAGAGCTGATCGGGTTTCGGCGCGCCTTCCGCGCGGAGATGATCCCCTGGTTCCAGGAGGCGTTGGGATCGCTTGAGTCCGGCGCGGACTCGCCCTGGCGAGAGACCGTCGTTTATCGGCGCGATGGCGAGGCGATACCGGTCCTCGGACGAGCCCGTGACATTTCGGGCCCAGACCACGCCCTCACCGGGATTCTTTGGTCGTTTATCGACATATCCGTACTCAAGGCCGCGGAAGAGCGTGCGCGAACGGCCCAGCGCGCCGCCGAGGAGGCCAATCAATCTAAGTCCAGATTTCTGGCGACGATGAGCCATGAAATCCGAACACCTCTGAATGGCGTTCTCGGGATGACCCAGCTTCTGCTGCAAAAGCCCCTGCCCCCGGCCGCAACCGACATGGTGCGCGTGATTTCGCAGTCGGGTGAGGCGCTGCTCGCCATTTTGAACGACCTGCTCGACTTGGCGAAGATCGACGCTGGCCAACTCACGTTCGAGCTTGTGGAATTCGACGTGAACGCGATGGCGCTCGGCGCCCGCAATACCTTCACGGCGCTGGCCCAGAAGAAGGGCGTGTCGTTCAACCTTGACGTCTCGCAGGGCGCGGCGGGCGCCTGGCTTGGCGACCCGACCCGGCTTCGCCAAATTCTCTACAATCTCATCTCGAATAGCCTGAAATTCACCGAGCGCGGCCAGATATTGGTGTCGCTGTCGATCACCGACAGCATTCTGACGATTAAGGTTCGGGACACGGGAATTGGTATAGCGCCAGACCGAATAGCGACCCTGTTCGATCCGTTCGTGCAGGCTGATCGCACTATCACCCGAAAATACGGCGGAACCGGATTGGGCCTTACAATCTGCAAGGAGCTCGCCGAGCTTATGGGCGGCGACATCCGAGCCGAAAGTGTCCTGGGTGAAGGTTCGGTGTTCACTGCAACTGTCCCCGTCACCCGCGTGAGCGGGCCGGCGGCGGTTCTTGAACCGGACCGGCCAGATGAGGCTCCCGATCTCGCTCGAACCTGGAATTTGAAATTGCTGATCGCTGATGACAACCAGGTCAACCAACTCATCTTGCAAACCATGTTGCTGCCGATGGGTTTCGAACTAACGACCGTCGACGACGGCAAAGCCGCCTTGGATGCGCTCAAGGCGCACGCGTTCGACATCGTACTGATGGATGTGCAAATGCCGGTGATGGACGGCGTTTCGGCCGTCCGCGAATATCGTGAGTTTGAGAAGGCGGCTTGTCGCTCGCCGATTCCAGTCATCGCCGTCACCGCCAATGTCATGGCGCACCAGGTAACGGAATACGAGGAGGCGGGAATGAGCGGGATGGTGGAAAAGCCGATTCAGATCCATGCTCTTGTCGCGGAGATCGGTCGGCTGTTGGACGCTCGCCCATGATTGAAAACGCGCGCCACCACGCCATGGCGCACGAGAAGGCCGCCGTGCGGGCTGGGCCCTATTTCCTCTCCGTTTGGGGTGGCCTACTAATTAATTGTCCGTCCGGTCAGCCTATGATAGATTAGCGTCGATCAAGCATACTGGAGTTCCCCATGTACAAGACCGACCTGCAAGGAAGCGCGAACGATCGCCCCGCTCGGCCGGCCGTGGTGCAGACCGAACCGGCCGATCTGGTCGAGGCTTTCGAGGCCCGGGTCGCCGACGACCAGTTCATTGAACCTAAGGACTGGATGCCCGAGGCCTACCGCCGCACCCTGGTGCGCCAGATCTCCCAGCACGCCCATTCAGAGATTGTCGGCATGCTGCCGGAAGGCAATTGGATCACCCGCGCGCCAAGCCTGCGCCGAAAGGCCATCCTGCTGGCCAAGGTGCAGGACGAGGGCGGCCACGGCCTTTACCTCTATGCGGCGGCCGAGACGCTGGGGACCTCTCGCGAGGAGATGATCGAGGCGCTTCACGCGGGCAAGGCGAAATACTCGACCATCTTCAACTATCCGACCGTGACCTGGGCCGACATCGGCGCGATCGGCTGGCTGGTCGACGGCGCGGCGATCATGAACCAGGTGCCGCTGCAGCGCACTTCCTACGGACCCTACGCCCGGGCGATGGTGCGGGTCTGCAAGGAAGAGAGTTTCCACCAGCGTCAGGGCTATGAACTGACCATGGCCATGGCCCAGGGGACGGCTGAGCAGAAGCGGATGGCGCAGGACGCGCTGAACCGCTGGTGGTGGCCCAGCCTGATGATGTTCGGGCCCCCAGACGACAATTCCCCCAACACCGCACAGTCCATGCGCTGGCGCATCAAACGCGACACCAATGACGAGCTTCGCCAGAAGTTTGTCGACGTCACCGTGCCCCAGGCCGAGGCGATCGGCCTGACCGTTCCAGACCCCGACCTGAAGTGGAATGCGGACAAGGGCGGTTACGATTTCGGCGCCATCGACTGGGAGGAGTTCTACGCGGTCGTGCGCGGCGAGGGTCCGGTGGCCCAGGAGCGGATGGCGGCGCGGATCAGCGCCTGGGAGGACGGCGCCTGGGTGCGGGAGGCGGCCACCGTGCATGCCCAGAAGCGCATCGCGCGCAGTGAGGCGGCCTGATGGGCGCGATGTCGGAAAGCCGGGACTGGCCCTTGTGGGAGGTGTTTGTTCGATCGCGCGGCGGTCTTGCGCACAAGCATGTCGGCAGCGTTCACGCCGCCGATGCGAAGATGGCAGTCGAGGCGGCTCGCGACACCTATACGCGCCGCATGGAGGGCGTAAGCTTCTGGGTGGTTCCGTCCGCGGCGATCACCGCGTCGGATCCGGCGGATTCGGGCCCGCTGTTCGAGCCGGCGGAGGACAAAATCTATCGTCATCCGACCTTCTACAAGATCCCCGATGTCATCAAACATATCTGACGGCTCTGTGGTGAGCACCGACAAGGCCGTTCGCGCGGCCCTGGTCCGTTATGCCTTGCGGCTTGGCGACGACAGCCTGGTCCTTGGCCAGAGGCTGGGCGAGTGGTGCGGCCATGCGCCCATGATCGAGGTCGACTTGGCGCTGACCAACCTGGGGCTGGATCTCGTCGGCCAGGCCACCCACTTCCTGACCTACGCCGGCGAAGTCGAGGATGAAGGCCGGGACGCCGACCGTCTCGCCTTCCACCGCGATGTGCTGGACTACGCCAACTGCCTCCTGGTCGAACAGCCGAACGGCGACTTCGCCCGCACGATCGCTCGGCAGTTCTTCTTCTCGCATTGGCAGAAGCTGTTGTTGGAGGGGCTCTCGGCCTCGTCCGACCCGACCCTGGCGGCGATCTCTCGAAAGGCCGTGAAGGAAGTATCCTACCACGTCCGTTTCGCATCCGAATGGATGGTGCGCCTTGGTGACGGCACCGAGGAAAGTCGGCGACGGATGGTGACCGCGGTAGACTGGTGCTGGCGGTTCGTTGACGAACTGTTCGAAGCCGACGACGTCACCCGTCTGCTTGCCGCCGAAGGTATCGGCGTCAACCCCGCCAGTCTGCGCGCGGCCTATGATGCAGCCATTGACGCCGTGCTGGCTGAAGCGACTTTGGCCAGGCCGGCGGTCCGCCGCGGCGTCGCTGGCGGCCGCACCGGCCGACACTCCGAACACCTGGGCCACCTGCTGGCGGAAATGCAATTTCTTCCCCGCGCCTATCCAGACGCCGTTTGGTGACGCATGGCGTCGCAAAGCGCCCTGGAAGATCGCATACGGCAGATCTTGAGCGAGGTTCCCGATCCCGAAATTCCGGCGGTGTCGGTCATCGACCTCGGCATCGTACGCGAGATCGGCGCTCGCGAGGTGGTGGTCACGCCGACCTACACGGGCTGCCCCGCGACCGCGATCATCGAGCGGTCCATCCGCGTGGCCCTCGATGCGGCGGGGCTGGACCAGGTTCGGATCCGCGCGCGCCTGGATCCGCCGTGGACCACAGACTGGATTACCGCCGAGGGCCGCGAGAAGCTGAGGGACTACGGCATCGCGCCGCCCCCCGAGGGCGCCGCGGCCACAGGGCTAGGCGAGCAGAAGCCGACCCTCTGCCCGCGCTGTTCGTCCTCGGCGACCGAAGAGCTCAGCCGGTTCGGCTCGACCCCCTGCAAGGCGCTTTGGCGCTGCACCGCCTGCGGCGAGCCCTTCGACAAGTTCAAGTGCCATTGAGGACTATATGACTCAGGGATTTCACGCGCTTCGCGTCGCCGAGGTGCGCCGGGAAACGCCGGACGCCGTCTCAATCCGGTTCGATCTGCCGGCCGAACTCAAAACAGCGTTCGCGTTCAAGGCCGGACAGCACCTGACCTTGAGGACGCTGCTGCAGGATGAGGACATCCGCCGTAACTATTCGGTCTGTGTATCCCCGCACGAGGACGAGCTGCGCGTCGCCGTCAAACACATCTCCGGCGGCGCCTTTTCAAGCTGGGTCAACACCGCGATCGAACCGGGGGCGATGATCGAGGTCATGCCCCCGCACGGCGCCTTTACCTGGGGGTTCGATGCAGGCGCCGAGCGGTGCTACGTCGCGTTCGCTGGCGGCTCCGGCATAACGCCGGTCCTGTCGATCTTGAAGACAGCCCTGCAGCAGGAGCCGAAGAGCCGGTTCACCCTGCTCTACGGCAATCGTTCGGTCGCCCAGATCATGTTTCTGGAGGAGCTGGCCGCGCTGAAAAACGTCCATCTCGACCGGCTGGAGGTTTACCACTTCCTTGAGGACGACGAGGAAGAGACCGATCTTTTCAACGGACGCCTCGACGCGGCGAAGAGCGAGCAGGTGCTGGACACCCTGGTCCGCGCCACCGACATCGACGCCTTCTTCATCTGCGGCCCGGGGCCGATGATGACCGCGGTCGAACAGGCGCTGCAAAGCCGGGGCGTGCCGGGCGACCGCATCCTGGTCGAGCGGTTTACCACGGGCGAGCTGTCCCCTGCTCAGGCCGCGGCCGCCCACCATCTGGAGGCCAAGGCCCAGGGTCTGAAGGTCTCCGTGATCCTGGAGGGCCGGCGCACGTCCATCCCCTTCGGCGCGGACGCCCACAGCGTGCTCGACGCCGCCAGCGCCGCCGGACTGCCCGCGCCCTTCGCCTGCAAGGGCGGGGTTTGCGCGACCTGCCGCGCTAAGCTGATCTCGGGGACCGTCGAAATGAAGGTCAACTACGGCCTGTCCGACGCCGAGGTCGCCCAGGGCTATGTGCTGACCTGTCAGGCCATCCCCACCAGCGAAGGCGTCGTTCTCGACTACGACGCCTGAGTTTGGGGCCTAGTCGAGACCTTCGAGGCCCCGCAGGGCGATGTCTGCGGCCATATCGGCGACTTCCATGGCGGTTGCGCCGCCGTCGGCGCGAAACCAGGTGTGAGTCCAGTTGATCATGCCAAAATAGAGCATCGCCGCGGGCATCTGCGCGCGTTTGCGCCTTTTCAGCTTGGGCTGAATTTCGACAAGGAGTTTTTCGACCACGTCGATCAATCGCCTCTGTCTTGAGATGATGTCGGCGCGCCGTTCGGCCGGAAGGCTGTCCAACTCGTTGAGCAGCACCTTGTGCCGTGCGGCGGCGCCGACATACCGGTGCATGAAGCTCCTGGTGATCTCGCGAAGCCGGTCCGGGGGCGAGAGGTCCAACGCCATGACCGCATTCATTGCCTCGTCCAGGTCGCGCAGATGCGAGTCCATCACCTCGAACAGAATGTCCTCTTTGGAGGGGTAGTAGTGGTAGATCAGGGACTTGGAGGCGCCGAGCGCTTCGGCCAGATCTAGTACCGAAGCCCCGAGAAATCCTTTGGCCGCATAGAGTTCGGCAGCCTTGTCGACGATCGCTTCGCGCCGCTGCTCGTAGTCGATCGCCTGCGTTCTTGCCATGCCTCGTCCCCTGCCCTGCCGGCGCGCCTTTTGACCCTTAGTGCTGTTCGTCGCAATTTTCGAGCATCAGAGGATGAGTCGGCGCCTGAGCCCATCAGGCCTGCATCGCCCAACCATCGGCGGCCATGGCCGCCTGCCTCAACGCCTCTGTACGCGTGGGGTGAGGGTGGCAGGTTCGCGCCACGTCTTCTGCGGTGACACTGAGCTCCATCCCCAGACAATATTCCGAGATCATATCGCCCACGTTGGGACCAACCATATGGACCCCAAGCACCCGGTCGTTCGAGGCATCGACCAGGACTTTCACAAAGCCGTCGGCTTCGTGGTTGATCTTGGCGCGGCTGTTGGCGGCAAACGGGAACTTGCCAGTCTTGTAGGCGACGCCTTCCGCCTTCAGCTGTTCCTCGGTTCGGCCCACGGCTGCGACTTCCGGGCGCGTGTAGACCACGCTTGGAACGACATCGTAGTTCACGTGGCCAGGTTTTCCGGCGATCAGTTCAACGCAGGCCACCGCTTCGTCCTCGGCCTTGTGGGCGAGCATGGGTCCGGCCGTGACGTCGCCGATGACCCAGACACCGTCTACCCCGGTCTTGAAATGCACGTTGGCGATCTGGCCGTGGGAGTCCGTCACCAATCCAACGCTCTCCAGGCCGAGCCCTTCGGTGAAGGGGCGTCGTCCGACGGCGACCAGAACAATGTCGGCCGCCAGCGTCTCCGCGGCTCCGCCGGCGATCGCCTCCAGGCTTAGACTGACATGGTCGTCATCGACGCTGGCGCCGGCGACCTTGCATCCCAGTCTGAAATTGACGCCTTGCTTGGACAGGGTCCGCTGCAAGGTCGTCGCAACCTCGCCATCCATCCCGGGGAGGATCCGGTCCTGGTATTCGACGACCGTCACCTCAGCCCCCAACCGTCGCCAGACCGAGCCGAGCTCCAGCCCAATCACGCCAGCCCCGATGACGATGAGTGACTTCGGGACCGTCGTTAGCGACAGCGCTCCCGTGGAATCAATGACCCGGCCGTTGTCGATGGCGACCCCGGGCAACGGCGTCGGCACGGAACCAGTGGCGATGATGATGTGCTTGGTTGCAAGCACGCGCTCGGTTCCGTCGTCGGCTTGAACGATCACCTTGCCGACGCCCGCGATGCGGCCCCAACCCTTCAGATAGTCCGCCTTGTTCTTCTTCATCAGGAACTCGACGCCTTTGGAGAGCGTCGCGACCTGCGCTTCCTTCTGGGCCATCATGGCGTTCAGGTCGAGCGTTGGCGTCCCGAGAACGCCAAGAGCCGCGTGGGCGCCGGTGGCGGCCGCTTCATAGACTTCCGACGCGTGCAACAGCGCCTTGGACGGAATGCAGCCGGCATTCAGACAGGTGCCGCCAAGCGCTCCACGCCCCTCGACAATGGCCGTTTTCATTCCCAATTGCCCCGCGCGGATAGCCGCGTTGTAGCCGCCAGGGCCGCCTCCAATGATCACGACGTCATAAAGCGCCACGGGTGCTCCAAGTCTTCAAAACTGATGTTGGGATTGTGCGTTCGCCCGGTGGCGGATGCAATAAATAATAGTCCGACCGGACATTCTATTATGTTGCATTCAACCTTGGCGCGTGTCTACAAACGCTGCTGTGGCGTCCACGCATTGGAGGCGCGACCGGCGCAGCTCGTCTTGCTGCTGCAACAAGGGACCCTCAGCGGCGTAGCTGTCTCTGTGACCCTCGGTTGAGGCCGAACGGCGGCGAGGAACAGTCAATTGGTCGGCCGCAAGGTCAGCGTTTGGCGCGAAGGCGCCGTGGTCATTTTGAGTGAGGCGGCGTGGTCGAGGTCGTGAGGCGAAAGGCTGACTGGGACGACATACGTGTCTTCTGGGCGGTCGCGAGTTTGGGGAGTTTCGCCGCGGCGGCCCGGGCGCTCGAGTCCGCCCTTACGACGATTACCCGGACGGTCGATCGCCTCGAGGACCGGCTCAATACGAAGCTGTTGGAGCGTGGGCCGCACGGCGCCACCCTCACCGAAGCCGGCGAGAAGGTCTACGACCTGGCCTTCACCATGGAACGCAGCGCCGAAGCGCTCGAAAACAGCGTCCTCAACAGCGAGAGCGCGCTTGAGGGACGGGTCAAGATCGCTGCGCGTGATGGGTTGGCGGGCTTGATCCTTACAACCCGTCTGCCCCGCTTTCTGGACGAAAACCCATTGATCGACGTTGTGCTGGATACCGAGCAACGGGCGGACCGGCTCATGGCGGGCGAGGTCGATCTCACCTTGACCTTCTCGGCGCCAACCCATCCCGATCTCGTGGCCGTGCCGCTGGCTCATTTTCATTTCAACTTCTTCGCCGCCCAATCCTATCTGGACAAGCACGGCATTCCCGAGACGTTGGCCGATCTGCCGGGGCATGCGTACATTCATCACGTCGCCCATATTCCTGTAGGGAAAGACCCCGAAGGCCGCCGCCTCGCCTTCATGCGCCTGCTCCGAAATCGCCTCGTCACCAACAGCAGTGCTTCGTCCTACGCCGCTATAACGCTCGGCGCTGGCCTGAGCATCCTGCCGACCGCCGTTCTGTCGATCGCGCCGGAGTTAGTGATGCTCAACATGCCGGTGACCAGTCACCAGCTCTGGCTTGTCCGGCATCGGGACATTGGCAAGTCCGCGAGAATTCGGCAGGTCGAAGTCTGGCTGAGGAAGATCTTCGACCCGCGACGCCAGCCCTGGTATCGGCCGGAGTTCATTCACCCGCGCGATTTTCCAGAATTTCTCGAAGGACGCGGCGGTGGTTCGGTAGCCGGGTGAGCCGCACGCTCATCCGCCTCGCTCTCGAGTTCGCGTACGGGGGGCAAGGCGGCCCTGGATCGAGGCAAAGTGTCCGCATCGCGGATGGCCACGGCAGCATCGCTTACATACGCTTGGTGGATGCAAGCCGCATTACGTGGCTTAGTGCCGGATGCATCTCGCATTCTATTGACAGGGCGGGCCATTCGCGGGAATGATGGATGCATCGCCCATTAAGCACCATAGCGCTGGATCGGTCCCGCAAATGCCAGCTTCAAAGAAGCGTAACTACGCTCGCTACACCATCGCCGCGGTCACATTGCTGGCCACGCTCGTCCAGCTTGAGCGCAAGTCGCGGCGCATGACCGCCCAGGACATGGCGGATCGGCTCGGTGTTGACCGCAGCACCCTGCAACGGCTTGAGAAGGGCGATCCAAAGGTTGAGCTGGGGCTTGCCTTCGAGGCGTGCGCCATCCTGAACATTCCCCTGTTTGAGGAGGATGCGCCGGGTCTTACGGTGCGGCTCGACGAGGCGGGCAAACGCTTGGCGCTCCTTCCCAGCCGAGTGCGTCCCAAAAAACTAAGCGTCAGCGATGACTTCTAGGCCCCCTCACCCACGCGAAGCCTATGTCTGGACGTGGCTGCCTGGCGCCGCAGAACCAGTCGTCGCCGGCCGTCTCGTTCCCGACGGTGAGCGCATCCAGTTCATCTATGGCCGTTCCTATCGAGAGCGCGCCGACGCGATCGCCCTCTATTTGCCCGAACTGCCGCTTCGGCCAGAGCCGATCGCGCCGCTCGGTGTGATGCAGATGGCCAGCGCGATCCGCGATGGCGCCCCCGATGCCTGGGGCAGGCGCGTCATTCTGAACAAAACCTTCGGGGTAAAGGGCGAGGCGCTCGATGGGTATGAGCTCGACGAGCTGGTCTTCCTGCTTGAATCGGGCTCCGACCGGATCGGCGCGCTGGACTTCCAGGCCTCGGCGACGCGCTATAGTCCGCGCGGCGGAAGGCATGCAACGCTCGAAGAACTGCTGGCTTCAGCCGAAAAGGTCGAAAAGAACCTGCCGCTCACGCCTGAGCTCGACCAGGCGCTGCACCATGGCAGCTCAATCGGGGGCGCCCGACCCAAGGCGCTGGTCGTCGATGGCGCGCGCAAATATGTCGCCAAATTCTCCAGCAGCAACGACACCTATTCCGTGGTGAAGGGCGAATATATCGCCATGCGCCTGGCCGCGCTCGCGGGCCTGTCCGTCGCGCCCGTCCGCCTGGTCAACGCGGCGGGGAAGGATGTGCTGTTGGTTGAGCGGTTCGACCGGGTCGCGGAACAGGACAGTTGGCGGCGCCGGGCCATGGTCTCGGCGCTCACAATGCTCGAGCTCGACGAGATGCAGGCGCGTTACGCAAGCTATCAGGATCTTGCCGAGACGATCCGCTTCCGTTTCACCGAACCCACCGCCACGTTGCACGAACTGTTCGCTCGGCTGACGCTCAACATCCTGGTCGGCAATGTCGACGACCATGCGCGCAATCACGCCGCCTTCTGGGACGGCGCGCAGCTCAGCCTAACCCCCGCCTATGACATCTGCCCGCAGGCCCGCGCCGGCGAAGAGGCCAGCCAGGCGATGCTGATCACGGGTCAGCAGCGTTCAAGCCAAATCGCAACCTGCCTCGCGGCTGTGGGCGAGTATCATCTCACTGAGACACAAGCGGTCGCGATCGTGTCTAACCAGCTACGGGCGATTGGCGCCCATTGGTTGAACCTCTGCGAGGAGGCGGACCTGGGGCAGGTCGACAGGAGGCTGTTCTGGGGTCGGCAGTTCCTAAACCCATTCGCCTTTTATGGGCTCGAAGGCGCGGCCGCCGGGCTCACCGCGCAAGCAGACGCAATCCGCTCGGCGGTCTGACCTGACACGCGGCCCATCGCCGCAAAAGGAGGGACTGCAATTTCCCGGGCCATTCCCCGGTCTAGGTTTAGCGCCGGTTAGATCGTTTCGACAGGGCCCCCAAGACGATACCCAAACCCAGGCGCGGTCACGATCAGGGGGGGCTCGCCGGCGGCGACAGCCATTTTGCGTCTAAGCCGGCTCACCAGGGAATCCACCGACCGGACATCGCCGTCGGTTCCGCCGCGGCTCACGGCTTCGCTGAGAACTTCGCGCGAGACGATCCTCCCCTGGCCCTCTATCAGCCTTGCCAGCAAATCGAATTCGCCGCGGGTCACAGTCACCAATCGGCCGTCGATGTCGCAAATCGTTCTAGATTGGACATCGACGGCCCAGCAGCCAAGCCTGTAGCGCTGGCTCCTGTGCCTCGTGCACCGCCGATGCAGGCTGCGGACCCGGGCTGCGAGTTCGCCTGGGTGGACTGGCTTGATCAGGCAGTCGTCGGCCGCCTCGTGGAGCACCGCGATACAGGTGTTGATGTCAGTCTGGCTTGTGACGACGATCACGCCGGTATCGCCGCTGCGCAGCAGTTCCACGGCGAAGGCCATGGCGTCGCCATCCGGAAGGCCCAGTTCCAGGACGACAACGTCGACCGGTTCGGCTTTCATCGCCGTGCGACAAGCGGGCACGTCGCCGGCGGTGCGCATCGTGTGGCCCTCCCCTGATAGAATCGTTGCGTAGGTCGCGCGGCTTGAGGGTTCATCGTCCACGATGATGACGCGAGCGAACCGCATTGATCAGTTCCCATCCCGGAGAGCCAATTCTCAATAACATCCGGGTATCCTGACGTTCCGCTTAGAGCAACGCGAAAAATAGCGATCAAATAGTGACAACAATGTGACCTGCAAATGGGGACTGTCAGGATGTCACTTTACGGTCACTTCGTCATTTCTATTGATCTGAAAATTCGTGCCATCCACAGGGCATCCATATGCGTGGGCTTATATTGGTGATTTACCTTGAGATGACGCAACACTGGTTCAACTTTTAGCGCTGGCGACTAAGCGATGCGGCTGGTGGACCAGATTGGCGAACAGCAACGATTTGTGATTGGAAGCGAGCGGCTCGGCGAGACCTTCCGTGTGCAGACGGCTGCCGATTTTTCCCTCAAGCTGCAGGCGACGCCCCACAGATTTATTCTGGACCGCGCCGCCACCCAGTTCTGCACTGAATTCTCGGTCCTTGAGGCCGACATGCTCGCCGCTAGCATGGACATTCTCCGTTTCCCCGCCCATCGATTCTGGATCGAATGGATGGAGCGGCCTCGTCTTGACACCCTCGCGTCCTTGCGGCCTGGCCTTTATTTGGACAGAGCCGAAGTGCCCACCCAGACCCGGGCTGGGGCCCTGGTCGAAATCAATTCGGACGGGCATTCAGGAAAGGCGTGGCTCTTCATTAGCGGCGAAACCGGCGCCGATCTCTATTCGGTGAATATGGAATTCGACACGCGGGATGCGCCGCAGGTCGATCCAACGCCAGCGCCGGCGCGGTTCAATTTCGCCTGCCGCGACTTCCCAGAACTCGACCAGGTCATGAGGCACTGCGCTTTCAACGTCGAACGGTCGTGGTACGACTATCTCAGAGCGGCGATCTCAAGTGACTGCGAGTTCAGTTCAACGGTCACCGGCATGGCCGCCAAGGTCATGTTGGATTGGCCGATGATCGCGACCTTCTCGCTTCTCTATCCGCTGCCGAAGCCCTTCAGCCAGCGCCACAGCGATTTGGCAAAGCTCAATCATGCTCGTCAAAGTAAAGGTCAATCTGCCTTGCTGGAACACGTCGAGGTGACAGCGTCGCTTGGCGCTGGCGCGCGATACGACCCCGCCAACGACGGCTCAGGCGGCGGAAATGCCCGTGGCAAACGCTTACATCACGTCCGCGGCCATTTGGTGCGGCGGGGCGATCGGGTGTTTTGGCGCTCCCCTCATCTTCGGGGCAAACCCGAGCTGGGCGAGGTGATGACCCGCACGGTGCGGGTTACGGCCTAGAACCGGCCACGGCCAAAGGCTTGGACCGAATAGACGACTTCGGGCTCACCTCAAGTTATGTGCGCTAAAACACGGCTTTGAGCACGAACTAAGAACATTTGACGCGGCCGTGGCTATGCGCTGCGGCTTGCCCTCGTTGCATGAGCAGGGTTTCTAAACCTCCTCGCTCCGATCCTTGATCTCGAGCTTGAACTGCCATCCTTCGAACGTCATCAGCATCTGACCGAATTGCTCCCAGCTCACCTCGCGACCGTCGATGACCAGCATGGGGTGGTGATAATCCGAGTCCAGGTCACAACTGATCCTCCCTCGCACAGTCACGTCCGCGATCGAGAGGCGCAGGCCATCGTCCGCCAGGTGCCGCAGCAAGATGGCGCGCCGCATGCGCTCGACCAGCCGCGCCATGAGCTCAAACGGGTCGGCCTCCGCGTCGTCGAGGATCTGAAACTCGTAGCCGCCGCGTTCTCCGCCCTGAACTTCGAAGGCCTCGAGCGCCACCTGGTCACCGAGGAGCCGCAGAAGGAAATGGAATCGGCGCTTGACCCCGGCGGCGTCGGGCATATTGACGGGTTCGAAGCCCACGTGCTCGAACTTGAGCTGTCCTCTCCGGGCCACCTCCTCGTTGAAGCAGCGGCTGCAAAGCTCGCGATAACCTGTCCCAATCGAGCCGAAGTGAACCGCGTCATAGCCGGCGACGCGGGCGTGACAGGTGTTGCATTGGACTTCGGTCATGGGATCGTTGCTCTGGCCACATGGCCAACCATCACGACGGCCTCTCGTTGTCGATTAACGTCACCCCGACCTCGTCACACCATTCTTCAAGAGCCGCTTGGGTCGCCCGCTCTTCGAACGCATACCACTTGTCGAGCGTGCCGGTCGTCTGCACCAATTGCTTAAATCGGCCATAGGCGCCCTTTCGGCTGAAGATATCCCTGGCCTTGTTGAGCGAGTCTGGAAGTTCTTCAGCAACAAAGGACAGGGCGACTCGCCTTCCAAGATCAAGGTCCCGTCGATGGGGCACTACGTGATAAGCGCCCATATCGGGATCGTCAGGGAATTCTACCTCCTCGTCCAGATCCACGCCTTCCGACACGAAGATGATCCGGCCCGTCCTCTTGCAGATGTAGGCTTGGTGTTCGTCAAGGTCCGAGACGCTCACGAACTCGAAGGCCTCGATCAAGTCGCTCAGTTTGATGGGCGTGGACTCCGGCTCCTCTGGCGGCATCCTCTGGGCTCCTGGCTGCAGGCTCAGTTTGCAAGACAGCATTGCTGGCGCAGATGCTGGGAGGTACGACATGGCGGCCTACTTCGGATCAGCCTCCGCGGCGAGAACGTGCGGTCGCCACCGTCGGACGAGCTCCTCGAATTCGCCGCCGAAGCTATAAGTGCTTGGGTAGACGGCGTGACGGACAACGAAGGCGAACAACGTCACCATGTCGTCCTGAATGGCGGCGTCCACAGCCCACGCATCGGTGAAGTCAAAGCCGCCCAATTCGCCAGCGTTCCACCAAGCCAGAAGGAAATTGGCGACATAGCGACATTGCCCGCTGTCGCCCTGGGCGATCTTGATGAGCCGCTCGAGAGCGGCCCAGGTTCCTTGGGGCATCTCGGGGATCAGGGGATCTCTCATGTCAGGTCTCCTCCGCTGGAATCCGGCCGATCGTCGCCTTACTGACGGCGAGCACCCGGGCGAGATGCCGGACGCTCTCTCCATTGGCTCGCTCCCGCGCGACGAACGCTCGTTGTTCAACCGACAGCTTGTGCCGGCGCCCCAATTTGACGCCGCGCGCCTTAGCGCGGGCGCGCCCTTCACTCGTGCGAGAACGGATGAGGTCGCGCTCGAATTCGGCGAGGCCTCCCAATACCGTCAGCATGAGCCGTCCGTGCGAGGTTGTCGTATCCGCCCATGTGTCTCGTACAGATCGGAACCGCGCATCCTTTTCGGCGAGAACGGCGAGCACATTGAGCAGATCCCGTGTCGACCGGGCTAAGCGATCGAGGCGAGTGACCATCAGCACATCGCCGGCATGGAGCGAGGCAATCGCCCGCTTCAGCTGTGTACGGTCGGTTTTTGTGCCCGAGGCCGTCTCGCTGAACACCTTCTCGCAGCCGGCCGCGGTCAACTCCGCCACCTGCGCCGCGACGCTCTGGCCGTCGGTCGAAACCCGTGCATATCCGCAAATCATCCGCGCGATTCTGAGACTATAATTCG
>PLSW01000253.1 GCA_003165275.1 Caulobacteraceae bacterium
ATCCGCACCCTGCTGCTCACCTTCTTCTACCGGCAGATGCCGCAGGTGCTGGAGCGGGGCTACCTCTATATCGCCCAGCCGCCCCTCTATAAGGCGGCCAAGGGCAAGTCCGGCCGCTACCTCAAGGACGAGGCGGAGCTGGAGGCCTATCTCCTCGACGAAGGCGTCGAGGGCGGCGTGCTGGAGCTGGCCTCCGGGGAGCAGATGACGGGGGCCGACTTGCTGGCCCTGGTGCAGACCGCCCGCGGCGCCAAGGCCAATATCGAGCGCCTGTCGCAGCGGGCCCCGGCCTTCGCCGTGGAGCAGGCCGCCCTGGCCGGCCTCCTGGGCGACAGCCCCGATGCCGCCCTTGCCGCCCGACGCCTGGACCTCTACGCCGAGGAGGGCGACGGACCCTGGAGCGGCGAGGTGGGGGAGGCCGGCGCCTTCGTCTTCGGCCGGATCCGCCGCGGCGTGTCCGACCGGGTGGTGCTGGACGCGGCCCTGCTGCATTCCGCCGACGCCCGGCGCCTGGCCGAACGCTCGTTGCAGCTGGCCGAAACCTTCTCCGCCCCGGCGGCCTACCGTCGCAAGGACCGGGTCACCACGGTGCGCGGACCCCTGGATCTCGTGGACGCGGTGTTCGAGGCCGGCCGCAAGGGCCTGTCCAGCATCCAGCGCTACAAGGGCCTGGGGGAAATGAACCCGGAGCAGCTGTGGGAAACCACCCTCGACGCCAACGCCCGCACCCTGCTGCAGGTGAAGGTCACCCACGCCGACGACGCCGACGACATGTTCTCCCGGCTGATGGGCGACCTGGTCGAGCCCCGCCGCGAATTCATCCAGGAAAACGCCCTGGACGCCGAGGTGGATATCTAGGGCGGCCAGGAAAGGCCGCTCCCGGAGGGGGAGGGACTTGTCCCCGCAGCGTCGAGCGATCGTAGCGTCAATAAATATGTATATCGACCAAAGCCTTAGGGTCGACACGAGCGGAGGCCTTCTCCCCTTGGGGGAGAAGGTGGCCGCCGAAGGCGGACGGACGGGTCGCGCCGGCCCCTCCGCCGCGGTGTCGACGCGCCGCCGCAGTCGCCGGCGCGACCCCTTCCGACCCTTCGGGCCACCTTCTCCCCCAAGGGGAGAAGGCCTCCGCCGCGCCATTTGCGCCTAACCGGCGCGGGGGCGCCGCCGTCTTCCCCGGGGCGGCCGTTGTATCGGCCCGCGTTGACACCCCCATCCCGGGGCTTAAAAGCGGCGCAGTCGTTTCAGGGAGTCCTTGCGGATGATTAAATCCAAGGCGGTCGCGGGCGTCGCCGCGCTGCGTCCCCGGCCCCTGTCGCCCTACATGACCTGGCGCTGGCACCTGACCATGCTGGGCTCGATCCTGCACCGGGCCACCGGCTTCGCCCTCTATGTCGGCGCGATCCTGCTGGCCGGCTGGGCCGCGGCCCTGGCGGCGGGCCCCACCGCCTACGGCCAGTACATGACCCTGCTGGGCGGGGTCCCCGGCAAGATCGTCCTGTTCGGCTTCACCCTCGCGGTCTTCTTCCATCTGGGCAACGGGATCCGGCACCTGGTCTGGGATTCGGGCCTGGGCTTCGCGCCGCGCACCGCCACCGCCACCGGGGCGGCGGTGATCGGCTTCGCCATCGTCGCGACCCTGGCGGTCTGGGGTCTGGCCATCGTCACCGGGGGTTTCCAATGACCAGCTTTGAGACCCCCCTCAAGGAGGCCCGCGGCAAGGGCGCCGCCAAGCACGGGACCGGCCATTTCATCGCCCAGCGCGTCTCGGCCCTGGCCCTGGTCTTCCTGGTGATCTGGGCGGTCTACTCGGCCCTCAAGCTTTCCGCCCTCAGCTATCCGAGCGCGGTGGCCTGGCTGCGGTCGCCCCTCAACGCCGTGCCCACGGCCCTGCTGATCGCCGTCGGCGCCTATCACATGCAGCTGGGCATGCGGGTGATCATCGAGGACTACATCGCGCGGCGCCTCACCTTCAGCCTGCTGCTGATCCTGAACCTCTTCGTGTGCTGGATCATCGCCCTGGTCGGCGTCCTCTCCATCCTCAAGGTCGCCCTGGTGGGCGGCGGAGCCTTCTGAATCATGGCCGCGTACGAATTCATCGACCACACGTTCGACGTCGTCGTGGTGGGCGCCGGGGGCTCGGGCCTGCGCGCGGCCCTGGGCGCCGCCGAGGCCGGGCTGAAGACCGCCTGCATCACCAAGGTCTTCCCCACCCGCTCCCACACCGTCGCGGCCCAGGGCGGCATCTCCGCCAGCCTGGGCAACATGAGCGAGGACGACTGGCGCTGGCACATGTACGACACCGTCAAGGGGTCGGACTGGCTGGGCGACCAGGACGCCATCGAATACCTGGTCCGCAACGCTCCGGCCGCCGTATACGAGCTGGAGCACTGGGGCGTGCCCTTCTCGCGCACCCCGGAAGGCAAGATCTACCAGCGCGCCTTCGGCGGCATGACCCGCAACTACGGCGAGGCGCCGATCCAGCGCACCTGCGCGGCGGCCGACCGCACCGGCCACGCCATGCTGCACACCATGTACGGCCAGGCCCTGAAGCACCAGGTCAACTTCTTCATCGAGTACTTCACCCTCGACCTGATCATGGAGGGCGGCCGCTGCGTCGGCCTGACGGCGTGGAAGCTGGACGACGGCACCCTGCACCGCTTCCGGGCCCAGACGGTGATCCTGGCCACCGGCGGCTATGGCCGGGCCTATTTCTCCTGCACCGGCGCCCACGCCTGCACCGGCGATGGCAACGGCATGGTGCTGCGGGCGGGTCTGCCCCTGCAGGACATGGAGTTCGTCCAGTTCCACCCCACCGGCATCTACGGCGCCGGCTGCCTGATCACCGAGGGCGCCCGCGGCGAGGGCGGCTACCTGACCAATTCCGAGGGCGAGCGGTTCATGGAGCGCTATGCGCCCTCGGCCAAGGACCTGGCCAGCCGCGACGTGGTCTCCCGGGCCATGACCATCGAGATCCGCGAGGGCCGGGGAGTGGGTCCGAAGAAGGACCACATCTTCCTGCACCTGGACCACCTGGATCCCAAGATCCTGCAGCAGCGCCTGCCGGGCATCTCCGAGACCGCCAAGATCTTCGCCGGCGTCGACGTGACCAAGGAGCCGATCCCCATCGTGCCCACGGTCCACTACAACATGGGCGGCATCCCCACGAACTTCTACGGCGAGGTGGTGACCAGGGCCGGGGACAATCCCGACAGCGTCGTGCCCGGCCTGATGGCCGTGGGCGAGGCGGCCTGCGTCTCGGTGCACGGCGCCAACCGCCTGGGCTCCAACAGCCTGATCGACCTCGTCGTCTTCGGCCGCGCCGCCGGCCTGCGGGTCGCCGAGGTGCTCAAGCCCGACGCGCCCCAGCCCGAGCTGAAGCCCGCCCAGACCGAGGCCCACCTGGCCCGCTTCGACCGCTTCCGTTACGCCGCCGGCAACCGCACCACCGCCTCCCTGCGCATGGAGATGCAGGTGACCATGCATGAAGACGCCGCCGTCTTCCGCACCGGCGAGACCCTCAAGAGCGGGGTCGCGCGGCTGGAAAAGGTCCGCCAGGGCATGGCCAGCATCGAGACCTTCGACCGGGGCATGATCTGGAACACCGACCTGGTGGAGACCCTGGAGCTCGACAACCTCGTCGCCCAGGCCATCGTCACCGTCAGCGGAGCCCTGAACCGCGAGGAAAGCCGCGGCGCCCACGCCCGCGAGGACTTCTCCGCCCGCAACGACGAGACCTGGATGAAGCACACCCTGGCCTGGTACGACGGGGGCACCGGCAAGGTGACCATCGATTACCGGCCGGTGCACGCCTACACCATGACCAAGGACATCGAGTACATCAAACCCAAGGCGCGGGTTTACTAGGCCGATGACGCGTTCGAACTGCTTGATTGCCGCGATGGCGACGGAAGGCCTCTGATGGTAAAGCTGACCCTCCCCAAGAACTCCAAGGTCGGCAAGGGCAAGCATTGGCCCGCCCCCGCCGGCGCCCAGAAGGTCAAGACCTTCCGCATCTATCGCTGGGATCCCGAGGGCGTGACCAACCCCAAGTGGGACACCTATGACGTCGCCGTCGACCAGTGCGGCCCGATGGTGCTGGACGCCCTCATCCACATCAAGAACACCATGGACCCGACCCTGGCCTTCCGGCGCTCGTGCCGGGAAGGGGTCTGCGGCTCCTGCGCCATGAACATCGGCGGGCGCAACACCCTGGCCTGCACCCACGGCTGGGAAGAGGTCCCCGGCGACGCGGTGCAGATCGCGCCGCTGCCCTCCCAGGCGGTGGTCAAGGACCTGATCCCGGACCTGACCCTCTTCTACGCCCAGTACGCCTCCATCGAGCCCTGGCTGCACACCACCACCCCCGAGCCGCAGACCGAGTGGCTGCAGTCGGAAAAGGACCGCGCCAAGCTGGATGGCCTCTACGAATGCATCCTCTGCGCCTGCTGCTCGACCTCCTGCCCCAGCTACTGGTGGAACGGCGACCGGTACCTCGGCCCGGCCGCCCTGCTGCAGGCCTACCGCTGGCTGATCGACAGCCGCGACGAGGCCACCGGCGAGCGGCTGGACGCGCTGGAGGATCCCTTCAAGCTCTACCGCTGCCACACGATCATGAACTGCGCCCAGGTCTGCCCCAAGGGGCTGAACCCGGCCAAGGCCATCGCCAAGATCAAGTCGATGATGGTCGAGCGGGTGATCTAGGGCCGGTTGATCTGGCCTGAACCATCCACGGCTCGTCATCCCGGCCGGCGCGCCCTTGCGCGGAGAGCCGGGATCCAGCCTTCTGGCCGGTGGCGGCTGGGTCCCGGCTCTCCGCTTCGCTGCCGCCGGGATGACGAGCTGTAAGGACGGTGTTCCGCTCAGCCAGGACGAGCGCCCGCTCAGCCCGCCAGCGTCAGCCCGCACCACTGGGCGAAGTGGCGATAGCCGCGATCCCGGCTGACCAGGGCCGCGCCCCCGTCGATGCAGGCCTGGGCTATGAGCGTGTCGGCCAGGTTGGCCTTGAGCCCCTTTGATCTCAAGAGCGCGCGCGATCGGCCGGCGCGCTCCCAGTAGCCCGCCTGAATTTCCAACTGCGGAATGCTCGCCAGCAGGTAGTCCAGTTCCGGCGAGCCTTGGGTCAGCAACTCGCTGACCACTGGAGGCGGAATGCGCAGCTGGTCCGATGTCATTGCGCGCTCGATCTGGACGATGTCCGCGCCCTCGTGACCCGCGAGATAGGCGATGATGCTGCTGGTGTCCGTCGCGATCAAACGACGTTTCCGCTGTCGTCGAACTGCCGATCGCGCCTGAGGTCGTCGAGATCGGCGGCAAGCACGACCTTCCCCCGCAATTCGCGCATGCGGCTGTAGAAGGTCTCCCGCGACAGCCGTTCAAGGGCGATCCGCAGCGTTTCGGTGACGCCCTCGCCGGTATAGGACTGCGCCGAAGCGAGGAGATCCGCTGGGAGTATGGCCGTAATTTTTCGCATAGCGCCCATACGGCAATTCTTGCCATATAGAAGATATGGCGTCAAACTTTTCGGGATTAAAAGTTGACGCGGCCGTCATTATTTTGCGATCGGGTGGGGCATGGATACGACGGCCAGAATCGTCATCATCGGGGCGGGACATGCGGGAGGCACGGCGGCGGCGCTGCTGCGCCAGTACGGCTTTGCGGGCGCCATCACCCTCGTGGGCGACGAGCCCATCGCCCCCTACCAGCGTCCGCCCCTCTCCAAGGCCTGGCTGAAGGGCGAGGCCAAGGCCGACGACCTGATGCTCAAGGACCCCGGCTTCTATCCCGAACACACTATCGACCTGCGGCTGGCCGCCCGGGTCAGCCGCATCGATCGCGAGACCAAGACCGTGGTGCTTGAGGGCGGCGAGGCCCTGGCCTACGACTGGATCATCCTGGCCACCGGCGCCCGCGCCCGGCCCCTGCCGGTTCCCGGGGCGGACCTGACCGGCGTGCTGAGCCTGCGCACCGCCGCCGACGCCGAGCACCTGAAGGCCGCCATCGGCCCGGGCCGGCGCCTCGCCATCATCGGCGGCGGCTATATCGGCCTGGAGGCGGCGGCCTCCGCCCGCGCCCTCGGGGCCGAGGCGGTGGTCATCGAGCGCGAGCCGCGGGTGCTGGCGCGGGTGGCCTGCGAGGCCCTGTCGGACTTTTTCCAGATCTACCATCGCGCCCGGGGCGTGACCTTCGAGCTGAACGCCGCCGTCGCGGCCATCGAAGGCGAGGGCGGCCATGTCACCGGCGTGCGCCTCGCCGACGGACGGCTGATCGCCTGCGACGCGGCCCTGGTGGGGGTCGGCGCCATCCCCAACGCCGAGCTCGCCCGGGACGCGGGGCTGGAATGCGTGGACGGGGTGGTGGTCGACCTCGAAGCGCGCACCGGCGACCCCGCCATCTTCGCCATCGGCGACGTCACCCACCGGCCGCTGCCCCTCTATGACCGCATGTTCCGCCTGGAGAGCGTGCCCAACGCCCTCGAACAGGCCAAGCAGGCCGCCGCCGCCATCACCGGCCGCCCAGGTCCGTCGCCGGAGGTGCCCTGGTTCTGGTCGGACCAGTACGACCTTAAGCTTCAGATCGCCGGCCTGCCCTTCGACGCCGACGAGATCGTCGTGCGCGGCGAGCCGGCCAGCGCCAAGTTCGCCGTCTTCCATCTGAAGGCCGGCCGCCTGCTGGCCGTGGAGGCGGTCAACGCCCCGCCGGAGTTCATGGCCGGCAAGCAGCTCATCGGCTCGCGACGACCGGTCGCGCGCGACAGACTTGCAGACACATCCATTTCCATGAAAGAGGTCGCCGCCTGAGTTTCGGGGGGCGCGAGGGAGTCCATGGCTAAGATCACCTATATCGAGAACGACGGAACCGAGCACATCATCGACGTCAAGCCGGGCCAATCGGTCATGGAAGGCGCGGTGAAGAACAACATCCCGGGCATCGACGCCGACTGCGGCGGCGCCTGCGCCTGCGCCACCTGCCACGTCTATGTGGACGCCGCCTGGACCGAAAAGACCGGGACCAAGTCGGCGATGGAAGAATCCATGCTCGACTTCGCCGAAGGGGTGGAGCCGAATTCGCGCCTCTCCTGCCAGATCAAGGTCACCGACGCCCTCGACGGCCTCGTCGTCCGCATGCCGGAAAGCCAGCACTAATACCGCTCTGATTCGCGGGGCGCGCAAGGCGCAACCGAGGCCTTCTCCCCTTGGGGGAGAAGGTGGCGCGAAGCGCCGGATGAGGGGTCGCGCCGGACGCTGAGCTGCGTTGTCGACATCGCGCGGATGGGCCGGCGCGACCCCTCATCCGATGGTCTTCTCCCGCAAGGAGAGAAGGCCAACTGTTCCCCCTCAGAACAGCTCCGCCTGCCCCACCGCCGCATAGGCGGTCTCGGGGAGGTGGCAGGTGAAGGTCGCCCCGGCGCCGGGTTCGCTCTCCAGGGCCACCCAGCCCCCGTGCAACTCGATCAGCGACTTGACCAGGGCCAGGCCCAGGCCCGGACCGCCGCGGTCTCGGCCCACGAAGCGGTCGAAGATGTGCGCCTGGACGTGGAAGGCGATGCCGCGGCCGGTGTCGGAGACCTTGATCTGCACCTCGCCGATCGCCCGGTGGGCGGACAGGGTGACCGTCCCTCCCGGCGGGGTTTGCAGGAGGGCGTTCTCCACCAGATGGTCGATGCTCTGGCCCAGGCGCCGGGCGTCGGCGCGGATCAGGCCGATCTCCGGGTCGCAGTCGACGGTGATGGTCACCTCCGCCGCCGCCGCCTCCCGCGCCGCCCGCTCGGCGACCTGGGCCAGGAGGCTGGCGATGTTCACGTCCCCCAGGTCCAGGGCCATTTCGTTGGCGTCGATCTGGGCCATGTCGAGGACGTCGTCGATGGACCGGGCCAGCTGGTTGGCCGCCGCCCGCACCGAGCCGATATAGCCCCGCGAGCGGTCGCTGAGCCCGTCGCTGGAGTGGTCCAGAAGCTCCGAATAGCCGATGATCGTCGTCAGCGGCGTGCGCAGTTCGTAGGAGACATTGCCCACGAAATCCCGCTTCAGCCGCTCCGCCTCGGCCAGGGCCGCCGAGCGGTCGGCCACGGCCTTCTCCAGCCGGCGGGTGTCGGTGATGTCGGCGAAGGCGATCAGGGTCGCCCCGTCGGGCAGGGGCCGGGACTGGAAGGCGATGATCCGGTCGTCGGCGGTCTTGGCCTCGCCGCTGATCGGGATGCGGGCCCGGGGGTCGGGGTCGGTGACCCGTCCCTTCAGCTCGCGCCAGAACTGCTGGTCGTGCAGGCGAGGGGTGCACAGCTCCACCACCCCGTCGAAGTCGAAGGCCTGCTCCAGGGCCGCCGCCGGGGCGTTCCAGAACCGCTCGAAGGCCTCGTTATGCAGCCGCAGCCGCCCGTCGGAGCCGAACACGGCCACGGCGTCGTTGAGCTTGTCCAGGGTCGCCTGCTGCACCTGGATCAGGGCATTGTACTGGGCCTTCAGCCGCAGCTCGCCGGTGATGTCGGAGAACAGCAGCAAAAGGCCGCCCAGGGGATGCGGCTGGCGCACCACCCGCAGGGTGCGCCCGTCCGGCAGGGTCCACAGGTCGTCCGGCGCCGGGCCCAGGGCCTCGTACCAGCTCAGCTCGCCGGACTTCCAGCGGCTGTAGTCGGCGGTCTCGGGCAGGCGGCGGCGCTGGCGCAGGCGGTCCAGCACCTCTGAATGGCTGGGCCCGTCGGCCAGCCAGGCCGGTTCCAGGCCCCAGAGCTGGGCGAAGGCGGTGTTGTGGAACATCAGCTTGCGGGTGGCGCTGAAGATCGCCACCGCGTCCCCCAGGTGGTTCAGGGTCTCGTCGTGCGCCTCCACGTGGCGCTTCAGGGTCTCGCGGGTGTCCTCGGCCTCGGTGACGTCCAGGGCCCAGGCGATGACGTCGCCGCCCTCCAGGGGCTTGGCGGTGATGCGGAAGGCCCGCCGCTGGCCGCCCACGGGCGCCCAGCGCACCGCCTCGCGCCGCTCCCCGGTGGCCGCGACCTCCTCGATCAGGGCCGCCGCGCCGCGGTCGAACACCAGGTTGCGGGCCACGGCGTCCTCCACCGAGGCGGCGTCGACGGCGGCCAGCCAGGCCCGGTTGGCCCAGACCAGCTGCCCCTTGCCCGAGCCCACCCAGGCCGGTTGGGGCAGGGCGTCGAGGATGGCGGCGAACCGGCCGGCGCCGGGCAGGCCGCCGTCGGTGGCGATCTGCGGCTGCAGGCGCAGCCAGACGCAGGCGCCCGACGCCCGCCCGTCGATGGAGACGAAGCCCTGGGTCCCCCGGGCCTGGAAGGCGCAGGCCTCGCCGGTCTCGAACAGGGCGGTCAGTCGCCGGGCGTAGTCGGCGCTGGAGCCGACCAGGGCGTCGATCACCGCGCTCGGCTGGGCGCCCGCCGCGGTCTGGTCCAGGCCGAGGATGCCGGCGCACAGGGCCAGGCTGTCGCCGCCCCAGGCCAGGCTGACCGCGCCGTCCTCGATGGTCAGCATGGCGCTGTCGAAGGCTTCGGCGGAGGACTGGGTGGCGTCGGCCATGCCTTCCAGCCGGCGGATGCGCTCGCGGAATTCGCCGATGCGGGCGTCGGCCCGGCGTCGCACGGACACCGCCCACAGGGTCGCCGCCATGGCCAAGCAGACCCCGCCCGTCGCCGCGGCGATGATCAGGTCGGGGGCCGCAGCCGCGCCCATGACGAAGGGCGCCGCCATCAGTCGGGGCCGCGTCTTTGCCAGGAACACCCGCGAATCATACCTAGACCATAGCGCCTTGCGCGCGGCATGGTGAGCGGTTGGCGCGAATATGCCGCGGCGCCGGTCCCGCGGACTCCCGCCCGCCGCCGCAATGGGGCAAAATGGTCGCATGAACGCCGTCCTCTTCCCGGTGGCCGCCAGCGCCCAGCAGGCCCTGAGCGCTCCCCTCGGCCGCGCCGCGCGCCAGGCCGACGCCGCCCGGCTGGCGGCGGGGGAGGTGGCCTTCGTCAGCGAGGCGGTGGGTCCGGCCTTCGCCACCCGCGAGGCCGCCCTGGACGCCTTCGCCGGCCGCCTCGACGACGAGCGGCCGGGGCATGGGCGCACCGTGGCCCCGGAGGACCGATTCCTGGGCCTGCGCGAGGTGATCGCCGGCCCGGCGCCCCGCCGCCGCTCGACGCCCATGCGGCCCAGCTATCAGGACGGCCGCCGCTGGCCCAAGCCGCCGGCGCCCCCCGAAACCGTCTGGCGGCTCTCGGTCAGCTATTGGCGGGTGCGCCAGGCCGGGGAGGCGGTGCTGGCGCCGCCGCCGATGGACGCCCAGGCCCGCCGCCGGACGGGAGCCGCCGCCGACCCCCGCGAGCTTCGCCGCCGCCTCGACGAGCCGCTGCAGGCGGTCAAGCCGCAACAGGCCCTGGATATCGGCCTCTTCGAGATCCGCCTTCCCGACGCCCCCCATATCGTCATGCCCGATGAATAGGCCCGCCCCCCATGACTAGGCACGCCCCGATGAAATGGTCCGACGCCGCCGCCCCGTCTCTCGACGACTTTTCCGAGCTGGCGCAGGCGGCCTTCGCCGGCCTGCCGAAGCGGTTCCGGGCCCTGGCCGGGGCGGTGGTGGTGCGCATCGAGGATTTCGCCGAGGCCGAGATCCTCGACGAGATGGGCGTCGAGGACGCCTTCGACCTGACCGGCCTCTACCAGGGGGTCGACCTTGTCCACCGCTCGGTGCTCGACCCCACCCCGGAGACCGCCATGGTCTTCCTCTATCGCCGCCCCATCCTCGACGAATGGGCCGAGCGCGGCGACGTGACCCTGGGCGAACTGATCACCCACGTCCTCGTCCACGAGATCGGCCACCACTTCGGCCTCACCGACGCCGACATCGACGCCATTGAGGCGGCGTGAGTTCTATAATTGTGTGGAAAAAATCCGCTCCCCCCGGCGAAGCCGGGGCCCAGATCGTATGGCGCAGCGCTCTCGGAAAGGCCCATTCAGGACCAATCCCCGCCATCGAGCCTTAGGATCTGGGCCCCGGCCTTCGCCGGGGTGAGCGGGGTTTGGTGCGTACTCAGGGGGAGGAGCCATCCGCCGCGACCGGCTCGCGAACCGGTTCCTCCGCCGGCCCGTTCGTCGCTGCGGCCTCTCCCCAGGCCGCCCCGCCCAGGGCGTAGGGCGATCCCGGGGCCGCCGTCGCCGCCTCCTCGATCGCCCAGTCCGTATCCGCCCAGGCCAACCAGTCCGGTTTGATGTCGAGGTCCTCGCAGATGGCGGCGATCACCGCCCCGATCGGGCGTTCGACATAGTCGTATTCCCACTCCCCCTCGCGCATCCGCTCGGCGATCTCCGCCACCCGCTCTTCCAGGGTCTCGGCGTCCATGCCGCTGGCTTCGAGGGTGGCCTCCACCACCTCGAAGACCGCCTCCTCCCGCTGGGCGGCCGCCTCGCGCTCGGCGGCGCG
>PLSW01000319.1:0-262 GCA_003165275.1 Caulobacteraceae bacterium
GTCCGATGGACCTGCCGACGGCCTGAGCCAGCTTGCGGTTTCCGACCCAGGTGCAGGGATCGAAGCGTGCGAAGCGGTCGTTCAGGGCCGTGGCGACCAGCTTGGCGACCGAGGTGAGGTCGGATCGGTCGAGCACGGCGGGGGGCAGAGCGAGGCAGCGGTCGGGGATCATCGGTGGTCCCCTTCCTGCCCCATGGCGGCAACGGCGGCCGCCCAGGCCGGGGCAATCAGGGCGTTCCGCAGCTCGGCCAGACGCTGTTCC
>PLSW01000319.1:268-8608 GCA_003165275.1 Caulobacteraceae bacterium
CCGTTGTCCCTGTTCGAGTTGTGACCGAGGTCATGGCCGCAAACCCCCTTGCTCGCGGGCGCGGGCATCGAAGGTCTGGGCCTTGCTGATCCGGGTGGTTTTCCGGATGGCGACCTGGGCTGCCTTCTCGATCGGCGTCATGGGTCCGGCCGACCGGGGTGGGTCGATCGCCCATGAACCTTCCGGGAAGGCGAGGGATCGCCTCTTGCGTTCTCCGGCGGGCCGGCTAGAATTACCAGCGCGCACAAAAACCCCCTCCCCGCGAGCGCGGGTTGTTTGCGATACGCCTCGGCCGGTTCGGTTGGTCGCCTAGGTCGGCCTTGGCAAAACAGAGATATCAAAACGAGCCCCAGCGACGGTTGTCCGCCGTCTCCGGGGCTCGTTCGTTATACTTCGCCCCCCGCCAGATCACAACGCCGGGTCGAGCGGACCGCTGAGTGTGCTGTGCGTGCCCGCGTGCCGCGACTCCTTCGAGGTCGAGCTGGTCGACAGGCCGGTGTTCACGAGCGGCCTGGGCGACCTCGCCGTGGTGAGCCCTGCCCGGCGAGGATGAAGGGGAGGGCCGGGCCGCGCCGCCGTTGCCGCCGTGCGCGCCGCCCCGGTACGATGGGCCGGCGGTGGGCATGACCATGCTGGGTCACGCCCGGCGCGGGATGATCGAGCCGGCGGCCGTGGTGGCCCCGAAGGCGTTGCGGCGGGGGAGGCGTGTCGTGTCAAAGGCGATCATCCGGGTCCAGGGGTTGAAGGTCGCGGTGCCACTGGCCGCTGACGCACTGCCCCGCGACCTGGTGCCGATGGACGGACCGGCCGGTGAGCCCGAGATCGAGTTGGTTCTTGAGGGTAGCTCCCTGGCCATGCGGGCGAGGATCAACGGCAAGAGCTTCCGCAAGGTGCTCAAGCAGGTCGCCGAGCAGGGCGCGGCCAATGTCGCGGTGATCCTCCAGGGGACGCTCCGCCCACCGGCTCCGGGCGGGCCGTTCGTGCTCGATTCGGCCGGGTTCCAGGTGGTCGTCAAAACGCCCCGGCCGGTCGAGCCGGAGGCCGGGTCGGCCGATCCGTCATGATCGAGCGAGTGATCAGCGGCGGACAAACAGGAGTCGATCAGGCCGGGCTCCGTGCCGCCCGCGCCGCCGGCATCGCCACCGGCGGGTTCGCGCCCAAAGGCTGGCTGATCGAGTCGGAGGACGGCCGCCACAACGTACCGGCTCCCTGGCTCGCGGAGTACGGCTTGGTCGAGTGCCCCGAGCCGGGCTACCCCGCGCGAACGTGCGTGACAGTGATGCCACGTTGTGGTTCGGCGATTTCATGTCGGCGGGCGGCAAGACGACACTCGATGCCTGTCGCGCGATGGACAAGCCGTTCATGCTTGTGTTCCAGGGCGTGACGCGCCCGTCACAGGTCCGCGAGTGGGCGGAGAAGCACGGCGTGCGCGTGCTGAACGTGGCGGGAAACCGCGAATCGAAGAGCCCCGGCATCGGCGCGCGTGCGGAGCGGTTCTTGGAGGCGATGTTCCGGCGGCCGGGACATGGGCCGTCCGGATGAACATTCTTACCGCAGGCGACCGCAGCGGCGGTAGAATCGCCAAGGTCGCGGCGTCGCACGCCGGGCGGATGGGATGTTGACCAGGAGGGCATGAGATTGTGAATAAAGCAGAACTGAAACGGCTGCCACTACGTGCGATCGTGGCACTGGCCGCTCGCTGCGCCCGGCGGGTCCGGCGGCTGTACTCCATGCCGGAGAACATGCCCCACGCGGCGAAGTATCAGTCTGCCCTTGACCGGGCGATCGAGGTAGCGGAAATGGTCGCTGCATCCGCAGTCGTCCCGGGAACCGCCGTTGCGACCGCCGCCAGGGACGCGAGGGTTGCCGCCAATGGTGGAACCACCGCTGCCGGGGCCGCTGCGACCTCCGCCTCCTCCGCCGCTAGGGCCGCCGAAGGCGCCACCAAAGCCGCCACCGCTGCTGCTGGAGCCGCTCCTACCACGGCCACCGCCGCTGAGGCCGCCGAGGCCGCCTCCTCCTCCGCCGAGGCCGGTAGGGCCGCCGAGGCCACTGCCGCCGCCGCTGAGATCGCCTACTTGTACGCCGTTGACGCCGCCGGGGTTGCCGCCGCCGCCGAGGCCGACTATGTGAAACTCCTGCGGCTCAATCTCGGCAAGTACCCAGACCTCGGTGACCCCGTCGACCCCTCCGAGTCTGGGCCGCTCGGCCCGCTGTGGCCCGACGGCGAGCCGGAGTGGCTCCGGTCCGCGCCAGTCACCATCTCATCATCAGGAGTCGCTTCGGGCGAGGCGGCCGTGATCAAGATCTCTGCACCTCCGGGTTCCGCTGAGGGTGGAGCGGCACCGATCGAGGTCTACTTCGATGTCGCAGAGTTCAGTGACGAGGAGATCGCCGAGATCCTTGGCCAGTTCTCAGACCTGTATCACGCCCTGAGCGGCGATGTCCTCGTGATCAACAAGACCGAGATGCTCGATCCGTCCAAGGTCCTCGTTCCGGAGGGGGTGTAACCGTGGCCAAGCCCCCCGCCCGCCGGGACGAATCTGGCCCGCCCGCCCGCCGTGAGGGATACGCCGGCTTCAGCATGACCGGCAAGGACCCGCAGAAGTGGGCCGAATTCCGGCAGAAGCTCCTCACCAAGATCCAGGTTCTCTTCGAGCAACTCGGTGAGGATCAGCCCGCCGGTGCCTGGCTCCGCGAGCAGGCGAAGGAGTTCGGGGCGCTGGCGCTGGACTACGCCAAGTCGCAGCTCCGCAAGCCCGGCCTGGACGCGGCGAAGGTCGAGGCAGAGGTGGCGAAGCTGTACGCGGAACGCAATAAGACTCTCGCGGAGGCCCGCAAGGCCCACGCCGAGGCCCACGCCAAGGAGATTGACAACGTCGTCAAGGAACTACGGCTTTCCCTCGGCATGACCAAGGCGGTGCTGATCGGCGATGAGGGAGACGAGGCGATCCTCCTGGGTCTCCAGGTCGACGGGATGCTGGAGGCGCTGAAGGCGATCGCGGGCGGCGAAGCGAAGACCGGAGCAGGCTGACCGCCATCACGTATTGATACGGCATATTTCACCCCGAAATTCGTGCGTCCTTGGGGTCGGACCACGCAGCCGCTGCGCTTTCCGACCGCAAGGTTACCCGCGCCGCACGGGGGGTGAAAGTGGCTCCCGCCCGGGAAAACAAGGGGGAACGTCACCTAGCGCCGTCTCGGGTCCGGAACGCCCGGGTGCGTTTTCCTTGGCGGTCCACGCACCCTCGGGGCTTTGGTTGCCCGTATCCCCAACGCGCGTCGGTGTGTCGGACCGAAGCGTGCAAGTTCGACATTGCTTCAACAGCATTCCGGATGCGCCACTTGCTCGATTCGACCACATGGTCTATAATCGGACTGTTCGGTCTAAACGGTAGGAGGACAATATGACCGCGCGCGTCGATGTTGGGGCGATCCGTCAGGCCCAGATCGTGGAGGCCGCCCGCCGGGTGGTCGCGCGGAAGGGCATCCAGGGGGCGTCGCTCTCGGAGATCGAGCAGGAGGCCGGGGTCAGTCGGGGTGTCCTCACGTACCACTTCCGCTCCAAGGAGGACATCATCCTCGCGCTCTTCGACGCCACGGTCGCGCAGATGAAGGCGGAGGCGAAGGCCGGGCACCTCGGCGAGCGCCCGGGGTGGGAGCGGTTCGAGAAGGCCGTCGAGTTCATCCTGACGGAGAAGCCGCAGGACGACCCGCTGGACTGCCTGCAATACACCTTCCTGGCCCAGATGTCGCACCGCGACGACTTCCGCGCGCGGCTCGCGGCCGAGTACGCCGCGATGCGCGAGGACGTCGCCGCCGACCTCACCGAGCGCGCGACGGCGGGCGGGCATGACGTCGACGAACTCAGCGCGATCGCGGCGGTCACGCTGGGGGCGATCAACGGGCTGATCACGCAGCGCAACGTCGACCCCGGATCTTTCGACCCCGGCCGTGCGGTCCGTGTGCTCAGGGACATGCTCTCCGGCTACCTGGCCCGTGGCAGGCCTGGCGAACCGCCGGCCGGGGGCCGGAAACGCGCGGGGAAGCGGGCGCCGACTCGAAGCTGAAGTTCTGACGCGGAGGAACGCACTTCGTTCCCGACGGGAATCCCGATCACGGTCGGGACAGGCGTCCGCTCCGCGCGCCGAACCCCCGCGAGATGGCCCGATCGCCAAATGAGAATTTACACATTGTTAAGCGGCGAGGCCCACCGTCAACGTATGATCCTGTGGCCCGGCAAACCGGCACCCGTTGTCGGTTCACTTCTCACGGAGTCCTTCCGATGACCACATACCCTGGAACCGCCTCCCGGCGGCGGGCCGCGAGGCTAGTCCTGGCCGTCGTCGGCCCGGCCCTGGCCGCCGTCCTGCTGGCCCTCGGCTTCGGCCTGCTGTTTGACCCACGTGCCGCCGGTGACCTCGCCCGGATGGGGATCGGCCCCGGCCTCCGGGTGCTCCTGGGTGTATCGCACCTGGCGGGCGGGGTTGCCCTTCTCGCACCGTCCCTCGCGGAGCCGGTCTCGATCCTCCTGGGGCTCGGCGTGAGCGGGATGGCGGTGTACCTGTTCGCCCTCGGCCAGGGCGTCATGGCCGGCGGACCCGCCCTCACGGCGGTCGTCCTGGTCGCGTTCGGCGTTTCCAGGGGGCTCCGCCAGCGTGCCGCCGAACTCTCCTGGCGCCGGATGCTCGAGCGGTTCGGCGAGCAGGCGGACGCAGATGCGTCGAGAGAACCCTGAACAAGAGCAACTTCACAGACACCGAACCAACGGCCGCGAAGTCGGCGGCGGGGCCATTACCATGAAAACTGCGGTCATCCTTCTTGCCCTGGTCGGGGTGGCGGCCGGGGCGGCGTATTACGCCGGGCACAACGCCCCCGCGCCGCTGGCGACCTTCCGCACGGCGGAGGTCCGGCGGGGCGACCTGCTCTCGGCCATCAGCGCCACCGGCACGCTGGAACCCGAGGAGGTGGTCGACGTGGGTGCCCAGGTCATGGGCTCGATCCTGGAGTTCGGGCAGGACCCGCGCGACACTTCGAAGCCGATCGACTACGGCTCGGTCGTCGAGAAGGGCACCGTGCTGGCACGGATCGACTCCACCCTGTATGAGGCGGCGCTCGCCCAGGCGGAGGCCACCCTGGAGCGGTCGCGGGCCGACCTCGCGCAGAGCGAGGCGAAGGACATGCTCGCGGACCAGGAGTGGAAACGGGCCCAGAGCCTCCGCCAGAGGAACGCGATCCCCGCGACGGAGTTCGACACCGCGAGGTCGAACGCCCTGGTGGCCAGGGCCGGCGTCGCCCTGTGCAAGGCGACGATCAAGCAGAACGAGGCCGCGCTCCACACGGCGAAGATCAACCTCGGCTACTCGACGATCAAGTCGCCCGTGCGGGGCGTCATCGTCGACCGCCGCGTCAACGTCGGCCAGACGGTCGTCGCCAGCCTCAACGCCCCCAGCCTCTTCCTCATCGCCAAGGACCTGCGTCGCATGCAGGTGTGGGCGTCCGTCAACGAGGCCGACATCGGCCGCATCCACCAGGACATGCCCGCGACGTTCACCGTCGACACCTACCCGGGCGAAGTGTTCCGGGGCAAGGTGAGCCAGGTCCGCCTGAACGCCACCATGACGCAGAACATCGTCACGTACACGGTCGTCGTGACCACCGACAACACCAGCGGCAAGCTGTTGCCCTACCTGACGACGAACGTCCAGTTCGAGGTCGAGAAACGGCCGGGCGTCTTGCTCGTGCCCAACGCGGCGCTGCGGTGGAAGCCGAAGGCCGCCCAACTCGACCCGGGCGCGAAGGACACGAGTCCGCTCTCGGCCGGGTCCCCCGGCGCCCCGGAGCGCGGGGTCGTGTGGGTGCCGGCCGGGCGCGGCTTCGTGCGCCCGCTCGCCGTCGTGGCCGGGACCAGCGACGGCGCCGTCACCGAGGTCAGCGGCGATGGCGTCAAGGAAGGTCTCGCCGTGGTGGTCGGACAGGAAGGGGCCGGCGAGCCGAAGGCCGACGACACCGGCGACGGCAAGAAGGAGAAGAACCCGTTCATGCCGAGCCCGTCCAAGCCGCCGCCGGGAGGCGGACCTCTATGACCACCACGAGGGCAAACGACATGGAACTGATCCGGGTCGAGGACCTCCACAAAACGTACCGCGTCGGCGAGGTGGAAGTCCCGGTGCTGCGCGGCGTGTCGCTGACGATCCGTCATGGTGAGATGGTCGCCCTGATGGGGGCGTCGGGCTCCGGCAAGACGACGCTGATGAACATCCTCGGGTGCCTGGACCACCCGACCTCGGGCCGGTACTGGCTCGACGGCGAGGAGATGAGCCGGCTCCGGCCCGACGAGCGGGCGCTCGTGCGGTCCAAGAAGATCGGCTTCGTCTTCCAGAGCTTCAACCTGCTGGCGCGGGCCACGGCGGTCCAGAACGTGACGCTGCCGCTGGACTACGCCCCCCGCCGCCCGCCCACGGACGAGGCCGAGCGGTTCGCGGTGCGGCTGCTGGAGCGAGTCGGGCTGGGCGGCTGGGCCAGACACGAGCCGTCGCAGATGTCGGGCGGCCAGCAGCAGCGCGTGGCCATCGCGCGGGCCCTGGTCAACCACCCCGCGCTGCTGCTCGCCGACGAGCCGACCGGCAACCTCGACTCGCGCACCAGCGTCGAGATCCTGCGGATGTTTCAGCAGCTCAACGCGGCGGGGATCACCGTGGTGCTCGTGACCCACGACCCGAAGGTCGCCGCCTACGCCCACCGCACCATCCGCATCGCGGACGGGCTGGTCGAGAGCGACGAGACCGGCGAGTCGATGTCAGGAGACGTCGACGCCGAGGCGCCGGCGCAGGAGATGGCCGACGCGAATCCGTCTCCCGAGCAGCGCCTCGAAGGGTTCTACGGCGACGGAGCGGACGCGCCACGCCGTTTCCGGCCGTCCGGCCTCTTGCCGACCACCTGGCGTACGGCTCTGGGGGCGCTGCGGCGGAACAAGATGCGGTCGGGGCTGTCGGCCNNGAAGGGTATCGCCAGCATGGGGGCGAACACGGTGATGGTCTTCTCCGGCTCGACCAGCACCGGCGGCGTCAGCCAGGGCACCAGCACCTCGGTCACCCTCACGCCCGACGACGCCGCCGAGATCGCCCGCCAGTGCCCCGCCGTCAGCGCGGTCGCGCCCGTGGTCCGCGCCCGCTCGCAGGTCGTCTACGGCAACCGCAACTGCGTGCCCGACCAGATCAGCGGCTCGACCCCGGCGTACCTGGTGGTGCGCGACTGGCAGGACATGGCGGCCGGCGAGATGTTCACCGACCTCGACGTCCGCAACGGCAACCGGGTCTGCGTGCTCGGCACCACCGTGAGGCGCGACCTGTTCCCCGACACGAACCCGGTGGGCAAGGAGGTGCGGATCAGCAACGTCTCGTTCCGCGTCGTGGGCGTGCTGGGCCGCAAGGGGGCGAACATGATCGGCATGGACCAGGACAACGTCGTCCTGGCCCCCTGGACCACGATCAAGTACCGCGTCAGCGGCACGATCTACACGAACACGAACCAGAGCAGCAGCTCGTCCGGCGGCGGCTCGGTGAACACGCTGAGCAACCTGTACCCGCCCCCGACCTCGAAGTACCCTTCGCGGTCGTCGAGCCAGGTCGCCAACTACCCGCAGCCGGTGCGGTTCACCAACGTCGACCAGATCCTGGTGAAGGTGGCCTCGGAGGAGAAGATCAAGCCGACCATCGACCATATGACGGCCCTGCTGCGCGAGCGGCACCGCATCCACGAGGGTGCCGAGGACGATTTCGACGTCCGCGACATGACCGAGTTGATGAACATGTTCTCGGCCACCACGCAGTCGATCAGCCTACTGCTGCTGGTCGTTGCGCTGATCTCGCTGGTGGTGGGCGGGGTGGNNAGATCGGCCTGCGGATGGCCGTGGGGGCGCGGAGCTACCACATCCTGCGGCAGTTCCTCGTCGAGGCGGTGGTGCTGTGCCTGGTAGGCGGGGGTACGGGGATCGTGCTGGGGCGGGGCGCGTCGATGCTCGTGAGGTGGCTGATCAACTGGCCCACCCAGGCATCCGTGACCACGATCATCGCTGCCGTGGCGGTCTCGGCCGGCGTCGGCATCGCCTTTGGCTTCTACCCTGCATGGAAGGGCTCGCGGTCGGACCCCATCGTGGCCTTGCGGTACGAGTGAACGTGCACTGACCGACTCGAGGATGACCTGGCCGAATGCCAGGCTCGGACCAGGGACCTGATCGTACAACCTGTCGGCGAGCGTATCGTGAGGGACACGCTGTGGACTTTGAATCTCCCAGGGTCCGGGCCGTGGCGCGTCTATCTGATCGACCGAAGCCATTCT
>PLSW01000122.1 GCA_003165275.1 Caulobacteraceae bacterium
GCCGCTTTCGCGGATGACGGGGGCGCTCTCGCCGGTGATGGCCGACTCGTTCACCGAGGCCACGCCCTCGATGATGTCGCCGTCGGCGGGAACCACGTCGCCGGCCTCGACCAGGATGATGTCGCCGGGCCGCAGCATGTGCGACGGGGTCTCTGTTACCTTGCCGTTTTCGCCGATCTGCTTGGCGTTGGTGGTGACGCGGGCGGCGCGCAGGGAATCGGCGGCGGCCTTGCCCCGGCCCTCGGCGACGCTCTCGGCGAAGTTGGCGAACAGCACCGTGGCCCAGAGCCACAGGGAGATCTGCAGGGCGAACAGCGGCGAGGCGCCCCGGACCAGGGCGTCGATCAAGGAGACGGTGGCGAGAACCGCCACCACCTCGGTGGCCAGGATCACGGGATTGCCGAGGAGTTTGCGCGGGTCGAGCTTGACCAGGGCGTCGATCGCGGCGCGAGCCAGGATCTTGCCTTGGGAGCCTTCGGCGGTGACGGCGGAAGCCATGGGATCAGCTTTCCTTAATGAAGGGGTCAGTGGGCTTGGGTCAGGGCGAGCATTTGGAAATGCTCGACGATCGGACCCAGCGCTTGAGCAGGGAAATATTGCAGGCCGCCGAGGATCAGGATGACCCCGATGACCAGGCCCACAAACAGGGGGCCATGCGTGGGCAGCGTGCCGGCGCTGGGCTCAAGCCGCGGCTTGGCCACCAGGCCGCCGGCGATGGCCAGCACCGGGATGGCGTAGCCGAACCGGCCGAACCACATGGCCAGCCCCAGGGTGGTGTCCCAGAAGGGGTTGCCGGCGGTGAGGCCCCCGAACGCCGAGCCGTTGTTCGCGGTGGCCGAAGTGTAGGCGTAGAGCACCTCGGACAGGCCGTGCGGGCCCGAGGCGGACACAGTCTTCATCGCCATGGGCAGGATGATCGCCACCGCCGCGAAGCCAAGGATCGAGGCGGTGAGCACCAGGGAGGCGAGCATGCACAGCTTCATCTCCCGGGCCTCGATCTTCTTGCCCAGGTATTCCGGCGTGCGCCCGACCATCAGCCCGGCCACAAAGACGGCGATGATGGCCATGATGATCATGCCGTAGAGGCCCGATCCCACGCCGCCGGGGAGCATTTCGGCCAGCTGCATCATGAACATCGCCATGCCGCCGCCGAGGGGGGTGAAGCTTTCGTGCATGCCGTTGACCGCACCGTCCGACGCGCCGGTGGTCATGGCGGCGAAGACGGAGGTTGAGGGGGCGCCGAAGCGGACCTCCTTGCCCTCCATGTTCGGTGCGGCCACCGCGTGGGCGGCGACCAGGGCCGGGGTAGGCTGCGATTCGGCCACGTAGATGGCCGAGGCCGCGCCGGTGACCATGATCGCCATCACGATCACCAGGGCACGGGCCTCCTTCTTGAGGCCGATGACCCGGCCGAAGGCGACCACGCAGGCGAAGCCCAGCATGTTCATGATCACCTCTTCGATCAGGTTGGTGATCGAATTGGGGTTTTCGAACGGATGGGCGGAGTTGGCGTTGAAGAAGCCGCCGCCGTTGGTGCCCAGCTGCTTGATGGCCTCCTGGCTGGCGATGGGGCCAAGCGCGATTGACTGCTTGGCGCCTTCGACGGTGTTGGCGTCAACGTGGGCCAGCAAGGTCTGCGGCACGCCGAGGGCCGCCAGGGCGAGCCCGATGACGATGGCGGTGGGCAGCAGGATGTAGAGGGTGATGCGGGTAAGGTCGGCCCAGAAGTTGCCGATGGTCTCGCCGCGGTTGGCGGCGAAGGAGCGCGCCAGGGCCGCTGCGACGGCGATGCCCGCGCTGGCGGACAGGAAGTTCTGAACGGTCAGGCCAGCCATCTGCGAGAAGTGGCTGGCCGCGCTCTCGCCGGAATAGGATTGCCAGTTGGTGTTGGTCACGAAACTGATGGCGGTGTTGAACGCCAGATCCGGCGACATGCCGGCGAAGCCCTGCGGGTTCAGCGGCAGCAGGTTCTGCAGCCGCAGGATCGCGTAGAGGAAGAAGAAGGCCGCGGCCGAGAAGGCCAGGAAGGAGAAGGCGTAGGCCAGCCAGCCCTGACCCTTCTTCGGGTCGACGCCCGACATGCCGTAGAACACGGCCTCAACGGGCTTCAGCACCGGGCTGAGCCAGGTCGGCTGGTCCTGCCAGACCCGCGCCATATAGATGCCGAACGGCCAGCCTAGGCCGACGGCGAGGCCGATCGTCACGACGATCTCGGCCCATCCCTGGAAGTTCATGGGTTTTGTCCGATCAGAAGTCTTCGGGGCGCAGCAGCGCCACCAGCATGTAGACGGTCACCGCAACGGTGGCGGCGATGTAGAGGACGGCGACGATCATGATCAGACGCGCCTCAGAAGCACGGCGTAGAGGGCGAACAGGGCGAACATGCCCGCGCCGATGGCGATGAAGACGAAATCCATGGAACGGCTCCGAGTTCTGGAAATTGGGGCTTAGCGGCGAACCCCATAAAGACGCGCCGCCTACTCGGCGCCACCGGCATAAACGACCTATAAAAATCCGTAGAGCGGCACGTAAAGTCTGCCAGATCAATCTGTTGTTCGACCGCATGGGTTGCGTTGATTCAAATCAAATGTCTGGATGTCGAGACAATCTAAAGATCAGTCAGGCGCCGAAGTCTTCCGACTTCAGCAGTGATGATCGCAGAATTGTTCGTGGGCTTAAGAGCCGTGAACTCTCCAGAGGCGTCGCACGAGCATCGGCGGCGTCCAGATTGGTGATCGCGCGCCGCCCTAGCGGGACAGCAGCGCCCACTCGGGCACGAAGCCCTCGCGCTCCATGAACTGCTCGATCGCGTAGACCACGACCTCGCCGGCGGTCTCGCGTCGCGCGCGGGCGGTCGTCTCGAGCGCCTCCCAGGTCGCGTCGTCGATGGCGAGCTGCAACGCATGCTCGCGGATTCGAACGCACATCTGTTTGACGGCCATCTGCTGTCACCGGGGTTGGGGTTGTCGGAAAATGCGGCGGGCCTTCGCCTAGGACGCCTGCCGCAGGGCCAGGGCGGCGCGCGCGACAGTGTGAACGGCCAGGCAGGCGGCGCGCCCGTCGATGCGGGAGGAGGTGGTCACGACGCCCGCGGCCGCCAGGGCCGATCGCACCGCCGCATCATCGGCCGACCGCTGCAGCTGGACGATGAGCGTCCCGCCGTCGCGGAGGAGCCGGCAGGTGCGCCGCAGCAGGTCGGCGAGGTCGGCGGCCGGCAACAGGCCGGCGATGAGCAAGAGGTCGCTTGCCTCGTCCGCGCAAGGGCAGGTGGACCGGCGGGCGCATTCGACATGGTCGAAGCCCTCCCGGCAGAGGCTGATCAGGGCGGCGAGGCTCTCGGGACCCGCGACGCTGACCCTTTGGCCGCGATCGGCGTGGGCCAGGTCGATGGATCGTCGGACGATATCATCGGCCGAAACGGCGATCTCATCGGCCGAAACGACGAGCTTCGGTCCAAGGGCGCGGCTCATGATGCGGATCCGGGGCGAGGCGGCGCGGCGTGGGCGCCGGCGGCGGGGGGGCGTCGGCGGGGCTGCGCCGCCAGCCAGGTGTAAAGGGCGATCATACCGAAGGATGGGGGTGTCATGGCGGCGGCTCGCGCAATATCTCAGCCGCGCCCGAGCAGGGCGTCGAGGGCGAGCAGGGCGCAGACCGCGGTGGCGAAGGCGACGAACACGAGTTCCATGGGAAGGCTCCAAAACCTGGAGTGTTTGTGTAGTCCCGAGCCCCATCAACGATCGGCGCCTATGTCGCGGCGTCGCCATAAACGCCGCATAAGCGTTCGGCGGCCCGGGCGGCCGCCCGGCGCGACCTTTATGCGGCGCTTACGCCGACGCCTCCGGTCCGTATCGACCCTTTATGCCACCCGGGGCCATTCTGCCTCCCTCACAGCCGCCGGCCGGCGCCCGCATCGGACGACGGGGCGGTGGCGCATTCTGCGTGGTGTTTCGATGAACGCTTCCGCTCTCCATTCCCCCCTGCCGCCCCTGGCGGCTGACGGCGACGCCCTCGGCCGGGCCCTGCGACGGGCCGGACTGACCCGGGACAGTGTGATCCGGGTGACCGGCGCGGCCGGCCTGACAGCCATGTTCTGGCTCGGCCGCCACGGCTACGCCCACGCGGCCTATGTGCACCCGGGCCGGCTTGCGACCATGGAGCCCTGCGAAGCACTTCTGCTTCCGCAGCCCTGCGGCGCGGCGGAGCTGGCCGAGCTGCTCAAGGACGGCGTCAGCCTCCGTCCGGGCGGCGTGCTGATCGCCCAGGCGTCGCCCGCACGGTTCGCCGCGGGCGCCGACAGCGTCGAGGGCCTGTTCCGCAGCCGCGGCTTCGCGCTTGAGCATGACGTCTATGACCACGGCCTGGACGTCTACATAGCGCGGCGGTGCGACGGCGAGGCGAAGGCCGCCTGAGGCCGCCGAGGACGCCCATGCCCTGACCCGGGCGTGGGCGTCCGACCCGGCGCGCCGGGCCGTCGTTTCCGGTTGATCCGGGAACGACGAAGGGCCAGCACTGGCGCATGACCCTCTCGTTGTTCGACCTGGCGGCGGTCTTCCTGACCCTCAGCGCGGTCATCGGCTGGCTGAACTTGAAGTTCCTGCGCCTGCCGGCGGGGGTGGCGATGCTGCTCGTGGGCCTCGCCGCGACCCTGGCCCTGGTCGGGGTCGATCGCCTGGCGCCGGGCCTGGGCGTCGGCGCGGCGGTGGGCCAGCTGGTCCGGCAGGTGGATTTCTCCGCCGCCGTGCTGCGTTTCATGCTCGCCTACCTGCTGTTCGCCGGGGCCATGCATGTGGACTTCGAGGCCCTCAAGCGCCGCGGCTGGACGGCCGCCGTCCTCGCCACCGCGGGGGTCGCGATCTCCGCGGCGGTGATCGGCGGCGGCTTCTGGGCGGCGGCGCGCTGGATCGGCGCACCCCTCTCCTTCGCCTGGGCCCTGGTCTTCGGCGTGCTGATCAGCCCCACCGACCCGGTGGGCGTGCTGGCCGCCCTCAAGCGCACCAGCCTGGTGGCGGACATCCGCGCCCTGATCGAGGGCGAGGCCCTGTTCAACGACGGCGTCGGGGTGGTGCTGTTCGGCGCGGCGGCGACCCTGGCGGTGGGCGGCGGCGGCGTCGCGCCCTTGCCGCTGGCCGGCCAGGTCCTGCTGCAGGCGGGGGGCGGCGGCCTGTTGGGATTGCTGGCGGGGTTGATCGCCATCCTGGCCATGCGGTCCATCGACGACTACGGGGTCGAGGTTGGCATCACCCTGGCCCTGGCCACCGGCGTCTACGCCGGCGCCCAGGCGCTGAATCTCTCCGGACCCATCGCCGTGGTCGTCGCCGGGCTGATGCTGGGCCGCCACAGCGTCCGGGAGGCGATGAGCGAGCAGACCCGCCGCTACACCCGCGCCTTCTGGACCATCGTCGATGACAACCTCAACGGCGTGCTGTTCCTGCTGGTGGGGCTGGAGGTGTTCGCCCTCAAGTTCGATCCGTTGGTCGACGCCCTGGCTGTGGCGGCGGTCCCGCTGATCTTCATCGGCCGGTGGGCCGCGATCGCCGGTCCCGCGGTTCTGCTCGGCCTCGTCGACAAGACGATCAAGCCCGGCCTGGTGGCGGTGCTGACCTGGGCCGGGGTGCGCGGCGGCCTGTCAGTGGCCATGGCCCTGTCGCTGCCGCCGTCGCGGGAGCGCTCGGTGATCCTGGCGGCGACCTATGTGGTGGTGGTCTTCTCCATCGTGGTCCAGAGCCTGACCCTGGAGCGGCTGATCGTCCGTCTGGGCTACGGCCGCGCGGCGTCCACGCAAAGCGCCCCGGGCTAGGGGGCGGCCGGCGGCGGCGAAACGTGGTATAGGCGCCTGCGCCCGGAGTCCGGGCGCCTGGAGCCAGGCCCATGAATCCGATCACGCTTTTCATCGTCGTCGCCCTGCTGGCGGCCGGCGGCCTCGTGGGTCGCGAGAACCCCCTGCTGATTGCGCCTTTCGTCGTGGCGGCCGCCATCGTCGCCGTCTCCCTGAAGATGGCCAACACCTGGCAGAAGTTCGTGATCCTGCGCGCCGGCAAGCTGCACGGGGTCAAGGGCCCCGGCCTCTTTGTCATCCTGCCGGTGGTCGACAGCGTCGTGGCGGTGATCGACGAGCGCATCCAGACCACGGCCTTCAACGCCGAACAGGCCCTCACCCGCGACACCGTGCCGGTAAACGTCGACGCCATCATCTTCTGGCACGTCCACGACGCGCAGAAGGCGGCGCTGGAGATCACCGACTACCGGATGGCCATCGACCGGGTGGCGCAGACGTCGCTGCGGGAGATGATCGGCTCGTCCATGCTGTCGGCCCTGCTCTCCGACCGCCGCACCGCGGACGAGAAGCTGCGGGTGGAAATCGCCGCCAAGACCGTCCTCTGGGGCGTCACCGTCACCTCGGTGGAGATCCGCGACGTCGCCATCCCCGTCGCCCTGCAGGACGCCATGTCGCGCCAGGCCCAGGCCGAGCGCGAAAAGGAGGCGCGGGTGATCCTGGGTTCCGCCGAGGCCGAGGTGGCCGCCAAGTTCGTCGAGGCCGCCCGGATCTACGGCGACCATCCCGCGGCCCTGCAGCTGCGGGCGATGAACATCATCTACGAGACCACGAAAGAGCGGGGCACGACCATCCTGATCCCCACCAGCATGGTCGACAGCATGAATCCGTCGTCGGCCTTCGCGATCGCCTTGGCCGGCCGCGCCGCCCCCGCCGCCGACCAGGGCTGATTAACCCGTCCGACCACGGACGGGCCGCCGAACGTCGATACCCAAAATGAGGTATGGCACGGTGCGTGCCCATTGCCTTCAGGCGTGAAACAAGGGTTAATGCTGGCAGGATCGTCTGGGGGGACACCGTGGCCAGACCATGGGCATGGGGCTTGGGGTTGATCGCCGTCACCGGCGTGGTCGCCGTTTGCGCCCGCTCCATCGGCGCGGAATCCCACATGGTCGCGACCGCCGCCCCGGTGGATCCGGCCTGTGTCTCCGGCCCCGACTACAGCGCCGCCGTCTGCAACGCCGCCAGCGCCGGCGTGGATGCGCCCCTGGTGACCGCCGGACGCGACATCCGTACGCCGACCACCGCTTCCATCTCGGCCGCCCCGGTCATCGCGTCCGCCGAGACCACCGCTATTCCCGCCCCGGCCAAGGCGCCCTTCCTGACCGCCGCCGCGACCCCCACGCCCGCCGCCGAAGCGCCGGGCGAGCGGCTTTCCGCCCAGGCCCGCGCCCTGACCGAGGCCGCCCAGTCGTCCGGCTACACCGCCGCCATGGGTCTTCGCCGGCAGGTGGCGAGCTTCGCCCGCGCCCAGGCGCCCCTGCGCCGCAAGCTGGCCCAGCAGGATCTGGCTCACCGTCTGGGCCAGGCCGGCGATTTCGGCGACCGGGCCCGCCTCTACATCTTCGCCGGCGGCGGAACCGGGGTGGTTGGCTACAATATCACCCGCGAACAGGGCGAGGTCAGCGCTGGCGGCTGGTCCTACGAGAAGACCATCGCCACGGGTTCGGCCCAGATCGGCATGGCCTGGCGCCGCGGCGGACTGGGCGTCGCCCTGATCGGCGCCGAGCGCAAGGTGGCGCAGTTCGGCGCCTCGGTGCGCGACAACGTCGTCGCCTTCCGCTTTTCCTGGGTCCCGGGCACCCACCACAACCAGGCGCCCACGTCCTAGGACCTCCCTAGGCCTTCACCGCCGCCCCCCACTCCTGCCATCCGGCGATCCTCGGCGTGCTGGGCAGGTACATCGACTCCAGATGGGCGATGGAAAAGCCGCCCGCGACGAGGGTCGGGCCGACAGGCCGGGTCAGGTGGCAATCCCCCGCGAGCCTGCGCCAGACCGGCTCGACCCGGCGCTGCCAGCGGGCGACACCCGCGTCGGGGGCCAGGCCATGTTCACAGAACAGCAGCCGGCCGCCCGGCTTCAGCACCCGAAACGCCTCGCTCAGCGCCGCCTGCGGCGAGCGCACCGAGCAGAGGGTGTAGGTGCAGACCACCGTATCGAAGCCGCCGCTGTCGAAGGGCAGGGCCTCGGCGACCCCGGGCTGGATGGTCACCTTCAGCCCCGCCGGCCGGTCGGCGGCGGCGGCGCGGTCGCGCAGGGCGTGGGAGGGGTCGACGCCGCAGACCTCGCTGACCTTGGCCGGGTCGTAGTAGGCCAGGTTCAGCCCCCCGCCGATCCCCAGTTCCAACACCCGCCCCTCCGCCAGGGGCACGACCTTGGCGCGCTGGCGCATGATCGGACCCGAGGCGCAGGCGCAGCCGATCAGCCGCGGCATGATGTGCCGGTCATAAAAGGAAGTCATCGGCGGCCCCTCGGCGTTTCCTGGACGCAGGCTATAGTGTTCGCCGCGGGTGCGTCCACGCCGCCGGAGCCCTGCGCGCAAAGGCCGCCGCCGATGACCCTTTCCGCCGACCCCATCCTGGACAGTCTGGAGGCCTTCGCCGAGGCGGCCGGCGATCCGACGCCCCTTGTCTACGCCCGACTTTTCGCCGCCGCGCCGGAGATGGAGGCCCTGTTCGTGCGCGACACCGACGGCGCCGTGCGCGGCCAGATGCTGCAGCAGGTCTTCGAGACCCTCATCGACCACGTGGGCGCGCGGGCCTATTCCGCCAATCTGATCCGCTGCGAGGTGGTCAATCACGAAAACCTGGGCGTGCCGCCGGCGGTGTTCGCCAGCTTCTTCCGCACGGTGATGGAGGCGGTGCGCGGTACGATCGGCGAGCGATGGACGCCGCAGACGGCCGACGCCTGGCGGGCCCTGCTCGCGGATATCGACGCAGTTCTCGCCAAACACCTTGCTGTGACCGCCTGAGCCGCCCACAGACTGCCTCGCGCCACAATTTGGCCCGCCGGGCGCGCGAAGGCAGGCGGTCCGCGTTGAATGGGCGAGGGAAAATCATGGACCGGCAGATCGATCTTCGTGGCGCTTCCGGAGAGATCTATCGGTATCGCTGCGCCGAGGGCGGCGACACCCGCACCCCGACCGGCGGCAACTTCGTCTATGTGGCCATCGAGGGGGAGGCGGTGCGGGTGATCTACGCCGGCGCCAGCCCCAGCCTGACCGCCGGCGCCCAGGAGCGCTGGAGCGAGGCCGTGTCCCGCCACGGCGCCACCCATCTCTATTTCCGTCTGAACGTCGCCGGCGCCGCCCGCGACCGCGAACTGGCGGACATCATCGGCGGCTGCGCCCCGGTCCTGAACGAGACGGCCGGCGCGGAACGGCGTTAGGGGCGCGTCCGTTGGCGCAAGACGCCAACTCAGTCGGGCGCTGAGGCGGAAATCGGTGGAATACGGCGCCTCAGCCCCCACAGCAGCAGCGCCAGGACCCCGCAGGCCGCGCCGCTGATCAGGCTGTCGGCCAGGTAGCTGCCATTCACCCCGCCCAATCCGTAAGCTTGGCCGTCGATATACTGCATGTAGCTGAGGGGCAGGGCGCCGGCGGCGTTGAGCAGGCCGAACTGGGTGGCCGCCAGAGGATTGCCGTGGCCGATGGTGCGCAGGATGATGAAGTTGGACACCGCGAAGGCGGCGCACTGAAAGACGTTCTCGCCCAGCATCGCTAGGCCGAAGGTCGCGGCGTTCCGCGGCATGAACACTAGGCTCAGGGTGAAGAGGGCGCCGACGCCTCCGACCCACAGATAGAGCGGTCTCGGGGCGATGGACTTGCCCAGTTGCGGGATCATCAGACTGCCGACGACCCCGGCCACCGCCGCCCCCGCCCCACCGAGCAGGCTGACAAGGTGTTCGGAGGTCCTGAAGTCGGCTCCCAGCCCGCCGAGGGTGTTGGTCAGGGCGAAGGCCGTGGCGGGCATGACGAACAGCAGCAGGGTCCACAGCACCGCCGACTTGCGCAGCAGCGCCAGGATGTCCCGGCCGAAGGCGTGGAAGCTTTCGTGCGCCAAACGGTCATCCGCGGGCTGACAGGGAGTCAGCATGAACAGGGGGATTGCCGACAGGACCAACAGGCCGATGATTCCGGCGCCCAGGGCATAGGGCAGGCCGCGCAACAGCCCGGTGGCGAGCGCCCCCACAAGGCCGAAGCCGCCGATGTTGAAGACCGTGAACCAGGCGCCCAGGTCGCCCTGATCCTCCGGACGGGTCAGGCCGGCGAACCAGCCGCCCACCGCCGCCAGGCTCAGGGTGCAGGCCAGATTGCCGATCACCAGCAGGGCCGTCAGCAGGGCGAGGTTGCGCATGCCCATCAGGGCCGCGAAGGCGCAGATCCCGGCGATAACCGACAGTCCGATCGCGTAGGATCGCCGGGGCAGTCGCCAGTCCAGCAGGGGCGACAGCAGGAAGCCGCAAAAGCCCGGGATCAGGCCGACGGCGGTGACGGCGGCGATCCGCGGCTCGGGTACGTGGAGGGCGGCGAGCAGCTGGGGGGTGGTCAGCAGCATGACGCTGCCGAAGATCCCCTGCGGCGCAAAGCCCAGCCCCATCAGCCATACCGGCGGCAGCCGTCGATCACCCGCCACGAACACCCCCAGCCCGAACCCGGCTCAAGCTGACGATGTCGTGGCGGAATGCAAGCCCGAAGCCGCTAGCGGGTCAGGCGGCCCGTTCCTGGCTCTGCGCCACCGGGGCGGGATAGCGCCAGGCCTCGCCCTGGCCCTTGGCCGCGGCGAACTGGCTGGCCGCGAAGGCCCAGTTGGGCGCCGCGTCGAACCAGGCTTCCAGATAGGCCTTCCGGTCGTTCTGGTGGTCCAGATAGTAGGCGTGCTCCCAGACGTCGCAGACGATCAGCGGCGTCGGCTTGGTCAGGCTGACGAAGTCGTCCGCGTCGTGGGTCGACAGCACCCGCAGGGCGCCGTCCGCATCGGCCACCAGCCACACCCAGCCCGAGCCGAACTGGTCGACCCCACCGGTGGTGAAGGCGGTCTTCAGCCCGGCGAGGTCGCCGAAGGCCTTGTCGATGGCCCCCTTCAGCTCACCCTCCGGCGCGGCGCGGGCGGGCGACATGGCCGCCCAGAAGAAGGCGTGGTTCCAGGCCTGGGCGGCGTTGTTGAACAGCTTGCGTTCGCTGGCCTTGGCGCTGTCGGCGATCACCGACTCCAGGTCGGCCGCGGTCTTGCCGGCCTTCTGCAGGAGTTCGTTGGTGGTCTTCACATAGGCGGCATGGTGCTTGTCGTGGTGGAAATGCATGGTCCGCTCGGAGATGACCGGGGCCAGGGCGTCGTAGGCGTAGGGCAGTTCGGGGAGGGAGAACATCGGAAGGGGCTCCATTGAAACCCGCATAACCCCCCGGCGCGCCAATGGTTCGGCGGCGGCGGACATTGTGATCGCCCGCCGTCCGGTCGCGTCGGCGGCCCGGTCGCCGTTTCAGGTCTTGGCGCCGGCGGGTTTGCGACCTCGCTCGGCGGGCGGCCGCTCGGAGTCGGGAAGGCCGAGAACCGCGGGGGTCACCGGCCGGCCGGTCGCCTCGGCCACCAGCTCGGCCGTGCGATCCTCCACCGCCGCCTCCAGCCGCGCCATGAACGCCGCCTTGTCCAGGCCCGGGAGGATGGGATCGAGGAACTCCAGCACGGCCTTGCCCGGCCGCTTGGTCCAGTGCTCCTGGGTCCAGAACACGCCGAGGCTCGAGGCCACCGGCACCACCGGCAGGTCGAAGTCCCGGGCCATGTAGTAGACCCCCGTGCGGTAGCGGTACTTCACGCCGACGGGCGCGAGGTTGCCCTCGGGATAGATCAGGATCTTGCGGCCTTCGCCGTTGGCCTTGGCGGCGCTGTCGGACAGGGCCTTGCGGGCTTCCGGCCCGCCGCAGCTGTCGACCACGATCGCGCCCAGCTTGCTCAGCACCGTCTTGAACAGGGGAAACCGCTCCAGGTGGTCGCCGGTGACGAAGGCCAGGTCGTCGAACTGGGCGTAGATCGAGAAGCCGTCCCCGTAGGAGGCGTGCTTAGGGGCGAGGATGTAGGCGCCCTGCGGCAACCGCTCGCGGCCGCGCACCTCGATCTCGATGCCGGCCAGGGCCCGCATGGCCCAGACCATCCGGCGCACATAGAGGCTGATGACGTGCTTCACCCGGCCGCGGCCTGGGCTCAGGGCGGCGAGGGCGGCCCAAAGGGTGTGGAAGACGGAGATCAGCCCGAAGGCCAGGTTGAACAGCAGGCTTCGCATCGGAAGCTCCAGCAACGCCTCTTGAGGCGGGACCGGCAGGCTCGCCGTCCAATGCGGCCGGGTCAAGGCGAAGCTTGGGGCGAAGCTTGGGGACGCGGCCCGGTTGCAACAAAAATGGCCCGGGATCGCTCCCGGGCCAGTATGCGCAGCCGCGCGCTTGGGGTCATTCGGCCGCGTGGGGGATGTCCGGCTTCAACGGCGCCTCCAGGGCGCTCCAGTCGATCTGGCCATCATGTTTCAGGTCTTCGAAGTCCAGGACGCCGAGGGACTCGAACTTGGGCCGCACCGCGTCCGTGAGCAGACCCACCCGCTTGAGGTTTGGGATCATCCGCTCGAACAGGAAGTCGTTGAAGGCGCGGCCGCCCTGGCCGGCGGCGTTGATCTCGCGGGCCTCCTCGGTGGTGAAGCCGAACTCTTCGGCCACGCAGGTGGAGAACAGCCGCTCGCGCATGATCAGGCAGGCCTGATAGGCGAACTCGGCTCGGTCCTCGATCTCCTGCTCGGGCAGACTGCGGATCCAGTCCTCCAGGTAGTTGACGCCGAAGGCCACGTGACGGCCCTCGTCGCGCATCACCAGATAGAGGATGTCGCGCAGCACCGGATCACGGGTGGTCTGCAACATCATCTGGAAGGCGGCCAGGGCCAGGCCTTCGATCAGCACCTGCATGCCGACGAACTTCAGGTCCCACCGCTCGTCGGTGAGCACCAGGTCCAAGAGGGCCTTCAGGTTGGCGTTGATCGGATAGATGATCTTGCAGCGGTCCTGCAGATAGCGATGGAACACCTCCACATGCCGGGCCTCGTCGAAGGTCTGCGACGAGGCGTAGAGCTTGGCGTCGTAGGTCGGCGCGCAGGACACCAGCTGCGACGCCACCAGCATCGCCCCCTGCTCCCCGTGCAGGAACTGCGACAGGGTCTGGGCGTGGCTGCGCCAGGCGAAGTCATGCTTCTGCCCAGCCGTAAGGGCCTCGTACTTGGGATGGCCGGCGAAGGCGTTCAGCCGCGAATCGTTGGGGTCCTCGCCTTCCGGCATCGGCTGGTCCCAGTCGACGTCCAGTTGGGCGTTCCAATTGAACCGCTTTCCCAGTTCGTAGAGCCGGCGAATCTTGGCGTTGGCGTTCTCGTAGTCCCAGTTGAACGAACCGGTGAGCGGGGTGTGGAAGATTTCGCGGATCGTCTCCACGTCCTCGGCGGTCAGCTTGCTGGCCAGTTCGTCTTCATTGTCGAAGCGGCGGATGTCCCGCGGCGGACCGTCGACCAGACGAACATGGACCATGGCGTTTTCCCCTGATGATGGGCCCTCAGGCGGCGCGTCAGTGGAAATCAGTGTAAAAGTGACGGCGGCGTCATCATTGATATGAATCAAAAAACCCTTTGCCGGCAAGGGGTCCGCGAGACCGCTAACCATCGCCTACGTATTATGCCGTAAGGGTTCCATCCGAATTTCGCCGGTCCGCGCACCAGCCTACCCATGGCGTCGTCAACCAGACGGAGCCGTCCGATGCACACCCAGACCGCCGCCATCGCCCCCCGCCAGACCTTCCGGACGGACGCCGCGTCCGTGGGGACGATCTCCCGTCGGCCGGTCGAGGATTCGGCCGCCGATCCCCTCGGCGTCGAGGGCGTTCGCATGACCTATGCGCGCAACGAGGAGATTTTCGGCGAGGGCGAGCCTTCCACCTGCGTTTACCGTGTCCTGAAGGGCGTCGTGCGGACCTATCGCATCCTCTCCGACGGCCGTCGGCAGGTCGCCGAATTCTACCTGCCGGGGGATATCTTCGGCCTGGAAGCGGGAGATATGCACCGCACCTCCGCCGAGGCGGTGAGCACCTGCGAGGTCACCGCCATTCGCCGCCATCATCTGGTGGAGCGGGCCATCTCCGACTGCGGCGCCGGTCACAAGCTCTGGTCGCTGACCCTGCACCACCTGCGCCGCAGCGAGGAGCACATGCTGGTCCTCGGCCGCAAGAACGCCTGCGAGCGGGTGGCCTGGTTCCTGATGGACATGGCCGAGCGCATCCCGGCCCACGATCGGCTGGAGCTGCCCATGTCCCGCCAGGACATCGCCGACTTCCTCGGCCTGACCATCGAGACCATTTCCCGCACCATGACCCAGTTGCAGGACGACGGCCTGATCACCCTGCCCAGCTGCCGCCAGGTGGTGTTTCGCGACCGCCGCACTCTGGAAGACATGGCCGCCTAGGCGAGAGTCTGACGGTCAGGGCGTCGGTGGCCGAGATGTCGGCTGTGTCCTGGCCGCGGGCGCCTGTTTGAGCTGAAAGAGTTCGGAGTCGCCCATATAGACGTCCACCGATTCGCATTCTGGATGGCGCTGGAGAACTTCCCGCGCCCGGGACATCACATCGCGGTTCACGCACATGATCGGCTCGAATGCGGCCCGGTCGACACCATCGATACGCAGATACACGGTGAAGGTCGTCAGCATCGGCCTTGATTGCTTCCCGAACACGCGCGAGCCTTGATCTGGATCAAGTTCCGGTCCGTTTTGCGGCGGGCGGCCGATGGCCGAGGCGGCGGCGCGAACCAGCGTCGATGGGTCGCACGCGCCGGCGCCGCTCAAGACGGATCATTAAACAAGATCGGCTAGGCTGTTGGCTCACGGGGTCTGCGAACCCCCGGAGGAGGCCACGCCCATGAGCATGCTGTCGCACTTCAGGCGTCCGCAGCACGAGCACTTCGAGCCCGACACGGGACAGGATCCCCAGGCCCAGCGGCGGCTGCGCGGCCACCTGGAACAGATCGACTACACCGCCTACGCCTCCAACCGCGAGGTGGTCGGGCATGCGATCGGCAGCGTCGACGCCCAGAAGTTCCAGCGACTGGCCGTGGCGACGGCGCACGCGCGCGCCCGCTGGGTCAACGCCGCCCTGGCGGCCACCGACTCCTCCCAGCCCCCCAGTACGACCCAGGTCGCCAGCTTGGCCGAGCTTCGCGAAGCCTATGAAGAATTGTCGGCCGTCTACGACGCCATGCGGCGGATAGTCGAACGCGGTTATTCGACCTTCACCGCCCCCCAACCTTAGGCGGAGGCCCAAGCCTACGTCACCCCGCCACGGCGAGGGCCACGGCGCTCGCCGTGCAGAAGCCGACCACCGCCAGGGGCGGGGCCTTCCAGGCCGTCAAAAGGACGAACCCGATCGCCGCGATGGCCAGGTCCGCGCCATCGCCGACGGCGCTGGTGAACACCGGCGAATAGAAGGCCACAGCCAGGATGCCGACCACCGCCGCCCCGGCGCCGCGCATGGCCGCCTGGGCCGTCGCCATCCGCTGCAGCCGGCTCCAATAGGGCAGGATCCCCGCTACCAGCAGCAGGCCGGGCAGGAAGATCGCCGCCAGGGCGATGGCCGCGCCGGACAGGCCTCCGCCGGCGACGGAGATCGCCCCCAGATAGGCCGCGAAGGTGAACAGGGGTCCGGGCAGGGCCTGGGCCGCGCCGTAGCCGGCGAGGAAGGCGTTGTCGCTCACCCAGCCGGTGGTCACTGTCTGCGCGCGCAGCAGCGGCAACACCACATGGCCGCCGCCGAACACCAGCGCGCCGGACTTGTAGAAGGCGTGGAACAGCGCCGCCTGCGGGACTTGCCCGAACACCAGGGCGCCGGGGATGAAGAGCACGGCGAACAGGCCGATCACGGCCGCGGCGATCCAGGGGCTGGCCCGCGTCCGAAACGCCGCCGCCGGGGGTGCGGGCGCTGCGCCGGCGACCGCCTTGGCGTCACGACAGAACACCAGGGCCGCCAACGCCCCGAGCCCGATGGCGGCGATCTGGCCGACAGCGACGGGCGCCGCCACCACCACCGCCAGGGCCGTGGCGGCGATCGTCGCGCGCCGTGCGTCTGGACAGAGGCTCCTGGCCATGCCGAGCAGGGCCTGGGCCACGATGGCGACGGCGGTCAGCTTCAGGCCGTGGATCGCGGCGGCGCCGAGGGGGCCGCCGGCGATCCGGGGCTGCAGATAGGCGAAGGCGACCATCAGGGCCGCCGAGGGCAGGGTGAAGCCGCACCAGGCGGCCAACCCGCCCATCCATCCGGCGCGCAACAGGCCGATGGAGAAGCCGACCTGACTGGAGGCCGGGCCCGGCAGGAACTGGCACAGGGCGACAAGGTCCGCATAGGCCGTCTCGGCCAGCCAGGCCCGCTTCTCCACGAAGGCGCGGCGGAAATAGCCGATATGGGCGATCGGCCCCCCGAAGGCGGTAAGCCCCAGGCCCAGGAACGCCCAGAAGACCTCCCGGGGCGAGCCCTTCGCCGCCCCGGCGCGTTCGTCGGTCATCAGGCCTCCGCTGACGGTTTCGCGGCCGGACCAAAGCCCAGGGCCCCTGCCGATTCAACCCGTCATCGCGTCACGGCGACGCATAGCGGCGGCTTGAATAGCGGGTTTCCAATCGCCACCTATGCTGGGTTCCGCCGGCCCCGGCGCCTATCCGTGGGCCGGCCAGCCGGCGGACGAAGTCGCTTGATCGCGTGAGGACTTCGCATGAACCGTGCGCCATTGTTCGACAGTCCCTTCCTGCTCGGGTTCGAGCATACAAGGACGCTGATCGAACGGGCGGCCAAGGCCGCCGCCGAAAGCTATCCGCCCTACAACGTCGAGGAGACGGGGACGGGGCGCGTGAGGATCACCCTCGCCGTCGCGGGCTTCACCCCCGACCAGCTGCAGGTGACCGTCGAGGACAACCAGCTCACGGTGGCCGGTCGCAAGGAGGCGGATCAGCGATCCGCGGACGACAAGGCCTATCTGCACCGCGGCATCGCCGCGCGCGGGTTCCTGCGAAGCTTCGTGCTCGCGGACGGGCTGGAGGTGGAACAGGCGCTGCTGGAGCACGGGCTCCTGCATATCGATCTTTTCCGCCCCGAGCCGGTTCGCGCGATCAAGCAAATTCCGATTCGGACGGCCGGCTGAACCGGCGACCGTCCGACGCGTTCCCTTTAGTAGTAGGAGGTGGTCATGATGACACCGCGATTCACAACTGAAGACTTCGCCGCCCTGGGCGCGCCCAATCTGGTCTATGTCAGACCGGTCAAGGCCCGGGACGTCACCGGGGCGACCCAGGTCGAGACCGTGCAAGGCTTCTCGATCGATCCCGAACAGACCCTCTATGCGGTCCACGGCGCCAACGGCGAACGTCTGGCGGTGCTCACCGATCGGGATTCCGCGGTCGCCGCCGCCCTGGCGCATGAACTGGCGCCGGTGTCCGTGCACTGAGGCTTGACCTCCTAACACAGATTTTTCCGCGCTCGCCTTGGCCGGCGGGCGCGGAGCCTGTCGCCGTCACGTAGTTTGTGTTGTGACGAGCCGCATCATTCATGATGCTGGATGCTGGCGATCCCCGAAGCCCTTGGGGCCTTTTGGCCCGGCCCCGTCCTCCCACCCCTGTCATCGCCGGGTTTGTCCCGCCGACCCAGGATCACGAACGCCGCAGGTTTGACATAACCGCGGCTGGCGTCATGTCCAGCTTGCGAGGCCTGCGTTCCTGGGTCGGCGGGACAAGCCCGGCGATGCGGGATAACGGAGATTGCTAAGTCACGCCGCCGACGGCGACGCCGGCTGCGCGAGCAGCGCATAGAGCGCGTCCACGGTCCGGGCCTGGCGCAGCTGCTCGCGCAACTGGCTCTGGCGCAGCAGTCGGGAGACCCGGGCCAGGGCCCGCAGGTGTTCGGACCCGGCGTCCGCCGGCGCCAGCAGGGCGAAGAGCAGATCCACCGGCTGGCCATCGACGGAATCGAAGTCCACCGGGGTTTCCAGGCGAACGAACACCCCGCGGATGCGGTCCAGGCCCGGCAGCCGGGCGTGGGGCACCGCGACCCCGTAGCCGACCCCGGTGGAGCCGGCCTGCTCGCGGGCGAGCAGCGCCTCCAGCACCTCGCCGGCGTCGAGGCCAAACCGCCGCGCGGCGGATTCCGCCACGAGGGAAAGGGCCTGGCGTTTGGTGGACGCACACACCTTCGGCGTCACCGCGCGACGGTCGAGCAACTCTTCAATCAACATGAACGCGACGTCCGCTGCCCCAAGCCGATGATTCGGCCCCTGAAAACGCCGCCAGCCTCCAAAGGCTCCCGCAACCGCTTGAATTAAGCGGCGCTTTCGCCTTGCAGGGCGCTGGTGCGCTCAGGGTCGATCCACCCGATATTGCCGTCTGGCCGGCGGTATACCACCGACAGGCCGCCGTGGGCTGCATTGCGGAACACGATTGTTTGAGATTCGGTCAGGTCGAGCTGCATGACCGCCATGGAAACGGTCATCGTACGGAGAATCGCCTGGGTTTCGGCGATCACCATGGCCGCCGGCGGGGCGTGGTTTTCCTCGGAGTCCCAGTGATCGTCGTCCTCCGCCTGATCCGGGGAGCGCAGAACGTAGAGGGCCGCCGTCTCGGCCGCCTTGGCGGTGGCCTGGACGGAATGGCTCTTGAGCTTGCGCTTGTAGCGGCGAATCCGGGTCTCGATCTTGGCCAGGGCGGCGCTGAAGGCCGAGTGGGCGTCGGCGCCCAGGCCGTGGCTCTGCAGATACTGCCCCGAAGCCAGGGTCACATTGCAGTCCACACGGAAGTTATAGCCGTCGCGGCTGACCACCACCTCGGCGTCGCCGCCGCGGTCGAAATACTTGCCGATGCTGGCGATGAGTTCGGCGGTGACCCGCTCACGCAGGGCCTCGCCGACGTCGACATGTTTGCCGGAAACTTGGACTTTCATGACCCCAGTCCAGTCCTGTGACCGGGCGGTGTCAAGCCTTGCAAAACGCGAATCGCGACCTATCAGCAGGCTTCCCGCAGGCGCCGGCGACGCTCCACCGACGAAGGGATGCGCATGGCCTCGCGGTACTTGGCAACCGTTCGGCGGGCGACGTCCACGCCGGCCTCGTTGAGGATCTCCACGATCCGGTCGTCCGACAGCACAGCCTCGGCTTCCCGCTCGGCGTCCACCAGCTGGCGGATACGATGGCGCACGCTTTCCGCCGAATGCGCCAGCCCGCCGTCGGAGGCCTGGATGGCGGCGGTGAAGAAGAATTTCATCTCGAACACCCCCCGCGGGGTGGCCAGGTACTTGTTCGAGGTCACCCGGCTGACGGTGGATTCGTGCATGCCGATGGCGTCGGCCACGGTCTTCAGGTTCAGCGGCCGCAGGTACTGGACGCCATAGGCCAGGAAGCCGTCCTGCTGGCGCACGATCTCGCTGGCGACCTTCAGGATCGTCTTGGCCCGCTGGTCCAGGCTGCGCACCAGCCAGTTGGCCGAGGTCAGGCAGTCGGCGACGAAGGTCTTTTCCGCGTCGGTGCGCGCGCCGCCCGAGACCCGAGCGTGATAGCGCTGGTCCACCAGCAGCCGGGGCAGGGTGTCGGAATTCAGCTCTACGTGCCAAAGGCCGCCCGACCCTTCGCGAACCACCGCGTCCGGGACCACGGCCGCCGTCGGCTCGCCGCCGAAGGCCGCGCCGGGGCGGGGGGTGAGGGCGCGCAACTCGGCCAGCATGTCCTTCAGATCGTCCTCGTCCACGCCGCAGGCGCGGCGCAGGCCCGCCATGTCGCGGCGGGCCAGGAGGTCCAGGTTATCGAGCAGGGCGGCCATGGCCGGGTCCAGCCGGTCGCGTTCGGCCAGCTGCAGGCTGAGGCATTCGCGCACGTCCCGGGCCATGACCCCGGTGGGCTCGAAGGTCTGCAGGCAGGCCAGCACTGTCTCCACCGCGGCGAGGTCGCAGCCCAGCCGCTCCGCCAGGTCGACCAGATCGGCGCGCAGATAGCCGCCGTCGTCGACCCCGTCGATGAGCACCAGGGCGATGGCGCGCTGGGCGCCATCGAGGGGGGCGAGGGCGAGTTGGTCGAGGAGGTGTTCGGACAGGGTCTTTGGGCGCTGGGCTGTGCTCTCCATGCCCTCGCCGTCGCCCTCGAAGGTCCCGCCGGTTCCGGCGCGGGACCAGTCGATGGCCCCGCCGGCCTGTTCGCCCGCGTCGGAGGCGTCGCCGGTGGCCCGCTCGCCGGGACTGGCGGCGTAGAGGTCGTCGCCGCCGGCGTCCAGACTCTGGCCAGCGTCGGCGTCACTCATGCGGTCGAGGGGGGTCTCGGGGGCGTCCGTCGGGCTCGCGTCGGCGCCGGCGCTTTCGGCGCCTGGCGCCTCCCCGTCGGACTCCTCGCGTTGCAACAGCGGATTGCGCTCGAGTTCGCCCTCGATATAGGCGTCGAGCTCCACGCTCGACAGTTGCAGCATCTTGATCGCCTGCTGCAGCTGCGGCGTGATGACAAGGCCGAGGCCCTGTCGCATCTCCAAACGTGCACCCAGCGCCAAAGCGCCCTCCTGGCCCAAATCTTGCGTGCCAATCTATCCGGGGGTCACCACCGTTTCGTTAACGGCGGCCCGATCGCGCGCGGGCGGCGAAATGTCGCGGGCGGAGGGCGCGGGGGGCGAGGCGCGTGCGACCTTGGTGAGGTCGCCCGCCAGCGGCGGCGGGCGGGCGAGGGTTAAGCGGGGCTGGCGAGCCGGAACCTGGAGGCCTTCTCCCCTTGGGGGAGAAGGTGGCCCGAAGGGTCGGATGAGGGGCCGCGCCGGCCGCTGAGCTGCCTTGTCGACATCGCGCGGAGGGGCTGGCGCGACCCCTTCCGTCCGCCTTCGGCGGGATGGTCTTCTCCCGCAAGGGGAGAAGGCCTCTTTTTTCCTACCCGAACCGGTCGCCCAGATAGACCCGTCGCACCTCCGGGTCGGCGAGGATCTCCTCGGGCGCGCCCTCGAACAGCACTTCGCCCGCGTGGATGATCGAGGCTCGGTCGATGATCTCCAGGGTCTCGCGGACATTGTGGTCGGTGATCAGGATGCCGATCCCGCGGCCCTTCAGATAGGCGATGACCTCGCGGATATCGGCGATGGCCAGGGGATCGATGCCGGCGAAGGGCTCGTCCAGCAGCATGAAGTCGGGCTCGCTGGCCAGGGCGCGGGCGATCTCCACCCGCCGACGCTCGCCGCCGGAGAGGGAGACGGCGGGGGCGGCGCGCAGATGGTCGATGCGCAGCTCTTCAAGCAGGCCCCGCACCTCGGCCTTGGCCTTGGCGTCGTCCTTCTCGCGCAGCTCCACCACGGCCATGACGTTTTCCTCCACCGTCATGCCCCGGAAGATCGACGCCTCCTGCGGCAGATAGCCCACCCCCATGCGCGCGCGCTGGTACATGGGCTGGGCGGTGATGTTCTCACCGTCGAGGTAGATGGCCCCGGAGTCCACCGCGATCAGGCCGGTGATCATGTAGAAGCAGGTGGTCTTGCCGGCGCCGTTGGGGCCCAGGAGGCCGGCGACCTCGCCGCGGGCCAGCTTCAGGCTGACGTTGGCCACCACCGGCCGGCCGCGGAACGACTTGCAGATCGAATCGGCGAACAGCCCTTCCCCCGGCGTGGGGCTCGCGGTGGCGGCCGGACCGGTGACCGGGCCGGCGGAGGGGGTGTCGATACGTTCGATTTTCATCCGCGCCTTTTGAACCGCAGCGTCCGAGTTGGAAAGCGTCTCACCCGCGCGGCTCAACCGCCGTGCTTGCGCGGCGGCGGCGCCTTGATCGGCGACTGGGCGCCCGTGGGGCAGGCGGTCGAGGTCGAGTCGGTCTGCTGGTTCGGGTAGATCACCGCGCGGACCCGGCCCTTGGATTCCGAGATCATGGTCGCCTCGCCGGTCTCGGTGTTGATGGTCAGCTTGGTGCCGGCGATGACGTCCTGGCACTGGGTGGCGACCACGTCGCCGGTGAGTACGATGGTCTTGGTGTCGGCGGTGTAGACGGCGTGATCGCCCTTCACCACCCGGTTGGGGGTGACGTAATAGACCTGTCCGTCGGCCTCCATGCGGTCAAGCGTGCCGCAGTTCTGCGCCCCGGCCGAGCCGCGGCCGCCGCCGAGGACCTTGCTGTACATGTCCAGGGTGTTGGCCCGAAGACGGCTGGTGTCCTGCAGGGCTTCAGCGGAGCCCTTCCAGACCGTCAGGCACTGGGCGTTCTGCACTTCAAGCTGGTCGGCGGTGATGTCCACGGGCGCCTTGCTGGTGGCGGCCAGCTGCGCGTGGACAGCCCCGGCCCCGGCGAGGGCCAGCGGCAGAGCAATCATCGTCAGCCGCTTAAGGGCGTTAGGCCGGTTCATCAATCCTGATCCTCGCGTCGATCCGGCGTCGCCGGAGCCGTTTTTCTTAGTCCTGTTTGAAGCGGGAGTGAACATCGCCGGTGAACACCACTCTCTTTCCCTGGTCGTAGACCGCGAAGGTGTCGGCGGTGATCATTCCCGTCGGGCCCATTCCCCTGACGTTCGACTTGCCGACAACCGTGCCATGCACCGTATCCACAATGGCCTGATCAGTCGTGAACACATTATTCGACGGATCGCGCAGCACCACGTGGCCGCTCAGGCGAAGGATCCGGTCATCCTCACGATAGACGCCCTGGTTGGCGGAGATGTGGCTCTCCGAATCCCCGCCGGCGCCGAAGGTCAGCAGCGGGCCGACCAGGTCGATCTTCTGGATGTCGCCGTTCACGCGGCTGGCCTCGTTGGCGCCGAGCACATAGGGCCGGCCCGAGCCGTCGCGACCGTAGAAGCGGGCGTTGGTCATGTGGATGGCGCCGCCGCCGCCGTTCACGTCGCCGATGCGGGTCAGGACGCCCTTCACCACGACCCAGCCGGTCAACAGGATGACGATCGCCGCGATGGTGGCCGGCAGGATCTTGCGGAATCGCAGGATCAGCCGGGACCGGCGGCGCCATTGGTCCATCCGGATCCGCCGCCGGGCCGTGGATTCTGATCCGGCGCCGTACGCGGCGGCGTCGAGGGCGACGGCGTCGGTCATGGCGCCGGGCTTCAGCTGTGGGCGAAGACGTCGGCGTCTTCCCAACCGGCGAGATCGAGCCGGGCGCGCCAGGGCAGGAAGTCGAAACAGGCCTGGGCCAGCTCCATCCGGCCCTCGCGCACCAGCATGGCGTCTAGCCGGGTCTTCAGGGCGTGCAGGTTCAGGACGTCGCTGGCGGCATAGGCGATCTGTTCGGGGGTCAGTTTCGCCTGGCCCCAGTCCGAACTCTGCTGGGCCTTGGAGATGTCCACCCCAAGCAGTTCGCGGGTGACGTCCTTCAACCCATGCCGGTCGGTGTAGGTGCGAGCCAGCTTGGAGGCGATCTTGGTGCAATAGACCGGCGCCGTGGTCACCCCCAGGTGCAGGGCGAACATGGCGATGTCGAAACGGCCGAAGTGGAAGAGCTTCAGCACCGCCGGATCGGTGAGCAGGCGCTTGAGGTTCGGCGCGTCATAGGTCGGACGGGTCATCTGGACCACGTGGGCGTCGCCGTCGCCGGCGGAGAGCTGCACCACGCAGAGCGGGTCGCGGCCAAGCCTCAGGCCCATGGTCTCCGAATCAATGGCCACCATCGGGCCCAGATTGAGCCCCGCTGGCAGGTCGCCTTGGTGGACATAGTTGGTCACGATCGAAGGTCGCTCCGGCGCGTAGATCTAAGGCGAAGGTAGGGTGTTCGCCAAAGAAGAGAAGAGTGGTGCCCAGGAGAGGACTCGAACCTCCACGGCCGTTAAGCCACTGGCACCTGAAGCCAGCGCGTCTACCAATTCCGCCACCTGGGCCCAACACTTCTCGCCAGATCGGCGCGAGGCGGGGACGGATAGGGCGGTTGTTTCGTCCAGTCAATGCCGAAGCTGGCGCAATCGTCCGCCTGAGCAATCGTTGGGGGCGCGCGCCGACTTTGCCTTGCGCGGCCACATTGCTTCAGGCGGACGGCTCGGTTATGCCCGCCGGGACATTTGTTCGACCAAGGGGCGCGCGATGCAAGGGCTGGTCACGGTTTTCGGGGGGTCCGGTTTCCTGGGCGCCCAGGTGGTCCGGGCGCTGGCGCGCCAGGGCTTCCGGGTTCGGGTCGCCGTTAGGCAGCCTGGGCGGGGCTACAAGCTGCGCATGCTGGGCAATGTCGGCCAGATCCAGGTGGTCCAGGCCAATGCGCGCAATCCGGAGTCCATCGCCCGCGCCCTGAGCGGCGCCCAGGCCTGCGTCAACCTGGTCGGCGTGCTCTACGAGAGCGGCCGGCAGAAGTTCGCCGCCGTCCACGCCGAGGGCGCACAGAACATCGCCGAGGGCGCCAAGGCGGCCGGGGTGGAGCGCTTCATCCAGGTCTCCGCCATCGGCGCGGCGGAAGGATCGTCGGCCCAATACGCCCGCACCAAGGCCGCGGGCGAGGCGGCGGTGCGCAAGGTGATCCCCGGCGCCACCATCGTGCGGCCCTCGATCATGTTCGGCCAGGGTGACGGCTTCTTCAACCGGTTCGCCACCATGGCCAGCCTCTCGCCGGTGCTGCCGCTGATCGGCGGCGGCAAGACCCTGTTCCAGCCGGTGTTCGTCAGCGACGTCGCCGCGGCCATCGCCGCCTGCCTGGGCGATCCGGCCACCGCCGGCAAGACCTTTGAGCTGGGCGGGCCGGCGGTCTACAGCTTCAAGGCGCTGATGGAGATGGTCTGCCGCGAGGTCGACCGCCATCCCCTGCTGCTGCCCGTCCCCTTCGCCATCGCCGAGCTGATCGGCGTGGCCGGCCATGTGCAGGCGATGGTCATGCCGCCGGTGCTCACCGTCGACCAGGTGGCGATGCTGCATGTGGACAATGTCGCGAACAAGGGCCTGCCGGGGCTGGCCGAGCTGGGGGTCGTCCCGACCGCCGTCGAGGCCATCCTGCCAACCTATCTGCGCCGCTACCGCAAGGGCGGGGAATTCGCTGACGCCATGGCGGCGGCGGGGGCGAAGTAGGGCCAGCCCCTCACCCCGGCGCCGGCCCCACATACCGCGCCCTTGGCCGAATCAGCCGCCCGGTCTGCCCCTGCTCCAGGGCATGGGCCAGCCAGCCGGCGCAGCGGGCGGTGGCGAACATCAGGAAGGCCGCGTCCACCGGCAGGCCCAGGCGGTCCGCCAGGGCGGTGAGGGCGAAGTCGACATTGGCCGGCTCGCCGGTCAGCCGCTCGACCGCTTCGTGAACCGCCGCGAAGGCCGCCGGCGGCTCGAACCCCGCCAGCATCGCGCGGGCCCGCGGATCACCCCCCGGATAGAGCGGATGGCCGAAGCCCGGGATCGGCAGGCCCTGGGCCAGGCGGGCGCGCACCGCGGGCTCAGCCCCCACCCGCCCGGCCTCGCCGACGAAGGTCACCACCCGGGCCGCCATGCCCCCGTGCAGGGGCCCAGACAGGGCCGAGAGCCCGGCGAGAGCCGACGCCGCCAGCGAGGCGCCGGTGGAGGCGGCCACCCGGGCGGCGAAGGTGGAGGCATTGAGCTCGTGGTCGGCGAGGAGCACGAGGCAGCGGCGGATCAGGTCGGCGCCCTGTCGGTCGCAGGCCCAGGCCGCGGCGAGCCGCGTATGGATCGGGCCCTGGGCCGAGGTTCCGCCGGCGATGGCGTCGGCCAGGACATCGAGCAGGCTCGCCGCCTCCGCCGCCAGGGCGAGGGGCGCGCGGCCCCTGGCGGGGGGGACGGCGCCGGCCCGCGCCGCCAGGGCGGCGAAGGCCCGGGCCCGCGGATTGGC
>PLSW01000262.1 GCA_003165275.1 Caulobacteraceae bacterium
GCATCTGCACATCCATCAGGATGACGTCGAATTCCGTCGTTCCCACGGCCTCCACGGCCTCCGCGCCGTTCACGGCGATATCGATGTCGACGTCGAAGGCGGCCAGGAGGGTGGTCACCAGCTCGCGGTTGACCGGGTTGTCCTCGACCAGCAGCAGGCGAAGGCGCTGGTCGAAGTCGCGCGCCGTCTCTTCAGCGGCGGCCTCCGCGACGAGGGCGCCGGCCGGGGGAAGGTCGACCTCGAACCAGAAGGTCGATCCCGCCCCGGGCTCGCTTTCGGCGCCGATGTCGCCGCCCATGGTCTCGATGATCCGCTTGGAGATCGCCAGGCCAAGGCCCGTGCCGCCGAACTGGCGCGAGACCGACACATCGGCCTGGGTGAAGCGTTCGAACACGTGCTGCAGCTGGCCCAAGGGGATGCCGATGCCGCTGTCGCGAACCTCCACCCGCAGCCGGCGCGCTTCACCGGCGGGGGTCTGGGTCAGACGGACGCTCACCGCGCCCTGGCTGGTGAACTTCACCGCGTTGGACAGGAAGTTGAGCAGCACCTGCCGCAGCCGGGCCGCGTCGCCCACCAGCGGGCCGGTCTCGCCGTCGACGGCGACGGACAGGGCCAGACCCTTGGCGGTCGCCTGCTGTTCCACCAGCGCCGCCACCGACTGGGCCATGGCCGCGGGATCGAAGGGGTGTGGGTCCAGCTCGAAGCCGCCGGAGTCGAGCTTGGAGAAGTCGAGCACGTCGTTGACCACCCCCAGCAGCGTCGCGCTGGCGTCGTGGATCAGGGCCACATGCCGAGCATCGCGGGCGACGAGGTCCTGCGAGGACTTCAGCACGCCCGAGAAACCCACGATCGCATTCAGCGGCGTGCGCAGCTCGTGGGTCATGTTGGCGAGGAAGTCGGACTTGGCCGCCGCGGCCGACTTGGCCTCTTCCAGGGCGGCCAGCAGCTCCTGCTCCAGGCGCTTGCGCTGGTCGATGTTGCGGGAGGTGGCGATCACGTCCCCGCCGCCGCCCTTGACCAGGGCCAGGCTGCTTTCGGCCCAGATGTAGACGCCGTCCTCGCGCATGCACCGGTACTCCACCGTGGCCTGCGGGCCGCCCTCCACCAGCCCGGTCACCGCCGACCTCACCGCGCCGGCGTCCTCGGGATGCAAGAAGACATAGGCGGGCAGGGTGGCGAGGGATTCGGTCGACCAGCCGAGCACCCTCTGGATGGAAGGCGAGGTGTAGAGACGCTTGCCGTCCGCCGATGTGAGGGAGATGACGTCGATGACATTGTCGGCCAGCAGCCTGTAGCCGGCCTCGCTGCTGGCGAGTTTCGCCTGCGCCTCGTCATAGCGCTTGCGCGCGGCCAGGGTCTGGCGGGCGCCGGAGCTGATGAACACCACCGCCAGCATGAGTATGGCCCAGACGGGGGCGAGGCTGTGGATGGCGGAGTTCGGCGAAAAGGTGACCGTCGCCATCATCCCCAGCGCGGGGGCGACCCCGCCGACCGCATAGCCGAGGGGCGACTGATAGGCGAACCCCTGGGCGAAGGCGGTGATGCTCAGCCAGATGGCGATGGCGCCGAGGGCGCCCTCCGCCGTGCCAGTGCGCCAATAGAGCAGGCCGATCACGAACCAGTTCACGGTCGAGGCCGCCAGGTTGAACAGGTGGTTGACCCGCAGGCCGAAGCTGACCGGCTGGCCCTTGTATTGAGGGCGGGTGCACATCCAGCTCCAGGTCTCGACCCCCATGGCCGTCGCCGTCCAGGCGGCGCTGACCGGCCAGGGCAGCAGCCACAGACTGATCAGTCCCACGCCCAGGGTGACGGCGATCCGCGCGATCCCGCCCGCGTGGGCGTTGGCGGCCAACTCGTCGAGTCGCTCGTCGATAAGCTGTTTCAAGGTTATGACCCCGTTACTCCCCGGGCCATGTTGGCCCACGCTGCTGAAGGCGGCGTTAAGGCTGCCGATTGTTCAGCCGTGGGTTGCGGGACGGCGAGGCGGAGGGGCGATGGACGAGGTGGTTTGCGCCGTGCGGCGGGAAAATCTGCTGGGCGAGGGCCCGGTGTGGGACGCCCGCGCCCGCCGGCTCTATTGGGTCGACATCAAGGGCCGGCGATTGCAATGGCTGGAGCCGGCGAGCGGGGCGACCGGCGGCGTCGATGTCGACCGTCAGGTCACGGCGGTCGCGCCGCGCCTGGGCGGGCCGGGACTGGTGGCGGCCACCGAGACCGGCGTGGGGGTGATCGATCCCGAGACCGGCGCCTACGCCCAGCGCCTCGACCCGGAACCCGACCGCCCGTTCAACCGCGCCAACGACGGCAATGTGGACCTGGCCGGGCGGTTCTGGTTCGGCACCATGGACGACCGGGAGACCGGGGCCGCGGGCGCCCTCTACCGCCTGGACGCCGACTGGACCTGCACTCGAATCCTGGACGGCCTCGGCATCTCCAACACCCTGGTCTGCAGTCCCGACGGCCGCACCCTCTATGTGGCGGATTCCATGGCCGGCCAGATCGATAGCCTAGCTATCGATCCCATCACCGGCGCTGCGGGCGAGCGGCGGCCATTCATCAACACCCGCGGCCAGGGCCGCGCCCCGGACGGCTCGGCGGTGGACGCCGAGGGCTATGTCTGGAACGCCCAGTGGGGCGGGGCGCGCATCGTGCGCTACGCGCCGGACGGATCGATCGACCGCATCGTCCCCATGCCGGTGGACCAGCCGACCAGCTGCGCGTTCGGCGGCGACGACCTGAGGGCCCTCTACGTGACCACCGCCCGCAAGGGCCTGACGGGCGAGGCCCTCGCCCGCCAGCCCCTGGCCGGCAGCCTGCTGTCGTTCCGGCCCGGGGTCACCGGCCTCGCCCTGCCGCCGTTTGCCGGGTGAGGGCGCGGGGTGAGGGGATGAAGCTCGGCGTCTGCTACTACCCCGAACACTGGCCGGAGGCCTGGTGGGCAGAGGACGCGGCCGCCATGGCCGCCATGGGGCTCACCTGGGTGCGGATCGGCGAATTCGCCTGGAGCCGGCTGGAGCCGGAGCCCGGCCTGTTCGACTGGGACTGGCTGGACCGGGCCATCGACACCCTGCATGCCGCCGGTCTCAAGGTCGTGCTGGGTACGCCCACGGCGACGCCGCCGAAATGGCTGGTGGACCGCGACCCGCGCATGCTGGCCATCGGTCCGGACGGGCGGCCGCGGGGGTTCGGCTCGCGGCGGCACTACTGCTTCTCCTCCGAGGCCTACCGCGCCGAGTGCGCGCGGATCGTGGAGGCCCTCGCTGAGCGCTACGGCGGCCATCCCGCCATCGCCGCCTGGCAGACCGACAACGAGTACGGCTGCCACGACACCACGATCAGCTATTCCCGCGACGCCGCCCGCCGGTTCCGCGCCTGGCTGCGGGCGCGCTACGGGGACGTGATTACCCTCAACGAAGCCTGGGGGACGGTGTTCTGGAGCCAGGAGTACCGGGACTTTTCGGAGATCGACCCGCCCATCGGCACGGTCACCGAGGCCAATCCCAGCCACCGCCTCGACTACAACCGCTTCGCCTCCGACGAGGTGGCCAGTTTCAACCGGATCCAGGTCGACATCCTGCGACGGCTGTCGCCGGGCCGGGACATCATCCACAACTTCATGGGCTTCTATACGGAGTTCGACCATTTCGACGTCGCCGCCGACCTGGATGTGGCCAGCTGGGACAGCTACCCCCTGGGCTTCACCGAGCAGTTCTGGCTGCCGGCCGAAGACAAGCGCCGCTATCTGCGGCAGGGTCATCCGGACATCGCCGCCTTCCACCACGACCTCTATCGGGGCTGCGGCCGGGGCCGGATGTGGGTGATGGAGCAGCAGCCGGGGCCGGTGAACTGGGCCGGCTTCAATCCGGCGCCCCTGCCGGGAATGGTCCGCGCCTGGACCTGGCAGGCCTTCGCCCATGGGGCCGAGGTGGTCTCCTATTTCCGTTGGCGCCAGGCGCCCTTCGGCCAGGAGCAGATGCACGCCGGCCTCAACCGCCCGGACCGCAGCCTGGACGTGGGCGGGGTCGAGGCGCGGCAGGTGGCCGACGAGTTGGCGCTGCTGGGCGAGCTTGCGCCCCGGGATCCTGCGCCGGTGGCCCTGGTGTTCAGCTACGAGGCCGACTGGTTGCTGAAGATCCAGCCTCAGGGGCGATCCTTCCACTGGCTGGCCCTGGCCTTCGACTTCTACTCGGCCCTGCGCCGGATGGGATTGGACGTGGACATCGTGCCGCCGGGGGCGGACCTGAGCGGCTACCGCGCCGTGGTCGTTCCCTCGCTGCCGATCGTGGACGCGGCCTTCGTGGCCCAGATCGCCGGCCTCGGGGTTCCGGTGCTGCTCGGCCCGCGCACCGGCTCGAAGACCCGCGACCTGCACATCCCCGCGGACCTGCCGCCTGGGCCGTTGCGCGCGGTGCTGCCGTTCAAGGTCAACCGGGTCGAGAGTCTGCGGGGCGATGTGATCGAGACCGTGACCGTCGGCGGCGAGACCTTCGATTTCAAGGCCTGGCGCGAGGACCTGGAGACCGACCTTGCCCCCCTGGCGCGGTTCGCGGACGGCGGCGCGGCCTGGGTCCGCGCCGGCGCCATCGACTACCTGGCCTGCTGGCCGGGGGAGGCGCTGCTGGACCATGTGTTGGGCGACCTCGCGGCGCGGGCGGGGCTGGAGACGCGAGCCATGCCGGACGGGGTGCGGATCAGCCGGCGGGGCGGGCTGACGTTCGCGATCAATGCGGCGGCTGAAGCCCGTTCGACCCCGGCGCCGGCGTGGGCGAGGTTCGTCATTGGCGGGCCGCTCCTGACGCCGGCCGGAGTCGCAGTCTGGTCGGAAGACTAGGGCGCCTTTGCTCCTTCCCCGCAAAAGCTAGGGGATGCACACATCTGCGGGTCCGGGCGCTCACCACCACTCAAAACGTGAATCCGAGGCCTTCTCCCGCAAGGGGAGAAGGCCTCCTTCGCTTAGGTAAGCGGGGCAGATTCCGGTGCGCTTGGGCTTGGCGTGGGC
>PLSW01000139.1 GCA_003165275.1 Caulobacteraceae bacterium
TTAACCCGGACTCGTTGCCCTGCCGCTTGGGCCCGCCGCGCCGCGGCGACGCGAAGAGCGTCGTCCTTGACTGCGCCAGACGCCAGAGCTCCAATCTGACCAAGGGTTTCAGGGATGATCCCCGTCATGAATGACGGCGTGGAAAATCCACTCCGATCCCGCTTCACGCCAGGGGCGTTTCGAGCATGGTTCCTCTTCGCCTTCATCCGTACCTTTACGCCGCATGCGCTACACTTGGAATAGCACTCGCCGTTAGGCTTGGCGGGGGTCGCAATTCTAGGGAGCGCCTTCACGGCGCAGCCCAAGGCAAAGCCCGAAACTGCTCCGACAATCATAATGACGGCGCCACCGCACGCCCCGGAACCACAAGGGCCGCGATCACCTGATGGCCGCGCCCTGCTAACCCCGATCTAGCTTTCGGCGGCTTAGTCCCGTTTGCTACCTAATGCCGAAATTAACCCCCCGCCCTCACCGCTCCTTAACCCCCTCCAGTTCACATGTGCGGATGGGCGTGGAGTCGCAAGCCGTGAAGACCTGTCTGGTGGTCGACGACAGCCGGGTGATCCGCAAGGTCGCTCGTCGCATCCTGGAAGACCTTGGCTTTGAAACCGCCGAGGCGTCCGACGGCATGGAGGCCATGGCCTGGTGCCGCACCGCCATGCCCGAGGCCATCCTGCTGGACTGGAACATGCCGGTGATGGACGGGCTGGAGTTCCTCAAGGCCCTGCGCAAGGAGCCGGAGGGCCACCTGCCCATCGTCGTCTTCTGCACCGTCGAGAACGACCTGGAGCATATCGGCCTGGCCCTGGAGTGCGGCGCCGACGAATACGTCATGAAGCCCTTCGACGGCGACATATTGGAGGCCAAGCTGGTCGAGGCGGGGCTGCTCGCATGAATCCCGACGCCGTCGAGCTGATCCGCGCCGTGGTGCACGGCCGCTCCGGCGCGGTGCTGGACCCGGCCAAGACCTATCTGATCGAGAGCCGCCTCGCCCCGGTGGTGCGCCGGGAGGGCTTCGGCAGCCTCGACGATCTGGTGGCCGCCATGCAGGCCAATCGCGAGGAGCGGCTGCTGTGGGCGGTGACCGAGGCCCTGACCAGCACCGAAACCGGCTTCTTCCGCGACCGCGCTCCCTTCCAGCAGTTCCGCGAGGAGATCCTGCCGCAGCTGGCCCTGGCCCGGGAGGGCCAGCCGATCCGGGTGTGGAGCGCGGCCTGCTCCACCGGCCAGGAACCCTATTCCCTGGCCATGATCGTCGACGACGAACGCTCGAAATTCCCCGGCGCCCGGGTGGAGCTGTTCGGCTCCGACCTCTCCGAGCGCTGCCTGGAAAAGGCCCAGAGCGGCCTCTACACCCAGTTCGAGGTGCAGCGCGGCCTGCCGATCCGCATGCTGGTGCGGCATTTCGAGAAGGACGGGGAGATGTGGCTGCTCTCGCCGCGCCTGCGCCAGATGGTGCGCTGGCGGCGGATCAACCTGCTGGCCGACCTGCGGCCCCTCGGCCAGTTCGACGTGATCTTCTGCCGCAACGTGGTCGGCGGCTTCGATGCGGCGACCCGGGTGCGGGTGCTGGAACAGCTGGCCCGGGCCCTGCCGCCGGACGGCTTTCTGGTGCTGGGCCAGGACGAGACCGTGGGCGAAGCGACCCAGGCCCTGCAGCCGATCCCGGGGCGGCGGGGACTGTATGGGCCGAACCCGGAGTTCCGGGCGGCGGCGTAAGGGGACGACCGCGGAAGGCTTCATCCGACAAAACAACCGTCATCGCCGGACTTGTTCCGGCGACCCATTCTTCCGTGCGCACGAACCGCGGCCAGTGATCCTGGATGGCCGGGACTTCGCCCGGCCATGACGAGGAATGGGTTGGTCGTCGCTGACGACGATGCTCCCTACCCCTGCATCACCCGCCGCACCTCCGCATAGGGGTCGGTCTCCACCCGGCTTTCCAGGTCGAAGATCATGGTGGCGCGGGTCGCTGCATCGTAGGCGGGCCAATGGGGCGCGCCCGGCGCGTTGGGATCGCCGGTGCGGGCGAAGGCCAGCCAGGCCGCCGACATCTGGTCGCTGAGGCGCTGGGGTTCGTCGCCGCGGCCGACGAAGTTGCGGGCGGCCTCGACGGTGTCGAAGACCAGGGGGATCTCCAGGGCGTGGGGGCATTTCAGCCGGCCCTTGGCGACGGGGGTCTCCCAGGTGAGCAGGTACATGTAGACCGGTCCCGCCCCTTGCGCCGCCTTGCGCTCGGCCAGGCTGATCGAGCCCAGCCACATCATGGTCGCCGTCTGTAGGGCGGCGACGAGGTGGCTGGGGGAATAGTCCGGGAAGGCCCGCTTCAGGGCCGCGATCACCGCCGGGGCCTTGTCGCCCACGGCCCGTTCGGCGCGCTTGGCGAGGTCGGCCTCGGTCATCTCGCCGAACTTCGGATCGGCGAGCAGGAAGAGGGTCGCCTCGTCCTTGTTGGTGCCGATCATCACCGGCACCTCCGCGCTGATCGCCGGGGCGTCGGGATAGAAGGGGTCCCGCGGCAGGGCGATCCCGTCGATGCAGGGGGCGAAGCCGCCCATGGGGCCCTCGGCCTTGCCGATCTCGGCGGCGGCGGCCTGGATGGTCGCGGCGGGCAGGGTCTCGAGCCCTGCAAGGTCGCCGGGGGCGATGTTCAGGGCCGCCAGCAGGCTCTTGGCGTTGGTCGTCGCCTTTTGCGTGGAGACGGCGCGCAGGCCGGGGCCGCTCTGGATGATGGCGCGGTGGAACAGGCCTCTGGCCGGCGGCATGGCCTGCAGCATGGACACCTTCGCCCCGCCGCCGCTCTCGCCGAAGATGGTGACCTTGGCCGGATCGCCGCCGAAGGCCGCGATATTGTCCCGCACCCATTCCAGGGTGGCGACGATGTCCAGCATGCCGGCCTGCCCGGAGGAGGCGTGGCCGCCCAGCTCGGCCAGGTGCAGATAGCCGAACACATTGAGCCGGTGGTTGACGGTCACCGTCACCACGTCGCCGCGGCGGGCGAGATTGGCGCCATCGTACATGGCCGCCCCGCCCGAGCCGGCGGCGAACCCGCCCCCATGCAGCCAGACCATCACCGGCCGCGCGCCGGTCAGGCCCGGGGTCCAGACGTTGAGGAAGAGGCAGTCCTCGTCCGTGCCCGGCTGGCCGGGGGCGGGGGGATCGCCGGCGCTGCGGCCGCCGGTGGTCTCGCCGGGGGGCACGCCGACCTGGATGGCCGGGGCGCCCAGGCCGAGGGCGTCGGCGGTCTCGGTCCAGGGCTGGGGTTTTTGCGGCGGCTTGAACCGCAGCGGGCCGATCGGGGGCGCCGCGTAGCGCAGGCCCTTGAAGAGGTTGAGCGATCCCTCGCGATAGCCGCGCACGGGGCCATTGGTGGTGCGCACAACGTTGGTGCGATCGAGGACGGTGGGTTCTTCCAGGCTCATGGCCGCGTCTCCCTGTCTGGCCGCAACGCCTCTGCGGGGCGTCGTCGAGGTGGTTCAAAATCTACCTTCTCCCCTCGTGGGAGAAGGTCATTTCTAGCCCTGCAGTATCTTGCGCAGCTCCGGGTGCGGGTCGTCGATCACTTCGCTGCGATTGTCGAACACCATCGTCGCCCGCCGCGTGGCGTCGTAGGGCGGCCAGTGAGGGGTGGCCGGCCCGTCCGGCTTGCCGGTGCGGGCGAAGGCGACCCAGCACCCGGCGATCTGCCTGGCCATGTGCGCCGGCTCGGCGCCCGCGCCCACGTACTGCGGCACGCGGCGCCAGCTATCCAGCATGAAGGGAATTTCGATGGTGTGCGGGGACTTGAACACCCCGCCCGAAACCGGGGTCTCCCAGACGATGTTCCACATATAGACGGGCGCGCCGCCCTGGGCCGCCTTGCGCTCGCCCAGGGTGATCGAGCCGGCCATGGCGAACATGGCGCTGATGGCGGCCGTCCAGAGATAGGTCGGCGAATAATCGGGGCGGATCTTGCGCCAGGCGGCGATCAGCGGCGCGCCCTTGGGTCCCAGCAACGGGGTGCGCTGGGCCAGTTCCGCTTCGGTGAGCTTTCCGAACCAGGGTTCCGACGCCATGAAGATGGTCATCTCGTCCTTGGTGTAGCCCAGGAGCAGCGGAATCTTGGCCGAGACCGCCGGAGCGTCCGGGGTGAAGGGATCGCGGGTGATGGCCACCCCGTCGATGATCGGGCCGAAGCTGAAGCCGCCCCCGCCGCCACGCATGCCGGGGATCGGCGACGGACCGGCCTTCTTGCCCGCCGCGAAGGCCGCGGCGACCAGGGTCTCGGCCGGGATCGCCTGCAGGGCCTTGATGTCGCCGGGGGCGACGCCCAGCTCATCGAGCAGGGCCTTGGCGGTCTTGGTGGCGTTTGCAGGTCGGCCGACCTGCAGGCCGGGGCCGCTCTGGATGGAAGCCTTGTGGAAGAGGCCCTTGGCGCTCTCCATGGCCATCAGGATCGAGACCTTCGCCCCGCCGCCGGACTGGCCCATGATGGTGACGTTGCCCGGATCCCCACCGAAGGCGGCGATATTGTCGCGCGCCCATTCCAGCGCCAGCACTAGGTCCTGCATGCCGACCGTGCCGGACGAGCGATAGGTCTCGCCCATCAGGTCGGCGAGGTTCAGGTAGCCGAAGATGTTCAGCCGGTGGTTGACGTTCACGCAGCAAACGTCGTGGTCGCGGGCCAGGTCCTCCATGCCGTAGACCGGATTGCCGCCGGAGCCGTAGGCGAAGCCACCGCCGTGGATCCAGACCATCACAGGGCGTTTCCTGCTGTCGGTGGCCGGGGTCCAGACGTTGAGGAAGAGGCAGTCCTCGTTCTGGATCTTCAGGTCGGAGGGGGTGGAGAAGACCCGGCTCATCTGCATGCCGAAGTCGGTTTCCGGGGCGGCGGTGGCCCCCGTCGCCATCTGCATGGCCGGGGCCCCGAAGTCGGAGCAGTCGAGGATCACCGCGGCCGGTTCAGGCTTTTGCGGCGGCATCCAGCGCAGGGGGCCGACGGGGGACCTGCCGTAGCGGATCCCCTTGAAGGTGTGCACGCCCGCGTTCACCAGCCCCTGCACCCTGCCGCTGGTGGTGGGGATCACGTCGGTGACCTCCGGCGCCCCGGGGACGCCGGAGGCGTTGTGCTGGCCCGCGGCCGGGGCGTCGGCCGCGCGGGCAAGGCCCGAGGCCGCGGCGCTCGCCGCCAGCCCCGCCGCCAGGCCGAAGACGTCCCGCCGCGCAACGCCATCGGGTTTTGGGCCGTTGGACTTCTGGGTCTGGTCCGTCATCGCCCTGCCTCCCGTCCGCCGCGACGTTCCGCGGTGTTTTTCAAATTTCGGGTATGATCGCGCAACGGGGGCTCGGTCGCAAGCGGAGTGGACGGAGGCCCTAGTCCACCACCGTCGCCGGGGATGCGGAGAAGTCCACCACCAGGGGCGTCACCCCCAGCGCCGCCAGGAACGCAAGGAACCCGGCCCGGGACACCGCCGTGGTCGCCGTATTGACCAGGGGGTGGAAGTTCAGCGGCTCGGTCGCCAGCAGGGCCGCGTCCACCACCAGGCTGACCCGGCGGTCCTTGTCGTTGATCAGGCCGAAGGGGGTGACGGAGCCGGGGGTGACGCCCAGGGTCTCGCCCATCAGCGTCGCCGAGCCGAAGGACAGGCGGGCCGAGCCGATCACCCGGTGCAGGGTCTTCAGGTCGATGGTCGTCTCTCCCAGGGCGGTGACCAGCCACAGCCGGTCCTTGGCGTCCTTGAGGAACAGGTTCTTGGTGTGGCCCCCGGGCAGGGCGGCCTTGATCTCCAGGCCTTCCTCCACCCGGAACACGGCGGGATGCTGCAGGGTGCGGTGGGCGACGCCGATGGAGTCGAGGTAGTCGAACAGGGCCTGGGGGGTGGCGGTGATCATTATCGCGCTCTACCCCGCTTCTCCCCCGGCGCCGAGCCCGGACGGAACCCGCGAGGCTTTACGCGCGCGTCACGGCGCGGCTAGGTATCGGCTCGGCGGCCTTGCGATGCGCGCCGCCACCGGAGACGACGCCCCATGTTGCTCGAAGCCTTCGCGACCCATGCGCAGATGCGGCCGCCGGAAATCGTGCCCGGGCGGCCTCAGCGGGCCTGGATGGAGGCCTTCGGCGACCGCCACCCCTATCGCTGCCTGCCGCTGACCATGGCCAATTCCTCGGGGTGGGAGCTGCTGGTGCCCATGGACTTCACCGCCGAATGGAACGGCGGCCCGGGGCAGTACGACATCACCCTGACCCCGGACAAGCCGCACCCGGACTTCACCCAGTTCGTCCAGTCGCACTTCTCGCAAGGGGTGCTGACCTTTCACCCGGGCTACCTCTTCCGCACGCCGCCGGGCTGGTCCCTGTGGGCCGGCGGGCCGCCCAACCATGTGAAGGACGGCATCCAGGCCCTGGAGGGGCTGGTGGAGACCGACTGGCTGCCCTTCCCCTTCACCATGAACTGGCATTTCACCCGGCCGGGTAAGGTGCGGTTCCTCAAGGGCGAGCCCTTCTGCTTCATCATGCCGGTGCAGGACAAGCTGCTCGAAGACTTCGAGGTGGTGATCCGCTCCATGGAGTCCGATCCGGACCTGCACGGTCAGTTCGAGGCCTGGACCAAGCAGCGTCACGCCTTCAACGCCCGCATCTACAACCACGAGCCGGAGGCGGTGAAACAGGCCTGGCAGCGCTTCTACTTCCGCGGCGAACTGCCCGAGGACCTGGGCCCCGCCCCCGCCGACCACGTCAACAAGCGGCGCCTGGCCACCCCGCGCCGCGGCCGCTGAAACCCCCTTGCCAGGGACCAAAGCCTCTGCGATAAGCCGCCCTCTTTCGGGGCCAATGGCCCCAGGAAGCGCGGGCGTAGCTCAGGGGTAGAGCACAACCTTGCCAAGGTTGGGGTCGGGCGTTCGAATCGCCTCGCCCGCTCCAGTTTTCTAAAAAACTGAAGCGACCAAGACGCGGACCGGACGGGGCCTTCGGGCCCCGTCCGGCGTTTGGCATGAACAACAGGCCTGGTCGGTCACGCGGCCGGGGCCTTGGCTTTAAGCCGGTCGCAAAGCCGCAACCCATTGGCGGTTTAAGGGCGCGGGCCTTTTCACGGCTAACGCTCAGTTGTTGACTGGGCGCGGCCTTCAGAAATGTGCGGGGCCCCGTTACTCTGCGGCGGCGAACATCGCCGGCCCAAGGGCTCGGGCGCCGCTTGCGGTCGGGTGGTTGCCGTCACGAAACAGGATCCGGCCATGCAATGCGGCGCGGCAGACCACGGCGTCGCAGAGCTGAGCATCGGCGCTCAGCAGGCGGATGTTGGGCCAGCCACGGGCGGCGGCGTCCAGGATGGCTTCCGCGCCCGCCTGCCGCGCGGTGACGGCCGGCGCCGGCGTTTGCAGACAGGCGGCCGGGTCGCGACCGACCAGCCGGGCGCGTTCCGCGCAACGGGGCGGGTTTATCGGAAACTCGGGGGTCGGGCGCAGGATCAGCACGGTCAGGTCGCGGGCGCGGGCCGCCTCGACCCTTGCCAGCGCCTGGGTCAGGCCGAAGGCGAGCAGGGCGTGGAACCGGCCCGGATCGCGCGGGCCGTTCGGGACCGTCAGATAGGCGTTGGGGTGGTCGGCGTCGGGGCCGCGGTCGTAGAGGGCCCAGCGGGCGGCGAGGACCAGAATGCGGATGCGGTGGTTGACGGCGATCTGATCCAGCACCTGAGCGTTATGGGCGGCGCAGTCCATGACCTTGCCGTAGGCGTTGCGCTCGCCAACACCCATCACCGGCGGACAGGCGGGGATGTTGACCAGCTGACCCTTCAGCCCATGCTTAAGGGCGAAGTCCGCCACGCCCGACTCCCAGGCCTCGGCCTCGGAGTCCCCGAGAAGCACAAGGTCGGGCGCGCCGGGGCGAACGACACCGAAGGCGCAACGGGTCGCGGCGCCAAGCGCCGGCGATCCGCAGTCGCCGGTGGTTGGGAAATCGTGCTCGGCCCTGTCGGCCGCCGCGACGTCGCCGCCTTCGCGAAGGCGCAGACCCTCGTCGGCCGCGAGGGCCTCCCCCAATCCCGCGAAGACGGCCAGGGCGGCGATAGAGGCGGCGAAGAGCACGCGGCGGGAGAGCCCGCCCTCCGGCCGTCGTCGGTAAGGCCGCTCCACATAGCGCAGGCTCATCGCCGATAGGCCAAGGCTCAGAAGCACACCGGCCGCCATCAGCCATGCGGGGGGTTCGCCGGGGCTGCCAAGCCGCAGGAACGTAAAGATGGGCCAATGCCAAAGGTAGAGCGAGTAGGAAAGGGCGCCGATGTAGACGAGCGGCGGCCAGCTGAGCGCGCGGCCGATCCAGGTCCGCCCCCCAAACCGCCCCGCCTGCAACAGCAGCGCGGCTCCCAGGCATGCCGGGACGGCGGCGAGGCCGGGAAAGGGGGTCGTCGCGTTGAGCAGGACCACGCTGGCCAGGATCGCGCCAAGGCCCGTGACAGCCATGACCTCGCGAATCCATGGCGTGCGAACCGGCCGGACCCAGACTGTGGCGAGGGCGGCGCCGGTCAACGGCTCCCAGGCTCGCAACGGGGTGTAGAAGAAGGCGGCCATCGGATCGCGATGCGCGGCCAGTTCGTCGGCCCCCAGTGAAAGGACGATCGCCAGGACGAGCACGAGGTTGAACACCGGGCGCGGCCCCCGGGCGCCAATCCAGATGACCAGCGGCCAGACGATGTAGAACTGCTCCTCCACCGCCAGGGACCACAGGTGCAGGAGCGGACGCACGTCGTCAGGCGGGGCGAAATAGCCGATCTTGTGGGCGAAGTGAAAATTGGCCTGGAAGAGCATCGAGGGCGCGATGCTGCGGCCGAAATTCTTCAGGTCGCCCGGGGGGAGGATGACCAGGGCGACGAGCGCCGTGACCACCACCATCACCGACAGGGCGGGGACCAGTCGGCGGATGCGCCGCTCATAAAACTCGCTGAACGAGAATGTTCGGGCCGCAACCCCCTCGCGCACGATCTGGGTGATCAGAAAGCCGGAAATGACGAAGAAGATGTCGACCCCGACGAACCCGCCGGTAAGGAGGCTCGGAAACGCATGGAAGACCACGACCGCCATCACCGCGATGGCGCGGATACCGTCAATGTCCGGCCGGTAACCCCCGGCGAGACTTGATGGCCGCAGTTGATCGGCTATCGGCGCACGTCGTTGCAAGCAATCCCCCCAGCCGCATCCCGCCCCCGAGCGCCCCGACCGTCGTCCGCCACGGATGATTTCCGAATGGCCGACGCGAAAAGCGCGCGCCCCCCCGCTACTAGCTTGGCGATACTCGCCAGCCAAGCCTTACCCGTGGTGGTTCACTAGGAACGATCGCTATCGAGAGGGATTGGCCTCTTTCCCGTTTTGACATGCGCGCCCTGGAAACGGCAAAGCACCTGGATCCCAGCTCATGGTCAGGCGCATCGGACGGCTCGGCGGCGCCCGGCGAACGCCCGAACCAGCGACTTCGTCATCATAAGGGCGGGATGTGTGGCTTAGGCGCGGCGTGTATACCCGTGGGCCAGTCGTTGCCATCGAGCGAGCCGAATGAGGACCTATCTTATCAATCTTGACCGCCACACCGAGCGGCTGGCGCTGATTCTGCCGCGTTTAGCGGAATTGGAGCACGAGAGAATCGCCGCCGTAGACGGGACCTTCTTGAGCGGGCCGATGGTGCGTGAGCACGGATCTGCTTTCTTGGCGGAGACTTTAACGCGGTTCGAGAGAGCGTGTCTTGAGAGCCACCGCGTTGCATGGACCAACTTTTTGCGCGGTGGCGACGAAACCTGCTGTGTGCTTGAGGATGACGTTGAATTATCCGGGTATTTTGCGGAATTCATCAACAGGCCGGAATTTAATAGCGGCGCCTACGAACTTATAAAGATTGAACGGGCGAGCAAGGATTCAATAATATGCGGTGCACGTATATTGGCGGTCGATGATCGCGAGTTACGGCCTTTGTTATCACCCCACCTAGGATCGGCCGGCTATTTCATTAATCGCGCGCGGGCCGCGAGACTTTTGGATCAAACGACGTCGCCGTCGCATCCAATTGATTGGATCATGTTCCATCCAACACTCAACCCGCCCAATTCGGTGTTGCAACTTCTCCCGGCGCTATGCCAACAACGCTCAATAGCGGGTGAAAAGCTGCCACACCCTTCATTTGCTAGCTCAATTCAATACAAGAGCAAGAAGCCGAAGAAGACTTTTTCCATGCGGGTTCAGCGAGAACTTACCGGCACGTGGCAACGACTCAGCCGCTGGCCGCCCATATCACGTTCGATTGGCCTGTTATTATCAGCCATAAACGGCGATGGGTGGCGGTCCCCGGTCGGATTTCGGTAACGCATCCAAATGACCGATGCCCCAACGCCACGGAGCGACTGGCCAATCGTCCGCAATTCAGCCGCTCGGCAGGGTCGAATGCGGCCCTAGAGCAGGTTGTGATGAGCTGGAACCGGCAGGGTTACAGCGGACCGACGCCCCGTCGGCGCTTCGCGCCGCCGTCGAGAGCGCGGGCGCGCTTTACGCGCCCGATGCGTTCGCCAAAGGCGAACGCCGCTCTCGACCCCCCGCCATGCGGTGGACGAAATCGTTTAAACGCTTTGCTCCACCGTGAAAC
>PLSW01000229.1 GCA_003165275.1 Caulobacteraceae bacterium
CCGAGCCCGACCATGAGGCCGGACTTGGTGAACATGCGCGGATCGCGCTGCTTGACCTGATCGAGGAGGCGCAGGGAGTTGTAGTAGCGGGCGCCGGGGCGGATACTGATGTAGAGCCGCGGCACGGTCTCGAGGTTGTGGTTGAACACGTCCGGCCGCGCGTCGATGACCACGTTGGCGGCGTCGCCCTTGCGTAGGAAGTCCGGGGTCAGGATCTCGATGGTGGTCCCGGGGGCGGCGGCTCGGATGGCCAGCACCACGTCGGCGAAGTGCTGCGCTCCCCCGTCAACGAGGTCGTCGCGGTCCACCGAGGTGATCACAACGTGCTTGAGCCCCATCTTGCGCACCGCGTCGGCGACCCGGACGGGCTCGGAGGGATCGAGGGGCTGCGGCAGGCCGGTGGCGACGTTGCAGAAGGCGCACGCCCGGGTGCAGACCTCGCCCATGATCATCATGGTGGCGTGGGACTGGGACCAGCACTCGCCGATATTCGGGCAGGCCGCCTCCTCGCAGACCGTGGTCAGGCCATGGTCTTTGACGATCTTGCGGGTCTCGTTGTAGCCGGCCGAGCCCGGGGCGCGCACGCGCAGCCAGGCGGGCTTGCGCAGCACCGCCGTCTCCGGCCGGTTCTGTTTTTCCGGGTGCCGCAGGGCGGCGGGGGTGCGGGTGTCGATGACCGTGGCCATGCGCCCTAGATCGTCTTTTACGCGGCGGGGATCAAGGACCCTTGCGGTGACGCTTGGGCTTGGGCAGCGTGGCGACCGATGTTCAGGCGTGGCGTGCTCATGGGACTGGTGTTGTTGCTGTCGGCCTGCGGCGGCCAGGACGCCCGCGCGCCGTTCACCGACAGCCGAATTCCGCCGGGGCTCGCCCAGAAGGGCTGGCCCCCCGCGGGCTGGGCCTGGGGCCTGATCCAGGTCGGCGACAATCCGCCCCAGCGCTACGGCGTGCTCGGCCCGACCATCGCCCCCCGCGCCCAGGTGCTGATCCTGCCGGGGTACGGCGACTTCGCCGAGAGCTGGTACTTGGCCGTCGCGGATTTCGCGGCGCGGGGCTATACGGTCTGGGTGCTCGACGGCGGCGGCCAAGGGGGCTCGGGCCGCTGGACCTCGCCCCGCGACCTCGGCCACGTCCCCGCCTTCGCCAGCGACGATGTCGCGGTCTCCCACATGATCGGCCAGGTGATCCGACCGCAGGGGAGCCAGCCCTTCGTCGTGATCGCCGAAGGGACGGCCGGGGTGTTGGCGACACGGAGCGTTCAAGGCCGGAGGCTGCCCGCCTCCGAAGTGATTCTCGCCGCGCCGACATTACGAACGCCGGGCGACGTGGCGGCGGTCTCGTCCCTGAGCGCGGCGCAGCGGCTGGGTCTGGGGACCCTGCGGGCGCCTGGCGCCCATGGCTGGGACCGTGCCGAGCCGGCCGGGCCCCAGGGCGGTCCTGACGCCGTGCGCCACGCCTGGCAGGTCGCCAATCCGGACCTGCGCATGGGCGGGCCCAGCCTGAGTTGGCTGGCGGCCTTCGACGCCCTTGGCCGCGAGGTCGAGATCGCGCGCCCCGCGGCGACCCATGACAACCTAGGCGGCCCGCCGCCGGTCCTGATCCTGGGTGATCCGGCCTGGAATGGGCGGGAGGGCGGACGCTGGGCGCCCATTTGCCGCGCCCTCAGCGGATGCACCGAGGCCATCGCCATGTCGCCCGAGGAGGCCCACGCGCGGGAGGTAGCCGTCATCGAAGCCCTTCTGCCCAGACCCAAACCGGTGAAATCCGCGCCCTAAGGCCGCCCCTTCCCAAGCTGTGCAACGGACGATAGCCTGCCACGCTTAGTCCGTAGAGACTGCTGGAGGTAACTGCCCATGCCGCGCGCCTACGATGCGCGAGCCGGCCAACGCGCCGTGTTCGACGCTCTGATCGACGCCCGCGACACCTACGGCGCCAAGAAGCCCATCCTGGAAGACCAGGAGCGCAACCCCCTCAGCTACACCGACCTGATCCGCGGCGCCTTCGCCCTGGGGCGTCGCCTGTCAGGGATGACCAGGAAGGGCGAGCGGGTCGGGGTGATGCTGCCGTCGAGTTCGGCGGGGGTGGTGACCTTCTTCGCCCTGCACGCCTTCGGGCGGGTGCCGACGATGCTCAACTTCACCGCCGGCATCCGCAACCTCAAGGCCGCCTGCAAGCTGGCCGGAGTCACCCGGATCCTTACCGCCCACCGGTTCATCGACCAGGGCAAACTGGACGACCTGATCGACGCCCTCTCGGCGGACTATACGATCAACTACCTGGAGGACGTGCGCCAACAGGTGAATTTGGCCGACAAGGCGTTTGCGGCCCTTGCGGGCGCATTGCCCCGTCAGTTCCGCAGCCCGGCCAAGGCGAGCGATCCGGGGGTGATCCTGTTCACCTCCGGCAGCTTCGGCGCCCCGCGCGGGGTTATGCTGACCCAGGGCAACCTCTGCGCCAACGTCGACCAGATCGCCGCCCACATCGATCTCGACCCCGACTGGGTGATGTTCAACCCCCTGCCGATCTTCCACTGCTTCGGTCTAACCGGCGGGGTGCTGCTGCCGATCCTGAGCGGCATGAAAGCCTTCCAGTATCCCTCGCCCCTGCACGTGAAGCAGATCCCCGCCCTGATCCGCGACACCAAGGCGGCGATCCTCCTGGCCACCGACACCTTCGTGAACCAGTACGCCCGCTCCGCCGATCCGGGCGACCTCTCGGGACTTAAGTTCGTGGTCTGCGGCGCCGAACGGGTGCGGGACGAGACCCACAACCTGATCAACGAACGCTTCGGCGCCATCCCCCTGCTGGAAGGCTACGGCGCCACCGAGGCCTCGCCGGTGATCGCGGTCAACAAGCCGGGCGCAAACAAGCGCGGCACGGTTGGGCCCATGGTGCCAGGGATGGAGACGCGGCTGGAGCCGGTGGAGGGCATTCCCACCGGCGGGCGCCTGCTGGTGCGCGGTCCCAACATCATGGCCGGCTATCTGAACGAGACCGGCGGCGTCGATCCCCTGGTGGACGGCTGGCACGACACCGGCGACGTGGTCACCTTTGACGATGACGGCTATGTCCGGATCGAGGGCCGAGTGAAGCGGTTCGCCAAGATCGGCGGGGAGATGGTGTCGCTCACCGCCGCGGAAGATCTCGCCGCCGGGGTCTGGCCGGACGCCCGGCACGCGGTGATCTCCATGCCCGACGCCAAGAAGGGCGAGAAGCTGGTGCTGGTCACCGACCGCCTGGACGCGGCGGTGGCCAAGTTGGTGGCTCATGCCCAGGCCGTCGGCGCGCCGGAATTGGCCGTGCCCCGCAAGATCGTGCGGGTGCCGGAGATCCCGGTGCTGGGAACGGGCAAGACGGACTATGTGGCCATCCAGCGGATGGCGGAGACGGACGCGCGGGCGGCGTAGGGGCCACGCGGTTGTTGCGGCCTGCGCACAATCGACTGTCATGGCCGGGCATGGCCGCATAGGCGCAAACTAGTCAATGGCGCGGCAGTCATGCGAGGCCGCCGCGCCCTCTGCTCGTCATCCCGGCCGGAGCGAAGCGGAAAGCCGGGACCCGGCGTCAAGCCCCACCGCTCTTGCGAACCTTCTGGGTCCCGGCCCTCCGCGCAAGGGCGCTCCGGCCGGGATGACGAACAGGGGAGCGGCTTATGGGCAGACCCGACGGGCTCTAACCTTGCGACTATGGAGACGAGGCCGGCCATGACAATAAAGAGGGCGATTGGATCCGGCGCCCACAGGTTCCGCCTGTCCGGAATCGAGGGAATTTTGACCTAGGTCTATCGACACGCCAGTCGGTCAGGGCTAGAGCGGCCGGATGGGTGGGTTCCCGACTCGCAGGTTTGGTCTGGGGGCGGCGCTGGCGATGCTGGCGCTGGTGCTGCAGATCTGCGTGCCCGGCGAGTTCATGGTCAGCCGCCAGGACGGCGCCCCGACCCTGGTGGTCTGCACCGGCCATGGCGCCCTGGTGGCCGTCGCCGACGACCACGGCAAGCCCGCCAATGCCCCAGCGACTCACAACAGCGGCGTCTGCGCCTTCGCCGGCCACGGGGTGGCGACCCTGGACGGCGCCCCGCCGATGCTGGTCGCTACAGCCTTCGCCTTCAGCGCCGCGCCGGTGTCCACCCCGGCCGACCGCGCGCCCGGCCGCGGTCTCGCCGCCCCGCCGCCGCCCTCCCAAGGCCCGCCGCTCCAAACGATCTGACCTCGCCGGCCCGTCCCCGACCGCACGGGTCCGTCTCTGATCGTTCAGACGCCAGGCGTACAGCGCCGGCGCACCGGAGCCTTTCCATGTCCCCTCGCCTCACCGCCGCCCTGGCGGCCCTCCTCGCCCTCCTCGTCCTGCCCCAGACCGCCCTCGCCTGCGCCTGCGGCTGCAGCGTGTTCAGCGTCGGCGCCGGATCCCTGCTGCCCACCAACCATGGCGGCGACGCCTGGCTGGAATACGACTTCATGGACCAGAACAAGAACTGGAGCGGCGACAAGGCCGCTCCCGCCGCCGACAACTCCGACAAGCAGATCAAGACCGATTTCATCACCCTGGGCGGCCAGTACATGTTCAGCTGCGGCTGGGGCTTCATGGTCGAGGCGCCCGTGTGGAACCGGGACTTCCGCACCGATGACGGATCGGGAACCATCGACAGCTTTCACAGCCAGGCCTTGGGCGATATCCGGCTCAGCGCCGTCTACACCGGGTTCAGCAAGTCGATGACGACCGGGGTGACGTTCGGCCTGAAGCTGCCCACGGGGGACTACCACGCCGCCGGATTTGACCGCGACACCCAGATCGGCTCCGGCAGCACGGATATCGTCCTGGGGGCCTATCATGTGGGCGCCCTCAACAGGGACGAGACCCTGACTTATTTCGCCAAGGGCCAGTGGGAGGCTCCGGTCATCACGGTGGGCGGTTACAGGCCGGGCCAGACCCTCGATGCGGCGGGTGGGGTGATCTACAAGGCGGCCAGCTTCGACAACGACAAGGCAAGCCTCTCGCCGCTGCTGCAGGTGATCGGCTCCGCGCGGGCGGCGGACTCCGGCGACGCGGCGAATCCCGTCGACAGCGGCTACAGTCGGCTGATGCTTTCACCTGGCCTGGAACTGCGCACGGACAAGTGGCGGTTCTACGGGGACGTCAAGTTCCCCGTCTATCAGCATGTGCGGGGCAATCAGCTCGTTGCGCCGGAGCTGTTCACCGTGGTGGTGAGCCGCAGCTTCTAATACCAGCCCGCGCTAACGCC
>PLSW01000029.1 GCA_003165275.1 Caulobacteraceae bacterium
CCGACTTGTCGACGATGAACACCGAGACGCCGCCGGCGTCGCGCTGGCCGCCGCCGGTGCGGGCGGTGACGATCAGGTGGGTGGCCCAGGGGGCGCCCACGACCACGGCCTTGTGGCCGTTGAGCACATAGCCGGCGCCTTCCTTGCGGGCGGTGGTCTTCAGATCCTGCCAGGTGTAGCGGGCCTGCGGCTCGGCGTAGGCGAAGGCGATGACGCTCGTACCGCCGATGATCTTCTCGATCACGTCCGCCGCCCCGGCGTAGCCGGAATGCTTCATGAAGCCGCCGCCGATGACCACGGTGCCGAGGTAGGGCTCGACCACCAGGGCTTTGCCGAATTCCTCCATGACGATCATGTTCTCGGTGGCGCCGCCACCCAGGCCGCCCAGCTCTTCCGAGAAGGGCGCGCCGAGGATGCCGAGGGCCTCGGCGAAGGCCGTCCAGTTTTCCGGCTTCCAGCCCGCGTCGGACTTGATGATCGCCCGGCGGGCGTCGAAGTCGTAGGTGTCCTGCAGATAGCTGGCGACCGTGTCGCGGAGCATCGACTGCTCTTCGGTGAAGTTGAAGTCCATCAGATCAATCCTCGTGACGTGATAGCCCCTCCCCCTTGCGGGGAGGGGTTGGGGTGGGGGTGTTCGGTTCAGTTGAAATGGCGCCGTGCACGGAACACCTCTCCCGAAGGGAGAGGGAGGGGCCCGCGCGAAGCGTGGGAGGGTGAGGGACTACGGTGGTTCAGGATCATTCGGATAGACCGTACCCCCTCATCCTCCCACTCAGCTTCGCTCCGTGGGCCCCTCCTTCTCCCTATGGGAGAAACTAAATTCACAGTCCCAGCACCATCTTGGCGATGATGTTGCGCTGGATCTCGTTGGAGCCGCCGTAGATGGAGGTCTTGCGGCCATTGAAATAGCTGGGCGCGGTGGGGTGGGCGTAGTCGGGGCCGATGGGGTGCAGGTTGTCGCCGTCCTTCGGGAAGCCCCGGAAATAGGGGGCGCCGTAGTGGCCGGCGGCCTCAAGGGCGAGTTCCGTCACCCGTTGCTGGATCTCGGTGCCCTTGATCTTCAAGAGGCTCGATTCCGGCCCGGGGCCCTTGCCCGAGGCTTCGCCGGCCAGGGTGCGCAGTTCGGTGTATTCCAGGGCGGTGAGGTCGATCTCCAGCTCGGCGACCTTGCGCTTGAAGAAGGGATCCCCCAGCAGCGGGCCGGAGGCGTCGGCCATTTCCGTGGACGCCATCTGGCGGATGCGTTCGATGCCGCGCTTGGAGCGGGCGACGCCGGCGATGCCGGAGCGCTCGTGGGCCAGCAGGAACTTGGCCGCCGTCCAACCCTGGTTTTCCTCGAAGATGCGGTTTTCCACCGGCACCTTGACGTTATCCAGGAAGACGTCGTTGACCTCGTGCTCGCCGCCCAGGGTGATGATCGGGCGAACGCTGATGCCGGGGGTCTTCATGTCGATCAGCAGGAAGCTGATCCCGGCCTGCGGCTTGGAATCCGGATCCGTCCGCACAAGGAAGAAGCCCCAGTCCGCGTGCTGAGCGAGGGTGGTCCAGGTCTTCTGGCCATTGACAATATAGTGGTCGCCCTCGCGCACGGCGCGGGTGCGCAAGGAGGCGAGGTCGGAGCCGGCGCCGGGCTCGGAGTAGCCCTGGCACCACCAGATGTCGCCGTTGTAGGTGGGCGGCAGGAACTTGGCCTTCTGCTCGGGCGTGCCGAAGGTGTAGATCACCGGCGAGACCATATTGATGCCGAAGGGCAGGATCGGGATGGTGTCCGCGCGGGCCTGCTCTTCCGACCAGATGTACTTCTGCGTCGGGGTCCACCCCGTTCCGCCCAACTCCTTGGGCCAGCCGGGGGCCACCCAGCCCTTCTTGGCCAGCACCTTGTGCCAGGAGAGGTAGTCCTCCTTGGAGAGGGCGTCCTCGCTGGTCTGTTTCTCATGCAGGCCCGCCGGATAGTTCTGCGCGATGAAGGCGCGAACCTCGTCGCGAAAGGCAAGGTCCTCGGGGGAAAAATCGAGGTTCATAGACGTCTCCGGATGTCGTCAGGTCGCGCCCTGAGGGCCGGGCGCGGGTCGGCGCGGATGATAGGCGCCGGCGATGGCTTTGCAATGATGACGTAAACGTCAACGTCAAACAGCCGCGACCATTGCGCGCCTCGCGCGTTTGGGAATGCTAAGGAACTCCCATGCCACGTATCCTCACCTACAATGTCCGTCGCTGCGTCGGCATGGACCGACGCCTGGACGTCGGCCGCGTCGCCGATGTGATCGCCTCGCTCGAACCCGACATCGTCGCCCTGCAAGAGCTGGACGTCGGCCGCGCCCGCACCGGCGGGGTCGACCAGGCCCACGCCATCGCCCAGCGCCTGGAGATGACCTTCCACTTCAACGCCGCACTGCGGGTGGAGGAGGAGCAGTACGGCGACGCGCTGCTCACCTGCCTGCCCGAGCGGCTGATCAAGGCCGCCCCCCTGCCCGGCCTGTCGCCCGCCCTGCGGCTGGAGCCCCGCGGCGCCCTGTGGGTGGGGATCATGATCGGCGATGTGGAGCTGCAGGTGATCAACACCCACCTGGGCCTGGTCCCCCGCGAGCAGCAGGTGCAGGCCGCGGCCCTCGCCGGACACGCCTGGCTCGGCCGGGGGGATGCGGGCGCGCCGCTGATCATGCTGGGGGACTTCAACGCCACCCGCGCCTCGGTGGTGCACAAGACCATCACCGCCCGCCTCGCCAACGCCCGGCTGCTGTGTCCAAGGAAGCGCCCGACGGCGACCTTCCCGTCCCGCCTGCCGGTGCTGCGGATCGACCACCTGTTCGTCAGCGGCGGGATCAAGGTGGTGGACATCGACGCCCCCTATACCCCCGCAACGCGGATGGCGTCGGATCACCTGCCGCTGGTGATGGATTTCGAACTGGCGGGGTAGGGGTGAGAGCGCGACGGCGCCGCCCCTGCACCTCCCCCATTTATGGGGGAGGTGGCGCGGCGCGAAGCGCACGCGACGGAGGGGGCAAGTCTGCGCCCTCCACTTGCCCCCTCCGGCCCCTCGCGTTGCTCGGGTCCACCTCCCCCATAAATGGGGGAGNNCCCCTACCCCACCGGCGTCTCGCCCTAGGTCTCCGGCGCCTCGCAGAGGGAGGAGTCCTCCGCCTTCAACGCCCCCACGGCGATGGCGCGGACCTGGTCGTTCAGCCTCTTGCGGCGCTTGAGGGGGGCGAAATCGTCGTCGGGGCCGGTGGGGTCGCCCAGGTGGTATTCGGCGATGAACCGGCCGAGGCGGCCGAGCTTGACCAGCTCGATGGGCCGTAGCCGCCCGCCGTGGTTCAGCCGGTCGATGGCCGCGATCAGGCCGCCGTGGCGCTCAATGGCTGTAGCGACGTCGGCGGCGGAGCGGCCCACATAGTGGCCCNNCCTCGCATTCGGTGTCCAGCCCGCCGGAGCGGTTGTTGAGGTTGGCTGAGCCGATGCGTACCAGGCGGTCGTCGACGATGGTGACCTTGGCGTGGACGATGACCGGCTTGCCCGAGGTGGTGAAGGGCGACAGGGCGGTAAAGCGGCCGAAGACGTCCGCCGCCCGCAGCCGCCGCAGCATCAGGGAGCGGGCGCGGTCCATGGTCAGCTTGTCGAAATAGCTCGGGCTGTGGGCGGTGGAGACCAGCACGATCTCCGGCCCATCCGGCTCGGCCAGCCGCCGGGCCAGGGCCTCGGCGATCACCGGCGAGGTGAAGTACTGGTTTTCAAGATAGAGGGTGCGCCGGGCCGCGGCGATGGACGCCATGGTCAGCCGTCGCCACTCCTCGATCTGCTCCGATCCGCGCCAGGCGGGCTGGGTGCGCACGATCGCGATCCCGGGCTTCTCGACACTGGGCCGGACCGCCGTGGGCCAGGCGTCTTCCGCTAGAACCGGCGGCGGCGCCACGGTCTCGCCGGTCGCCCGCCGCCAGCGCGCGCGGGCCAGATCGGCCAGGCCCCGGGCGGCCGCCCCGTCGACCATCATCACCACCTCGTGCCGGGGCGCGTGCTGGTCGTGATCCGGGTTGAGCCGGCGGGTGTCGGAATCGGCGTGGGCCAGGGTGTCCCAGCGATCGACGCCGAAGTCGCCGCCGCCGCAGAAGGCGATGGCGTCGTCGATCACCAGCACCTTCTGGTGGTGGCAGGCGGCCAAGGGCACCGCGTCGTCGAGGATGAACTTCACCGAGGTCCCCTTGAACCAGGCCCGGGAGCGGTGGGGGAAGAAGTCCTGCGAGATCGCCACCGGCAGCGCGGATTTCCAGATCAGCAGCCGGATGTCGAGCTCGGGCCGCGCCCGCGCCAGCCGGATCAGCACATGGCCGATCTCGTCCGGATCGTCCGGCCCGTCGAGGCCGTCCGGATGCAGACGGGTGCGCGGATCGAACCCCCAGCCGAGCAGCAGGATCGAATGGCGGGCCTTGGCCAGGGCCGCGCTGACGGCGGTGAAATAGTCCTGGGTGTCGACCAGGAAGGCGGCGCGATCGGCCGTCTCGATGCGCCAACAGGTGTCGCCGGGCCGCAGGATGGACATGACGCCGTCTCGCAGCCTCTTGCTAGGGCGCGCCGTGCGCGGTGATCGCGCAGGCCAGCCGGATCAGAGAAAGCGCAGCGGCGCAGCCTGTTCCATCGTCGGCCTCGAGATCGAGGTCGAGCCAGGGGACGAGGCCGAGGGCGTCCGCCAGTCGCCGCGCCCCCGGCGCCGCCGGCGCGCAGGCCAGGCGGCAGTGATCGATCGCCAGCGCGTCCAGGGCCCCCAGCACCGCGGCGGCGGCGAGGCCCGGATAGTCGCCCAGCAGCACGGGCACGGCCTGGGTGCGGGCGGCGAGGATGGCGCCGCAGGCCGCGGCGGTCTCCCGGCCCCCGAGTTGGCGCAGTTGCTGCAGGGGATCGTCGCCGGCCTCGGTGCGGGCCCGTTCGACGGCCGCGGCGACGCGGCCCGCCTGCGCCACTGGGGTCCAGTCCGCCGCCGCGCCGCCAAAGCGGGCGTGGGCCAGGGCCGCCGCCGCGATCAGCCGGCCCTCTCCCCCAAGCGCGCCCACGCAGAGCAGGTCCGGCTGCTTGGCCAGGGCCTCCATGCCGAAGGCCATGGTGGCGGCGCATTCGCGCTCGCTCATGGCCGCGCTGGCGGTCAGGTCGGGGACCGGCCGGTCGATGGCCAGTTCATAGACGTCCAGGCCCGCGCCCAGATGCTGGGCGGCGCGGGAGATGTCGGCGTCGCCGGCGGCGATTCGCTCCATCAACTGTCGGGAGGTCCCGGCCTGGTCGACGCCGGCGTGGCCGCCGACATAGAGGGCGAAGATCGGCCGGTTCACCTGCGCCCCGCCTCGCCAGGCCGCGATCCAGTCCGCCATCCGCGCCAGGACGGGGCCGGCCGCGGACGCCTGCGCCGCCGCGGGGGCGGGCGGAAGATCGTGGATCAGGCTGCGGATATCGTCGAAGGGCTGGCTGGGCATGCGCGCAGTTAGCGCCGCTTGGGCCTGCTGGGAAGACGTCTGATCTTGCCCCGGCCGCCGTCGCCCGTCAGATGGGGGTCCCCACCCCCCGGAGCGCCCCAATGCCGACCCCGCCCAGCGCCGAGCGCATCGTGCAGGACGTCGACGCCCTCAACGCCTTTCTGCAGCGCGCCTTTCCCGGCGGCAAGGAGGCCGACCGGGCGAAGGTGATCGCGGTCGAGCCGGGGCGGGTGCGCGTGCTGCGCCCCTACGACGCCCGGTCCCTACGTCCCGGCGGGGTCATTTCCGGGCCGACGATGATGGCCCTGGCGGACATGGCGGTCTACGCCCTGGTGCTGGCCCACATCGGCGAGGTTCCGATGGCGGTGACTACGTCCCTGACCATGCATTTCCTGCGCCCCGCCAAGCCCGGGGACCTGATCGCCGAGGCCAGCCTGCTCAAGCTCGGCCGGCGCATCGCCACCGCCGACGTGCGCCTGTGGACCGAGGGGCCGGAGCGCCTGGCCGCCCACGCCACGGTCGCTTACGCGATTCCCGCCTAGGGCGGCCCCGCGCCTCGTCTGAAAAAGGCGTGCGACGGGCCGACGCCCGTCCCCTCGCGTTGCTCGGGTCCACCTCCCCCATAAATGGGGGAGGACAAAGGACGCGTTGCTCCACCGTGAAACNNCGGCGAAGCCGACTGAGGGGGCGTCGGGCCGCCGCAACCCTGCTCGGCTCGTTCCCATTCCTCCAAACCGCTCTTGCGTCCGGCCGTTTCGCACCGCAAATCTGGCGCATGACCGCGACCCCGCCCGCGCCGCCCCGGCCGATCGCCACCCCCTGCATCAAGGTCTGCGTGGTGGACGGCGCCAGCGGCCTTTGCCTGGGCTGTCACCGCACCCTGCCGGAAATCGCCCGCTGGGGCGGCCTCTCCGACGCCGAACGGGCCGCGGTCATGATCGCCCTGCCCGCGCGGCGCGCCCGGATCAGCCCGGAAAAACTTGGGCTGATCTAGCGGCGACCCGCGCCTGGCGATTCTCGCTTTCATTCATCCGTTGCAAACCCATCGCGGCGCATGGTGACGCTAAGCGGGTCGGCCAACGCCCCGTGCAGCCAAAATGGCGGGGTTTCCGATGCTCAGGTTCGCGGCGATAGGATTGGTCGCCGTCATATCGGCGGGGGTGTCCGCCAAGGCGGTCATGACCCTCGGCCAAGGGGGCCAGATGGCGCCGGCGCAATCCGTCGCCGTCGAACCCGCGCCCGGCGCCGCCACCGGCGCCCCGGCCTCCGTGGTCAAGGCTCCCGACGGCCACTTCTGGGCCGAGGCCACGGTCAACGGCCGGGCCGTGCATTTCCTGGTCGACACCGGCGCCAGCGCCGTGGCCCTGACCCTCGAAGACGCCCGCCGCCTGGGCATCGAGCCGAGGGACCTGAACTACACCTACCAGGTGACCACCGCGGCTGGCCAGGTGCGGGCCGCCAAGGTCAGCCTCGCGGACGTTTCGGTCGCCGGCGCCCGGGTGCGGAACGTCGACGCGCTGGTGATTGAAAAGGGCCTGCAGACCTCGCTGCTGGGCATGACCTACCTGGGGCGGCTGTCGCAGTTCGAGGCCACCCAGACGGCGCTGATCCTGCGGCCGTAAGGCCCGGCCAGGATTAGAGCAACGCGGCGGGCCGCCGCCCCATCCGGCCGTTCGCTTCGCGAACCGAAGGACGGTGGGTTAGAGCTTCCGCCCAGGGGCGTTCCCGGACCTTGTCACCGCCGCGATTTCACCCGAACCTCAACCGTCGGAAGAGCGTCGCTGGCGGGCGGCCGAACTTCTGAAATGGGGTAGAGTCGGGATGTGGCGCGG